>VAXR01000103.1:2735-16465 GCA_005885165.1 Actinomycetota bacterium
TCCTTGTAGAAGCTCGCGATCTGGCTGTGCTTCAGATGCGGGGAGGCGTAGAGGAGGTTCGCGTAGAGCGGAAGCTGGTCGTCCCAGTGTGCGGGGCGGGTGCCGGTGCCCTGGAAGACGCCGAGCTGCAGCGCGTTATCGGTGCCGGCCTCGCCGGCCGGGAGGATGTTGCGGAAGCCGCCCGCGTCGTGCGTGCCGTACGGCTGCACGACATCGGCCCGGGCAGCGGTCGCGGCGATCCCGGTGATCGCCACGACCAGCGCTATCGCCGTACCCCTCATCCGCGGCGCGAGGAATATCGCAAAACCGGCCGCGGATGCGCCGGTGCCTTCTAGCGGGCCAGCGGCCGACCCGCCGATCTGCCTTTTGGTCGTCCTGCGACCAAAATGCAGCAAGGCTGGAGTCTCGGGAGCGCTAGTGCCGCTTCGGCGGCTTCACGATCCCGCGCTTCAGGTTCGGCTTCTCGCGCGTCGGGACATCTGCGGAGACGGTCGAGAGCTTCACCTTGAACCCGGTGTCGCGCAGGAAGACCGGCGAGTCGTGGCCGACCAGCTCCAGCTCGATCGTGTGGCCCTTGGCGAACTTGTACTCGTTCCCGAAGAGCTGGAAGGTGATCTTGCCCTTCTGCTTCTTCTTCAGGCGATAGGTGCCGGTATCGATCAGGCGGCGCTTGCCCTTCGTCACGTCCCAGAGGCGGGCGTCGATCTGTCCGAAGCCCCCGGTGGTCTTCACCTTCGCGATGACGGTGGTGGCGCCGGCGAGCGTGAACCCGGGCGAGGTCCGCTTCAGCACGAGGCTCCCCTTCGCCGCGCCACCCTTCACGGTCCAGCAGGGATCGCTGTTGTGGACCGGGTCGTAGGTCTTTCCGAGCGGATCGCTCGCGCCGCCGGGGCCGAGCTTGCGCGACCCGCCGAACGCGAGGTGGAGATCCCCGCGCGCGAACTTGCTGTAGCTCGGCACCGTCACCGCACCGGGAGAGACCTTCCCCTTCGGGCAGCCCTGGCCGAGCGCCGTGACCGCGCCCGCCGCCGGCCCACCCGCGAGGCCCCTCAGGTAGTGGTCGAAGAAAGCCGAGCCCTGCCCGTTGAAGACCTTGTAGGAGGTGAGCGCGTTCCCGGTCCTGAAGTGGCCCACGTCGCCGAGCTGCAGGGAGACCGCGGCATTCTTGTTGTGCCCGCGCAGGTAGTTGTAGACGCGCAGCCCCTCGGTCGCGGGGAAGATCGGGTCGGTCCAGCCGTTCATGACTAGAAGCGGCGCCGGGCTCGTCCCCAGGCTCAGCGCGCTCTTGAACTTGATGAACTGGCTTCCCACGGCCTGGACGTTCGACCCGTACGGCTCCCCGGCCTCCAGCTCGTCCTTCCAGGTCTTCAGGTCGGCCGTCGGATCCGCGCCCTGGGGCGCGAGATAGCCGAGGACGACGCCGCCGAGGTAGAGCTCGTCGATCACCGACTGCTTGGTGACGCCAATCGGCTTGACGCTGTCGCTCACCCCGGGCGTCTTGAAGTCGAGGAAGCGCCCGTTCGGGATCGCGGAGTCGGCGAAGTCGGCCCAGCTCCAGCGCGGCCAGGCGGCGGCGATGTGCAGGAGCTTGCCGCCCGGGCTCTTCCAGGGGATCAGGCTCCCGGTGGTGGTGCGGATGCGGTTGCGGAGGAACGCCAGCTGCATGCTCTGGCCTCCGCCATAGCTCGTACCGGAGACGCCGATCTGGTTCGGGCTCACAAGACCCTCGTCAACGAGAGTCGAGAGCAGGAACTGCGTGTCGTGGGCCTCGTAACGCTGGTCGGCGAAGTGGAACCAGCCGTGGTCGCACGCCGGTGAGGTCCGCGAGCTCGGCTCGCCGCACGAGCGGCCGAAGCCCCGCGCCGTGTAGTTGATCACGGCGTAGCCGTGCTGGGCGAAGTAGACGTTGTTGTAGTGGTAGGTCTGCTTCGCGGCGGAGAGGCCGTTCGGCGACGTTGCCTCGAAGCTCGTCTTCAGACCCGGGAAGCCGTGCAGGAGCACGATCGCCGGGAACGGCGGGCTTCCGGTGAGCGGGAACGTGACGTCGACGTCGAGCGGGACCCCGTCGAAGCTCGGCACCCGCTGGGAGTCGTTCGCCGTCGGGCAGAAGTCGACGCCGTTCTGCGGCGTGCAGGGGTGTCCAAACGGCGCGTACGTGTCGACGGCGCTCGCCGTCGACGGCACCACCAGCAGCGCCAGCACGGCGAGCAGGGGTACGCCTCGCCTCACGGCGCCAACCTTAGCGGCGCCGGGACCGCCCCGGCGAGGTCAGCGGCCGACGCCTGACGCGTACAGCCGGTTGGGCGGGTCGCCCTGCGACCAGGCGGCCACTGACCCATCGCAGTCCATCCACGGGAAGACCGAATCGAGCTCGCTCGACAGCTCGTTGCGGTGGTTGCCCTGACGATCGCTCGTGACCAGCACGTCGGTCTTCGAGCCATCCGTCGGCGCGTAGCCAACGGCGAGCGAGTGGTGGCTCGCGCTCAGCGCGTCAACCCGGATGCCGAACCTCGGGAGGATCTGGGGATGCGGGTGGCGGCGTGGAGGGAAGGCGGCGAGGTAGCCCTGCTCGTCCTGGCCGTTCACCGACAGCGTCGGCTGGCCGATCACTGTGCCGTCTTTCGCGACGTCGAACGGCCGAACGTAGTAGCGAAGCGGCAGCCGGTAGACGAGCTTGCCGCTATGCCAGCGGAACAGGCGGATGCGCCCCTGCCAGTCGCAGGCGTCGGGCGACCAGGCGAGGTACTGGCCCGCCACGGCCACGCCGTCGTTCTGGGGGCTTGAGCTGCGGTGGACGTGGCACCCGGCGAGGACGCGCGCCTTGCCGGCACCGCCGCCATCGCGCACCACGATCCGCGACGTCGCCGAGCGGACCTGGCCCGTGCAGTGGACCACCACCTCAGCGAACGCGACAGCGCCGCCCGAGACGTCGATCGTCCCCGCCGCCGAACCGGCCCGGCAGCGGGATGTTCGCTCCCCCGTCACCCCCGCGAGCCGCCGGTACGGACCGCCGACCGGACCCGCGTATAGCGCGTTGAAGGTCTCGCGGCCGGCACGGCAGCGCGAGTCTCCCGCGGGATGCTCGTCGATAGCGGGGCAGGTATACGGGTCCCCGTAACCCGTGCTGACGGTGAACGCCATGAAGTGCGTCGAGGCCGCGACCCGAGTGATCTGCGCGTAGGGCGAGTGGGCGGCGTGAGGCCCCGTGAGGCGAAAGATCGTGCTGGCATGGCCGCCGGGAGTCGCCGTCAGGAGCGCCGCGTGGCGGCCGTGCTGCTCCGCCCAGAAGACGCGCCCGCCGCCCACGGCCGGAGCGACCGCGTTGTGGTGCGTGACAAGGATCGGATCGGCAAAGGCCGGTCCGGCGGCGGCGAGTATGGCCGCGCCCACGGCGAGTGCACGGAGGCGCATCGAGCGCAGCGTAACCTGCGGCGCCTTGAACCTACGCACCTTCCTGCCCCCTCTCCCGCTTCCCACGGCGAGCCCGCCGGAGCCGGGCGAGCCCGCTCGCGAGCTGCCCGAGCCGGGATTCGAGGGCCGGCAGTCGGTCGTCGCGTTCCTTCGCCACACCGGCTGCCCGTTCGCCGAGGCGACCGCGCGGGGGCTCCGCGAGGCCGCGGAAGCCGAACCGGACATCGACTGGATCGCGGTGAGCCACGCGCCCGCGCTGGCCACGGCGAAGTGGGCCGACGCGATCGGCGGCCTCGGCGACGTGCGCGTGCTCGTCGACCCCGAGCGGCTCAGCTACGCCACCTGGGGCCTTGGGCGATCGAGCCTTGCCCACTTCATGGGCCGGCGCTCGCTCGGCGAGGTCGCCCGGCTCGCTCGTCAGGGCATCCGAAACCGGCATCCGCATGGCACGCGGTGGCAGCGGGCGGGGACGTTCGCGGTCGACGCCGGCGGCCTCGTCCGCTGGCGCCACGTCCCCGAGCACGCCGGCGACTTGCCGCCGCTCGGCGACGCGATCGACGCGCTACGGGAGTGATCTATGCGGGCGCGTGCGCGCCCTTCTTCTCGCGCTCGGCCTCGCGCAGCTCGATCCGGCGGATCTTGCCGGTCAGCGTCTTCGGCAGGTCCGCCACGAACTCGACCTCGCGCGGATAGGCGTACGCGGAGTGGCGCTCGCGCACGAAGAGCTTGATCTCCTCGGCGGTCTCGTCCGTCGGGTCGTGGCCCTCGGCCAGGACGATGAATGCCTTCACGATGTTGCCGCGCTTCTGGTCCGGTGACGCCACCGCGGCGGCTTCGAGCACGGCGGGGTGCTCGACGCACGCCGACTCGACCTCGAACGGCCCGATCCGGTACCCGGCGGAGATGATCACGTCGTCGGCGCGACCGGCGTACCAGAAGTAGCCGTCCTCGTCGACCTCGGCTGCGTCCTTCGTGTGGAACCACTCGCCGCCGAACACCTCCCGCGTGTCGTCGGGGCGGTCCCAGTAGCCGAGCGGGTAGTGGGGGTTCGAGCGGGCCCGCAGGCAGATCTCCCCACGCTCGCCCGCCGGCAGCTCGTTCTCGTCCTCGTCGAGCACCCGAACGTCCCAGCCGGGAACCGGCCGCCCCATCGAGCCCTCGCGCACCTCGACCGTGGGGAAGTTGCCGCAGAGCGGGTAGCTCTCCGTTAGCCCGTAGTAGTCGAGCACCGTGATCCCGAACTGCTCGCGGAACCAGCGGATCACCTCAGGGTTGAGCGGCTCGCCCGCCGAGCAGGTGATGCGCAGCTGCATCGGATAGCGGCTGCCCGCGTCCTTCACCCCGGTCATCGCCCGGAGCGCGGTGGGCGTGGTGAACATGTTCTGCACCCCGTGCTTGGACAGCTGGCGCAGCTGCTCCTCGGGGTCGAAGCCGCCCTTGCGCGCGTACACGAACTGGACCGCCCCGTAGCGCCAGGGCCCGAGCAGTGGGCAGATGCCGGCCGCCCAGGCCCACTCCCCCGAGCCGTGGAAGAGCTCGCCATCGCGGATGTCGTGGCAGAACTCGAACTCCTCGTGCGCCAGCAGGTAGCGGTGGGCGTGGAGGATCCCCTTCGCGCGCCCCGTCGTGCCGGACGAGTAGTAGAGCTGGGCCGGGTCGTCCGCCAGGGTGTCCACAACGTCGTAGCTCGCCGACGCCCGCTCGAGCTCGGCCGCCAGATCGACGTCACCCGGCTCGTGCTCGCCGCCGTCCGGCGAGTCGAGCACGAACACGACCTCCACCAGCCCCTCCGGGATCCGGTGGCGGTTCGCGGTGTCGGTCACGATCGCCTTCGCCCCTGAGTCGCGAAGCCGGTGCTCGATCCCCTCGTCGCCATAGAGGACCGACATCGAGAGCAGGATCGCCCCGCGCTTGTACGTCCCGAGGAAGACGGCGGCGGTCTCGGGCAGCGACGGCAGCAGCGTCGCGACGCGGTCGCCGCGCTCGACCCCGTGGGCCTCGAGCACGTTGGCGAACTGGTTCGACATGTCCTGGAGCTCGCCGAACATGACGCGCCGTGAGGTCCCGCGCCAGTCCTCCCAGATCATCGCGAGGCGGTCGCGCTCGTGCTTGTCGCAGACGTCGTGCGCGATGTTGTAGCGCTCCGGCACCTCCCATCGATGCTTCGCGACCATCTCGTCGTAGCTGCCGAGCTCGTACTTGCGATAGCGCATCTCGACCCTCCTGACGATGACCTGAAGCTGACCTCTCGGGACCCTAGCGCGATCCGGCCGGCCTCTTGCCGGCATGCAGATTCCGTCCCGCCGCGCGGATACCGTGGCCCCCGGTGAGCCTCGCCGAAGACGATCGCCGGTACCTCTGGCACCCGTTCACGCAGCAGCGCGGCTGGGAGCAGGACGAGCCCCTCGCGATCGCCGAGGCCGACGGTGCGTGGCTTATCGGTGAGGACGGGCGGCGCTACATCGACGGCGTCTCCTCGCTCTGGTGCAACGTGCACGGGCACCGGCACCCGATCCTCGACCTGGCCGTGAAGGACCAGCTCGACCGGGTCGCCCACACCACCCTGCTGGGCCTCACCCACGAGCCCGCCGTCGAGCTCGCCCGCCGCTTGGTGGAGATCGCCCCGGACGGGCTAACCCGCGTCTTCTACACCGACAGCGGCGCCGCGGCGGTCGAGATCGCGCTGAAGATGGCGTTCCAGTACTGGCAGCAGCGAGGTGGGGCCGACGCCCGCAGGACGCGGTTCGTCTCGCTGGACGGCGCGTATCACGGCGACACGCTCGGCTCGGTGTCGGTCGGCGGGATCGAGCTCTTCCACTCCGCTTACCGCCCGCTCCTATTCGAGCCGCTCAGGGCTCCCGCCGGGGACGCCGCGGCGATGGAGCGCGTGCTGGGCGAGCACTCGGGCGAGGTGGCGGCGGTGATCGTCGAGCCGCTGGTGCAGGGGGCCGCCGGGATGCTGCTCCAGCCGCCGGGCTACCTGCGCCGCGTTCGGGAGCTCTGCGACGCGTACGACGTGCTCCTCATCTGCGACGAGGTGGCGACCGGGTTCGGCCGGACCGGGCGGATGTTCGCCTGCGAGCACGAGCGGGTGACCCCCGACCTGATGTGCCTCGGCAAGGGGATCACCGGCGGCTACCTGCCGCTCGCCCACCTTCTTCCACGGCCACACATACACGGGCAACCCGCTTGCCTGCGCGGCCGGGCTTGCCAGCCTGCGCCTGTTCGAGCAAGAGCGGACGCTCGAGCGGCTTCAGCCGAAGATCTCGCTGCTGACGGAGCTGCTAGAGCCCGTCGGCGCCATGCCGGCGGTCGCGGAGGTGCGCCAGCGCGGGTTCATGTGCGGGATCGAGCTCGGGGGCTTCCCCGTGGAGGCGCGGATGGGGCACCAGGTGACGCTCGAGGCGCGCCGCCGCGGCGCCGTCATCAGGCCGCTGGGCGATGTCGTGGTGCTGATGCCGCCGCTGGCGATCGCCCAGCGCGAGCTGAGAACGCTCGTCGAGATCGTCGGCGAGGCGATCGAAGCCGCCGCGGCCGACTACGCGGCGGCGACGCCGCTTGCCGCGTAGCGCCCCCGTCGACGAGCACGCCGCGAGGGGCTCAACGCTTCGAGACCACGACGGCCACCTTGGCGTGCGGCCGCAGGACCTTGCCCGGCCTGGGCTTCTGCGAGATGACCCGTCCTGGCTTGCCCTTCGTCTTCTTGCGCTTCACCTTGCCGAGCTTGCAGTCGGCAGCCCTCAGCGCCTTCTTCGCCTTGCCGAGCTTCTTGCCCTTGAGCTTCGGCACCACGCACTGCGGCTTCACCTTCACCACCGCACTCGTCGCGGTCGCGCTGCCGCCGAGGTTGTGGGCGGTCACCCGGCAGCTGACCGCGCGCCCCGCGTCCGCGCCGGCGAGCTTGTAACTCGACCGCGTGCCGCCGACAATCGGGATGCCGTTGCGAAGCCAGCGATACGCGAAGGCGAGCGGCGGGCTGCCCGTCCAGGTGCCTCTCGTGCACGCGAGCGTCTTGCCGACCTTGCCCGTGCCGGAGACCTTCGGCCGGACGTGGTTCGACGGCAGCGCGCTGAAGACGGCGATCTGGCTCTGGGGGAACAGGTCGAGCGTGGTAAAGGTCCCGCCGACCACGACCCCTCCCGCACCGTCAACTGCCAGCTTGGCGGCGCTCAAGTTGCTGACGTTTGGATTCCAGGGCATGACCGTGCCGGTCGCGTCGTCGACAGCCGCGAGGCGATTGCGCGTCTGGTTGCCGTTGATCGAGTTCGGTCCGTTGAAGTTGCCGGCGATGTAGACCGTTTGCCCCGATACCGCCAGCCCGAGTACGGAGTCACCCAGGTTCGGGTTCCAGCCGTTGACCGTTCCATTCGTGGCGTCGACCGCCGCCGCGTAGTTGCGGGTGATCGCGCCGTTGGCATTGACAGAGCCGGCCCCGTTGAAGCTGCCGCCGAGGTAGACCTTCGAGCCGGACAGCACCAGCGCGAACACCCTAGCGTTGAGGTTCGGATCCCAGCTGGGGTCGACGGTCCCGTTCGCGGTGTCGACCGCCGCCGCGTAGTTGCGGGTGATCGCGCCATTGGCGTTGACAGAGCCGGCCCCGTGGAAGAAGCCGCCGATGTAAACCTTCGAGCCGGACACCGCCAGCGCGAATGCCCTGTCCGTCAGGTTCGGGTCCCAGTTGGGATCTACGGTCCCGTTCGTGGTGTCGACCGCGGCGGCGTAGTTGCGCGTTGTGTTGCCGTTGACCGAGTTCGGTCCGTGGAACAGGCCGCCGATGTAGACCCTCGAGCCCGACACGACCAGCGCGAGCGCGACGTCACTTAGGTTCGGGTTCCAGCCGTTGACGGCGCCGGTCGTCGCGTCGACCGCGGCCGCGCGGTTGCGGGTGATCGCCATATTTCCGTTGATCGCGCCTGCCCCGCTGAACGAGCCGCCGAGGTAGACCGTCGAGCCCGAGACCGCCATCGAGTAGACCGCGCCGTTCACGTTCGGGTTCCAGGCCGTCGGCTTCCCGTCGGCCGGGTTCAGCGCGGCCGCACCGTTGCGAGAGACACCGCCGATCGACGAGAACAGCCCGCCTGCCCCGACCGTCGATCCCGACACCGCCAATGCGAACACGATGGAGTTGACGTTCGGGTTCCAGGCCGTGGCCGCGCCGCTGGTCGCGTCGACAGCCGCACGGCTGTTTCGCGTCAACGAGCCGTTGATCGAGTTCGGGCCGTTGAAGTCTCCACCCAGGTAGACGGTGCCGCCCGATGCCGCGATCGCGCGCACCGGGCCGTGCAGGTTCGGGTCCCAACCTGAATCGACCGTCCCGCTCGTCGGGTCGACAGCGGCCGCATAGTTGCGCGTGATCGCGCCGTTGCCGTTGACCGAGCCGGCCCCGTGGAAGAAGCCGCCGATGTAGACCTTCGAGCCCGACACCGCCAGCGCGAGGACGAAGTTGCTCAGGTTCGCGTCCCAGCCGGTGTCGATCCCGTTCGTGGTGTCGACAGCGGCCGCGTAGTTGCGTGTCGGCCCGCTCACCCCGTTGATCGAGTGCGCCCCGTTGAAGAATCCGCCGAGGTACACGGTCGAGCCGGAAACCGCCAGCGTGGCGACGATGCCGGTGACGTTGGGGTCCCAGTTCGGATCGACGGTCCCGTTCGTGGTGTCGACGGCGGCCGCCCGGTTGCGAGTCGTCGTGCCGTTGACCGCGTTCGGTCCGTTGAAGTAGCCGCCGATGTAGACCTTCGAGCCCGACGCCGCGAGTGCCTCGACTATGTCTTTGAGGTTCGGGTCCCAGCTCTTGACCGCGCCGGTGGTGGCGTCGACGGCGGCGGCGTAGTTGCGCGTCGCGGTCCCGTTGATCGAGTCTGCGCCGTTGAAGTCTCCGCCTATGTAGACGGTCGAGCCCGACTTCGCTAGCGCGCGCACCTTGTCGGCGGCGCTCGGGTGCCAGCCCGGATCCAGCGTCTTGTTGGCGCGGATGTGCGCCAAGTTCCCACGCGGTACCCCGCCAACGTGGGTGAAGCTGCCCCCGATGTAGAACCCGCCGGCTCCGTCCGAGACGGTGGCGTCGATCTCACCGTCTCCACCCGTGACAGGGGGAACCGCGGGGTCGTACTTGCCGGTCGTGGACGAGATCTCCGCAAACGGCCCGGTACGCGGCCCCACCTGGGTGAAGCCCCCGCCGAGGAAGATCCGGTTCGGCGTGCGCGCGATCGCGTTTACTGAGCCGTTCGTAACGTACGTCGTGTCCGGCGTCGAGCTGATGGCGGCGTTGGCCGCCGGGGCGGCCCCGAGCAGGACGAGAGCCGCCCCTGCCGCTATCGCGCGCGTCCCGCTGCGGGCAAGATATGGGAAGCGAACCGGCACGCGAGTCCCTCCACGATTGGCCAGGGTTCCCTCCCCCGAGGCCGGACCCTACACCCGTTTTGGGGCTGATGCAATCCCTCTTCGACGGCCCGACGAGCCCCGCCGGGCCCCGCCGCGCTAGCCATCGAAGGGCTCGAAGTCGCGCTTGCGCGCGCCGCAGACCGGGCAGACCCAGTCGTCGGGGATCTGCTCGAACGGCGTCCCGGCCGGAACGCCGCCTTCGGGGTCGCCCTCGGCGGGGTCGTAGATGAACCCGCACGACTGGCACATCCAGAGCTGCCCTTGCTGCTGCTCGGTCCCCGCCTCCATCGGCCGAGAGGTTAACGTGGCGGCAATGGAGGTCGACCGGCCAGGCCCCGGCGAGGAGCTGAACGAGGGCGAGGTCACCGAGCCGCGCCAGGCGGCCACCGCCATGGTCCTCCGCGACGGCGAAAGGGGGCTCGAGGTGCTGCTGGTCCGCCGCAACCCGGAGGCGAGGTTCATGGGCGGCGCCTGGGTCTTCCCGGGAGGGGCGGTGCACCCCGACGATGGCGATCACGCGCACGCCGCGTTGCGCGAGCTCCGCGAGGAGGCGGACATCGATCTGGCGGACGCCGGCGTCCTCGTCCCCTTCTCGCGCTGGATCACCCCGGCCGCGCTCAAGGTCCGCTTCGACACCCTCTTCTTCGTCGCCGGCGCGCCGCCCGGAACCGAGCCGCACGTCGACGGCGCGGAATGCGTCGACGCGCGCTGGATTCGGCCGCGCGACGCGCTCGACGCCTACGCAAGCGGCGAGCTGACGCTCGTGTTCCCGACCATCAAGCACCTCGAGCAGCTCGCCGAGCTCGAGTCGGTCGACGACGCGCTCGGCTCCGCCCGCTCGCGTGAGGTGACGGCCATCGAGCCGCGCGTCGTGGTCGGCGACAGCGGGGCGCGCGTCGTGCTGCCGGGCGAGCCGGGCTACGAATGACCCGCAACGCCCGCGCAGGTTTGGGGTTCTAACGACGGGATGAGGAAGCGGGGACTCGTCGCATCCCTCGTCGCCGCGGGGCTCCTGGTGGCGGCCGGCACTGTCGCGCTGGCCGTCACGAAGGTGGGCACCTCGGGCGGCGACGTGATCGCCGGAACGGACAAGCCCGACGCCATGTGGGGCGAGGACGGCAACGACCGGCTCATCGGCAAGGGCGGCAACGACTACCTAGAGAGCGGGCCCGGGTCGGACAAGCTCGACGGCGGGGCGGGCAACGACCTTGCGATCGCCGGCACCGGGAACGACACCGTGCTGCTCGGCCCCGGGAACGACGTGACCTACGCCGGGCCCGGCAACGACCAGGTGCTGGGGGAGGAGGGCAACGACGTCCTCCTGGGGCAGGCGGGCAACGACCGCCTGTTCGGCGGGCCGGGCAGGGACCGGATCTACACGGGGACAGGCAACGACTACGCCGACGGCGGGTCCGGCAACGATCAGATCTTCGCCGACGCCGGCGCGAGCACGTTGGTCGGCGGCACCGGCAACGACCACATCACCGGCATCGGCGGGAGCTTCACGGTCGACGCGGGCGGCGGCGACGACCAAGTGAAGCTCGGAGACGGGAACGACAGCGTCACAGGAGGCGCCGGCAAGGACCACATCTCGACGGGCGCGGGGAAGGACACGGTCGACGTGGCGGACCATGTCCGCGACGTCGTGGACTGCGGCGCCGGCGACGACACGGTGCGCGCGGACGCGATCGACGTCCTGAAGAACTGCGAGCACGTGAAGATCGTCCAGTAGGCACGCAGCCCGGAGGCGGTATAAGACGGTCGTGCCCGCGCAGCAGGGCCTGACCGTAGCGGTGACCGGCCCGACCGGCGATCTCGGTATCGCCCTCGTCTCCGCGCTCGAGCGCTCGCGCCGGGTGAAGCGCATCGTCGGCATGGCGCGGCGGCCGTTCGACCCGAAGAGCCGCGGTTGGCGCAAGACCGAGTACCGGCAGGGCGACGTCCAGGACCGGGCGAGCGTCCGCGATGCCGTGCGCGGTGCGGACGTCGTGGTGCACCTCGCCTTCACCGTCCTCCAGGCCAGCGAGGCCACGCGGACGATCAACGTCGACGGCTCGCGCCACGTGTTCGAGGCGGCGGTCCGCGAGGGCGCCGAGCGCATCTGCTACGCGTCGAG
Organism: Actinomycetota bacterium; assembly: GCA_005885165.1. Taxonomy (GTDB): domain Bacteria; phylum Actinomycetota; class Thermoleophilia; order Solirubrobacterales; family Thermoleophilaceae; genus AC-37. The sequence continues at coordinate 14,641 of VAXR01000103.1, forward strand.
CGTCGCCGCGTACGGGTTCTACGACGACAATCCGACGTGGCTGACCGAGGACGTGCCGGCGCGGGGTACCGCCGAGTTCCCGTATTCCGCCCACAAGGCGGAGGTGGAGAAGGTCCTCGGGGAGACGCTGGTCCGGACCGAGCGCACCCACGCGTGGATCTTCCGGCCCTGCATCGTCGCCGGCCCGAACGCCGACACGTTCATGCGCCAGATCCCCTACTTCCAGCTCTCGGAGCGCCTGCCGGAGCCCGTGGGGCGCTTCCTCGCGAGCATGCCGGTGCTGAAGCCGGTGATCCCCGACGTCGGGCCGAAGTTCCAGCTCGTCCACGAGGACGACGTCGCCTCCGCGTTCGTGGCGGGCGTCCTCGGTCGCGGCTCGCCCGGCCCATACAACCTCGCGGCGCGCGGCCCGCTCACGATCGGCGACGTCGCGGACGTGCTCGGCTGGTACTCGTTCCCCGTCCCTGACGCGGCGCTTGAAGCGACGGCGGAGTTCCTGTCCCGCATCCCGGCGCTCCCGAGCGCGGTGTCGTGGCTGCACGCCGTGCGCACCCCTGTGCTCATGCGCACAACCCGCGCACAGAAGGAGCTCGGCTGGCGGCCGAAGCACACGGGCAAGGCCACGGTCAAGGAGATGATCGAGGCGTACCGCGCGGAGCGCGAGCCGGCGCCCTGACCGCGGCCTACTTCGACTTCAGGCGGTAGACATCGCCCTCGAGCGAGGCCAGGTAGACGTGCCCCGCGCCGTCCTGGCCGAAGGACGAGAGGCTGCGGACGCGCAGGCCCGTGTCGTGCTTCTTCCCGCGGTTCGGGCCGGCGAGGCGGGTCCTGTAGATCCGCGGGTTGCAGTTGTCGCCGTAGAGGTAGCGGCCCGCCAGGGCGGGCACCGAGCGGTCGCGCACGACGTAGCCGCCGATGATCGCGCAGTTGCCGTGCGAGTGGCTCGTCACGAGGACCGGCGGCACGTAGTGCGGCGCGTTGCCGGGCTTGAAGCGCGAGAAGCCCTCGAAGATGCTCCAGCCGTAGTTGGCGCCCGCTCGGCCGCGGCGCGCGAAGTCGACCTCCTCCCAGGTGTCCTGGCCAACGTCGGCGACCGCCATGTCGCCGGTCTTCTGATCGAATGAGAACCGGTACGGGTTCCGGAGCCCGTACGCCCAGATTTCCCCGCGCGTGCCGGACCTATGCGCGAACGGGTTTCCGGAGGGGATCGCGTAGCCGCCGCCGGGGCTCGGATCGATCCGGAGGACCTTCCCCAGAAGGGTGCCGAGGCTCTGGCCACGGCCGAACGGGTCCCCCTCGCTCCCGCCATCGCCGGGCGCCAGGTAGAGCATGTGGTCCGGCCCGATCTGGACCTGGCCGCCGTTGTGGTTCGGGAACTCGCTGTGGGCGATGCGGATCACCTGGTGTCCGCTGTTCGGATCCGCGCGGTCGCCGCTCGAGGAGCGGCGGAACTGCATCACGCGGATGTCGCCGTTCCGCGCCGTGAAGTACACGTAGAAGCGCCCGGTGGACCGGTAGTTCGACGCGAACGCCATCGACAGGAGCCCCTGCTCCCCGCCGAACCCCACCAGCCCGGAGATGTCGAGGAACGGCCGGCTCAGCTTGTGGCGGCCCTTCAGCACGCGGATCTGCCCGGCCTGCTCGACCACGAACAGACGCTTGCCGTCCCCGGGCGCGGCCGCCACGTAGGTGGGCGAATCGAACGTCCCGATCCTCACCAGCCGCACGCCGCTCTGGGCTCCATCGGCGCCGCCCCCGCAGGCCGCGATCGCCGCGGCGGCGCAGGCGACCGCGATCGCTACGCGTGCAGGGGTACGCATCGACG
>VAXR01000126.1 GCA_005885165.1 Actinomycetota bacterium
TTCGAGCTCGGCGTCGCACGAGATCAGGAGAGCGTCGTTGCCGCCGACCGCGCTGAAGAGATTGGTGCCCTCCCGCTTGATCCAGGGTCTCACGCCGCCGTAGTCGAACCGGGGCGCCACCCGCAGGCGCATCCGGAGCTTGCCGCGCTTCCCCTCCACCATCCGCACGAGCTGGCCGTGGGGCGCCAGGGCGCCGCCCCGGCGGAGCGTGAAGCAGTCGACGAGACGGGCGGCGCGGCCGCCCGAGCGGAAGTCGGTGGCCAGCACGAGGCTGCGGTCGAGGTATTCGCGCCCCGTGACCCTGCCGTCCACGGCCTCGATCGCGCAGAACCCGCCCGTGCGCCAGTCCAGGAGGCGGCCGAAGCAGCTCCCGGAGTCGAACCTCGGCATGCAGCACCAGTCGATCGATCCGGTCCTCGAGACGAGCGCCGACGAGTGGCAGTCCGAGAGGAACGCGTAGTCGGAGAGCGGCGGGTAGCGCGTTCGCGGGGTCATGCGTTTAAGTACCCACCGTCAGTCACCCACGTTCACCCACGTGATACTTAGGGCATGACCCAGCGGAGGGAAACTCAACCAGGCGAGGTATGCCTCCTCGACGCCTTTCCGCAGCTCACGGCGGAGCTGGAGACGGCGGAGGCAGAGCGCGCCCGTGGCGAGCTGATGGTCCGCGTGGAACGCGTCCCCGCGGGCGCCTGGCGGCCCACGTCACCGGCTGCGGGACCCATGGACCTGGGACTCTTACTCATCGACGGCCTGCTCGCGCGGCACGTCCTCGTGGCCGACACGCGGGCGACGGAGCTGATCGGCCGGGGCGACCTGCTGCGGCCGAGCGACCACGAGGGCGAGGACGCACCGGTGCCGTTCGGCGTCGCATGGACGGTGCTCGAGCCCCTGACCGTCGCCGTGCTCGACGCCGAGGTGACCGAGGCGGCGTGCCGCTGGCCGCAGCTGATCGTGGCGATCGTGAAAGCGGCGGTCGGGCGGTCGTTCAGCCTCGCTGACCACTTCGCGCTGTCACACCTGCGCCGCGTCGACGACCGCCTGATGGTGATGTTCTGGCACTTCGCCGACCGCTGGGGCTCCGTGCGCCCGGAGGGGGTCGTGGTGCCGCTGCGGCTGACGCACGAGATGCTCGGCGAGATCATCGGCGCGCAGCGCCCGTCGGTGACGACGGCGCTCGGCCAGATCGAGGCGGCCGGCCGGATCTCGCGCCGCCGCGAGGGCGGCTGGGTCCTGCACGGCGAGCCGCCGCAGCGGCTGCAGACGACGGACGAGGGCGCAGCCAAGTAGCGCCCCGAAAGCTTCCTGCATTTTGGTCGCCCTGCGACCAAAAAACAGCACACTGGAGAATTGACGGTGGTGGGTGTTTGCCGCTCAGGCGCTGGCCAACCGCGGCGCCTGGCGAGAGCCGCCGCGCGCCGTGCCCTCCTCGATGCGCCGCCTCTGCGGCCCCACCACGTACTTCGGATCCGCCGCCGACTGGAAGCCAGCGCGGAAGATCGCCCAGCGCTCGGCGAGCGTGCCGGCGGCCAGGATCGCTCCTCCCGCGACGGCCGCCGCGCGCGAGCGCCCGGCCCGCGCGCCGATAACCGCCGCCCCCGCGAGGGTGATCCCCTTCGCCAGTCTGTTGAGCGTTCCGGCGCGTCCGCTGCGTAACGGCTCGCCGAGCTCGCCCAGGCGCCGCTCCATCGCCGCGAGGGCGATGAGCTCAGCGGCTGCGCCGCCGACCGCAAGCCGGCGGGCCGGCGCGGCGTGACGCGGAGGGGTCACAGCCACCGCCACGGCACTCGCGCTCGCGGCCGAGCCGCCGGCGAACACGAACGCCAGCACACCGCGCGCCTCGTGCCAGACCGGTATCGCGGTGTTGGTCAGGAGCGCGGCGGTATAGGTCGAGAGCGGGAGGCCGAGCAGCGCCGCCGCCGGGCGGGCAGCGGCCGCGGCGCGGGGCAACGCGCCGGTCACCGCGTTCGCTGTCGCCACGCTCGTGGCGAGCCCACTCGCGCTCAGGATCCACGAGCCGACGCTCATCGGCGAGGTGACCTTGAACATCCGCAGCATGTTGAGGAACCGCCGCGGCACCCCGAGGTCCGAGATGAGTAGCAGCGGACTCGCCGACACGCCGGCCCCGGCCGCGATCCAGGCACGTCGAGCCAGCTCCTCGTCGCCCCTCAATCCAGCCAGGTATGCGAGCCCGGCTGACGCCCCGGCGAGCCCGCCGGTGAACAGATAGGCGGGGATCTCGGGAGACCAGACCGGCTCCTTGATGACCGGCTGGCCGTAGTAGGAGCGCGTGCCGTCCTCGCTCACCTACCGCCCCCCGAACACGGCGGCCACCAACCCCGCGCCCAGCGCCGCGGCGGCCGCCCCCGTCGCCGCCCAGATCGCCCCCAGGTGCCGGCGCGAGTCGACGGGATCCGGCGGAAGCCCGTACACCTCGGGCTCGTCGAGCAGCAGGAAGAACGCGCCCGCGCCGCCGATCCCGTCCTCCTCATCCGCGAGATACAGCCGCGCCTCGGACTGGCCGTCGCCGCGGAGCTTCGCCAGCCGCTTCTCCGCGCGCTCGCGCAGCTCGTCGACCTCGCCGAACTGGATCGAGTTCGTCGGGCACGCCTGCGCGCAGGCCGGCTCCCTGTCGTCCTTCAGCCGGTCGTAGCAGAGCGTGCACTTCCACACGCGCCCGTCGCCCTCCCGCCGATCGAGGACCCCGAACGGGCAGGCCGAGACGCAATAGCCGCAGCCGTTGCACACGTCCTCCTGCACGACGACCGTGCCGAACTCGGTCCGGAAGAGCGCGCCGGTCGGGCACACCTCGAGGCAGGCGGCCTCGGTGCAGTGCTTGCAGACGTCGGACGACATCAGCCAGCGCACGCCGTCGCCCTCCTTGGAGGTGGCGAGCCCCTCCCGCTCGACCAGGCCGCCGCGCTCGGCCGCCTCCACGAGCGATGCCCCGCCGTCGGCGTCGGCCGGGACGCGCTGCTCGATGAAGGCCACGTGGCGCCAGGTGTTGGCGCCGAGGTCGAGTGTGTTGTCGTACGACTTGCCGGTGAACCCTTGAGGAGACTCGGGGATCCGGTTCCACTCCTTGCACGCCACCTCGCACGCCTTGCAGCCGATGCAGATCGAGGTGTCGGTGAAGAACCCCACGCGTGGCTTCGCATCGCCGCCGTAGCTGCCCGGCCAGGCCAGGGTCTCCGCGCTCACACCTTCACCCCCGCTCGGCGCCGGTACTCCTCGACCAGCGCCGCCCGGTCCCGCCCCCGCGGCCGCCGCCCGGGCCGGATGTCGCAGGTCGCGACCTTGTACTCGGAGATGTGGACGTTGCTGTCGAGCGCCAGCGGCAGGAGCTCGTTGGCGGAGTCCCCCGTCACGAGCCCGCGGCGGCCCCAGTGATACGGCACCCCCACCACGTGCATGGTCCGGCCCTGCACCTCCAGCGACTGAACGCGGTCGGTCACCATCACGCGCGCCTCGATCGCCTGCCGGGCGGAGACGATCGTGGCCCAGCCGCCGTGCTCGAGCCCGCGCTCCTGCGCGAGCTGCGGCGAGATCTCGCAGAAGAGCTCCGGCTGGAGCTCGGAGAGATACGGCACCGTGCGCGACATCCCGCCTGCCGTGTGGTGCTCGGTGAGCCGGTACGTCGTTAAAACGAACGGGAACACCGCGGCACCGGTCTCGCCGTCGGTCGGGTGGTACGGGTTCTCGGGCCGGTGGAACACCTGCCGCGTGGGGTTCTGCTGCTGCGCGTAGAGCCGGTTCTCGAACGGCGACTCCTGCGGCTCGTAGTGGACCGGCAGCGGTCCGTCAACCAGCCCGGAGGGCGCGTAGATCCAGCCCAACCCGTCGGGATGCAGCACGAACGGCGCGTCACCCCGGATCGCCGCCATCGCGCGGTCGCGGCGCCCCGGCTCGTAGTCCGGCTCCTTGTCGGGCGGGAAGTCGGGGTTGTCGCCGAGCCCCGTCCACCTGCCCTCCTCCGCGTCCCACCACACGTAGCGCTTGCGCTCCGACCACGGCTTCCCCTCGGGGTCCGCCGACGCCCGGTTGTAGAGGAGGCGGGTGTTCTTCGGCCACGCCCAGCCCCACTCGGTCGCCACCCAGTTCTGCTCGGTGTGCGGCCTCTTGCGAGCCGACTGGTTCACCCCGTCGGCGTAGATCCCCGCGTGGATCCAGGAGCCGCAGGCGGTGGAGCCGTCGTCCTCGAGCTCCTCGTATCCCGAGACGAACGAGCCGTCGGCCTGGCGGCCGCCGATCTCCCGAAGCACGGCGTCGGCGTCGGGCTCATCGTGCGGCCCGTGCACGGGGTAGCCCCAAGTGAGGTCCAGGATGGCGCGGTCACGCGGGTCGTCGGAGCCCGCGAGCTTCTCCCGGATCCGGCGGCCGAGGTGGTAGATCCAGTGCAGGTCCGAGCGGCAGTCGCCGGGCGGCTCCAGGGCCTTGTGGTGCCACTGCAGTAGCCGCTGCGTGTTGGTGAAGTTGCCGTCCTTCTCCGTGTATGCCGCGGCGGGCATGAAGAAGACCTCGGTGCCGATGTCCTCGGTCCGCACATCGCCCGATTCGATCTCCGGCGAGTCGTGCCAGAAGGCAGCCGTCTCGGTCTCGCTGAAGTCGCGCAGCACCAGCCAGTCGAGCTTCGACAGCGCCATGCACTGCAGCCTCGCGTTCGCCGAGCCCACCGTCGGGTTCTGGCCGACGGCGAAGAACCCCTTCACGCCGCCGTCCAGCATCTTCAGCATCGTCGCGTAGTGCGAGTGGTCGCCGTCGATGCGCGGCAGGTTGTGGAAGCAGAACTCGTTGTCCTCGGTCGCCGCGTCCCCCCACCACGCCTTCAGCAGCGACACCATGTACGAGCTGAGCTCGCCCCACGCTCCGTTGCTCGGCCCGTTCAGCTCCACGAACCTCTCGAGCGACGGGTGCGCGTCCGGCTCGGGCATCGGGATATACCCGGGGAGGATGTTGTAGAGCGTCGGGATGTCCGCCCGACGTTGCCGAGCAGGAGCTGCACGATGCAGGCGGCGCGGATGTTCTGCACGCCGGTGGTGTGCTGCGTCCAGCCCACCGCGTAACAGACGGACGAGGTCCGCTCGCGGCCCGAGTTCTCGCACATCGCGCGCGCCACCTCGAGGAACTTCTCCTTCGGGCAACCGCAGATCTCCTCGACCATCTCGGGCGTGTAGCGGGAGAAGTGGCGGCGCGTGACTTGGAGGATGCAGCGCTCGTCCTCCATCGAGTCGTCGACGTCGGGCGGCGACCCCCCATAGCCCCAGCTGTCGATCGAGTAGGCGCCCTGGTCGGGGTCCCATCCGGAGAAGAACCCGCCGGCGTCCTCGGTGTCCTGGAAGTCGCGCTTCAGGATCACCGGCGCGTTCGTGAAGGCGCGGACGTAGTCGCGGAACAGCGAGCCGGTCTCGAAGATGTAGTTGACGATCCCGCCGAGGAACGCGACGTCGGACCCGGCCCGGATCGGCACGTGGAGGTCGGCCATCGCGCTCGTCCGCGTGAAGCGGGGATCGACGTGGATGACCTTGGCCCCGCGCTCCTTGGCCTCCATCACCCACTGGAAGCCCACCGGGTGCTGCTCGGCCATGTTCGAGCCCATGATCAGGATGCAGTCCGAGTTCTGGAGGTCCTGCTGGAAGGTGGTGGCGCCGCCGCGCCCGAACGAGGTCCCCAGACCGGGGACCGTCGAGCTGTGTCATATGCGCGCCTGGTTCTCGATCGAGACCGCGCCGGCCGCCGTGAAGAACTTCTTGATGAGGTAGTTCTCCTCGCTGTCGAGCGTCGCGCCGCCAAGGAACGCGATGCCGAGCGTGCGGTTCAGCCTCTGGCCGTCGGCGTTCTCGTCCTCCCACGTGTCGCGCCGGGCCGCGATGAAGCGGTCGGCGACCATGTCGGTGGCGTCCTCGAGCGAGAGGTCCTCCCACTCGGTGCCGTGCGGGCGGCGGTACTTGACCTTCGTCTCGCGGAGCGGCGAGTTGACGAGGCCCTCCGAGGCGGCGCCCTTGGGGCAGAGCCGCCCCCGCGAAACCGGCGAGTCGGGATCGCCCTCGATCTGGACGACCTTCTCGTCCTTGACGTAGACCTTCTGGCCGCAGCCCACCGCGCAGTACGGGCACACCGACTGGACGACGCGGTCGGCCGTCTGCGTCCGCGCGGTGAGCTCCCTCGACCGGCGCGACCTGGCCGCGCTGCCCAAGCCCAGCGGATCGGCGGTCAACTGCCTGACGAGCGGCGGGACGGACGGCTTCGCCATGCGCTCGGCAAGGTACCTGGAACCGAGGGCCCCCTACCGTTAGAGCAGATGAGGATTCTTGAGTTGGACCCGGACCTCGCGCCCGGTCTCGATCCGGAGGCGCGCGATCAGGCGACCGAGGCGTCGGATGCCGAGGTGATCCGGCTGGAGCCGGGCGTCTGGAAGCCGCCCACCGAGGCCGAGCCGGGCCACATGGGCATGCTCGTCATGGACGGGCTCCTCTCGCGGACGCTCCAGCTCGCAAACCGCCAGAGCGCCGAGCTGCTCGCGCAGGGCGACGTCCTGCGGCCGTGGATCCTGCTCGGCCCGACTTCCTCGGTGGGCGCGGACGCCACGTGGTCGGTGCTCGAGCCCGCCACCATCGCGGTGCTCGACGCCGACTTCGCGCGCCGCGTCTCGAACTGGCCCGAGATCGCCGGCGCAGTGATGGACAGGCTCGTCCTTCGTTCGCGCTTGCTTGCGTTCAGCCTCGCGATCTCGCACGTCCGGCGGGTCGACGATCGGCTGGTCCTGCTGTTCTGGCACCTGGCCGACCGCCGCGGGCGGATGACGGCGGACGGCATCGTGATCCCCCTGAAGCTGAGCCACAGCGCGATCGCGAAGCTGGTGGGAGCGCAGCGTCCCACAGTGAGCACCGCGCTTGGGCAGCTGCGCGACCGCGGTGTGCTGGAGCGCAACTCGAACGACTCATGGCTCCTGCGGGGAGAGCCGCCGAGGGCTCCGGACGGCAAGTAGCGGCCGGTTCTCCATCGGCCGTCGATAGCGTCATAGGCGTGACCGAGGCCCTGGCCACTCGAGTCGAGCTCCGCGACGGGAGCCCGCTCGTCATTCGCCCGATCGAGCCCGAGGACAAGCCGCAGCTGCTCGAGCTCTTCGAGGGGCTCAGTGAGCAGTCGCGCCGGCAGCGCTATCTCACGCCCGCCACTGAGCTCACGTCGGAGGACCTCGCGTACCTGACGGAGGTCGACCACAACCGGCACGAGGCGCTGATAGCCCTCGACGAGAACGGCCGGGCCATCGGCGTCGCCCGCTACGTCCGCGTCCCGGGCGAGCGGGAGCTCGCGGAGCTCGCCGCCGAGGTGGTCGACGACTGGCACGGCCGGGGGGTGGCGACGGCGCTGATCCGCAAGCTCAGCGACCGCGCGCTCGCCAACGGCATCCGCGGCTACCGCGCTTACGTGTCGTCGGACAACGAGGTCGTGCTCGACGCGCTCCAGCGGGCCGGTGCCCGCCACGACGGCGAGGAGGCGGGCGAGCTCGAGTTCGTGGTGGACGTACCGCGCGACGGCCTCGGCGTCCGCCTCCGTGGCGCCCTTACCGCGGCGGGCCGCGGGCAGCTCAGGATCGCGAGGCGGATGGCGGCCCGCCTCGGCCTGATCAGCCGGGGCTAAGACTCAGTGGACGCGGACGCTCGCCGTCGCGAGCGTGCGCGGGTGACGGCGATGGCCGCGCGTCAGGCGAGCGCGACGGCGGCCCGTATGCGTCAGGTTCGCGACGATCGCCGCGTTTCCGTGCTTGTCGGTCTTCGAGCTCTGCCCGGCAAAGCGAACGACCGCTCCACGCAGAGCCTTGCCGTTGCGGGTGGCGTGGAAGTGGAAGGTGTGGGTCCCCGGCCCCACGGATGACGGATGCACGGTCAGCCGGTACCGCACGCGCGGCTTCAGCCCCGGCACGAACACCGGCGCCCCCGGCTCGCCGGCCCACACGTCGAAGACGACGAAGTGGCTCGCATCGCCGGAGAAGAAGGCGTCGTTGGTGACGATCATCCGCGAGCCGTCGAACTGCACGCTCGACGGCTCGTCGAACGGGACCGGGCTGCCGTTGTCCCCCGACGTGTCCGCCGGGAAGCGGCCGAGCTCCTTGCCGGTCTGGCTGAGCTCCACGATCTGGTTTGTCTGCGGCCCGACGAGTGCCAGGTACACGTGGCCGGAGCGCGCCACCGCGAACCCATCCGGACCCTCCTTCGGACCGCTCTCCCAGATCTGGCGGAGCACGCCGGGCTTGCCGTTCGGCTTGATCGGAAGCTTGTAGAGCTGGCCGGTGGTCGGGTCCCCGGGCGTCGTCACACCTCCCGCGCTCGTGTCGAACATCAGCGTTCGGTGGTCCGGCAGCAGGACGATCCCGGCCGGACCGAAGAGCGATCCGTCGATCTGCGGATCCGTGAACCAGACCTGCGGCTTGCCGCCCCCGGGCGGCACACGCCAGATCACCGCCTGCTGGTAGTCGGTGACGTACATGCTGCGGTCGCGGCCCCAGGCCGTGTAGTCCGGCTCGGGCGGGTTGTCCATCACCGTGTCGGAGCAGTCCGTCGTCTTCAGGCTGGACATGCAGGGCGGCACGTCGCGGAACGTCGCGTACGTCGCCTGGGCGCCCGTGCGGGGGTTCAGCGTGAGCACGCGCGACGGGTTCTGGTCGAGCAGGTAGAGGATCCCGCGCGCGTCGATTGCCGCCACCTGGACGCCGTGCGCGGCTCCCGCCGTCTGCCCCTTGATCGTGTAGGTCCGGCGCAGCTTGCCGTTCGGCCGGTAGGCGAAGACCTTCGACGGGCCGGTGTCGCTGCCCTGCGCGTTGGTGAACGTGCCCACATAAACGGTCCGGTCGGGCGCGACCAGGGAGAGCGCGGGGTATCCCGGGTCGGACACGTGCGCGAACACGCGCGTGTTCCACTTCTGCCTCGCAGCCGCGGGCGCGGCGCACGCGAGGCACGTCGAGAGTGCGAGGGCCGCGACCAGCCACCGCCGAGCGCCCATGTCGCTAGATCCCCTGAAGGACCTCGCGGGCGGCGCGCTCGCCGGAGCGCACGGCACCGTCCATGTAGCCGTTCCAGTAGGTCGAGGTCTCGGTCCCGGCCCAGTGGATCCGGCCCACCGGCTTGCGGATCGCCGCGCCGAAGTCCACCAGCGTGCCCGGTCCCAGCACGCTGACGGGGCAGCCGCGGGTCCATTCCTGCGTCACCCAGCTGTACTCGAGGTACTTCGTCGGCTTGGCCGCCTGGGGGCCGAAGAGCTGGACGAGCTCGTCGAGCACAGCCTTCCGGCGCGCCCTGGCGCCCTGCGCCTGGAACCTGCGAGCCCTGTCCCCGCCGATGAACCCCATGATGATCCCGGGCTTCCCGTCGGGCGGGCTGATGTCGAAGGTGGCGCTGATCGGCCCCTCGTCGCTGATCGTCTGGCCGTTGAGGCCGTTGGCGCGCCAGAACGGCTTGGAGTAGAACACCTCCGCCTTGATCAGCGTGCCCATCGGCATGCGCTGGGTCAGCTGGTCGCGGTTCTGGGGCAGGAGCGGCTCGTAGTAGATGCGCCCGGCGAGCGGCGGCGGTATCGCCACGATCACCCGCTTCCCGTGGACGCTGAACTTGTCGCTCTCGACGCGAACGCCGGTGCGCGACTGGACGATGCGGTGCACGGGGCTGCTCAAGTAGATGCGCCTGCGGCCGAGCTGGTTCGCCACCCGGATCGAGACGAGCTGGGTGCCGCCCAGCATGCGCGACTCCTGGGCTCCCCCGGTCGTGTCGAAGTTTCGCTCGAAGGTGCCGGGGTTCTGCTCGTTACCGGACGCGGCGATGTAGAAGAGCGTGAAGAGCAGCGAGATGTCCCGCGCCTCGGCTCCGAAGATCGGCTCGGTGGCGATCGAGACGAGGTTCATGAAGCGCTGGCTGCCCGAGCTGTTCTGCTTGACCCACGAGTAGAGCGTCTGGCCGTCCCAGTCGTCGGCACTCGAAGCGGCCCACGGCCTGTCGATCGGCACCTCCGTCGACATCATGTCGAGCCGCTCGACCACGGCTGTCACGTCCGCCAGCGTGAGCGGGTCGGGAGGCGCGCTGCCCAGCGGGCCCGTGTTGCCGTAGGTCGTGTTCGAGCCGCCCGCGCGGTAGAGGTCGTTGCCGGTGTTGAAGGTGGGGAACAGGCCCACGCCGACGTCGTGCGCGAGCCGCTTGATGTGATCCTGCGTGGGACCGACGAACGTCGCGCCCAGCTCGGACCACTTCCCGCCGGGGAGGTGATGGTTGAGGGTGCGGCCGCCGACGCGGTTGCGGGCCTCGAGGACGATCACGGACTTCCCCGCGCCGGCGATCCTCCGGGCGGCCGTCAGTCCAGCCAGGCCGGCGCCGACCACCACGACGTCGGCGCGGCGCGGCTTCGGCTTGTGCTTCTTGTGCTTCTTCCGCGCCTCGGCCGGACCCGCGCTGGCGAGAGCGCCGGCGACCGCCCCTGCCGTGCCGGTCTGAATCAGCCTTCGCCGTGTGTACGAAGCGTCGGACAAGCCGGCCCCGAAGCGTATTGGCAAGCCGGAGCCGCTGCTCCACACCCTCTCGTTACCATTGCCCGGCCGGTGGACCTACGCCACGAAGACGTCATCCTCGAGACGGACCGCTACCGGATCGAGGGCAAGCTCACGCTGCCGCGCGAGGGATACCGCAGCCGGCTGTCGGACTACGTGAACCAGCGCGACCGCGAGTTCTTCGCGCTGAGCGACTCGACGGTCACCGCGCTCGACGCTCCGGAGGTGACGCGCCACGCCTCGTTCCTCATGGTTTCGCGCGCGCACGTGAGGCTCGTGGCGCTCGCCGCCGAGGAGAGCTTCGTCAGCGAGAACAGCGCGTCTACCGCGGCCGGCTGACCAGGTAGATTCCGCGCATCTCGTCGACGGCCAACATCCCTCGCCCCACCCGCTGGGCCGGCGCCGTGGTCGCCGCGGCCCTGCTCGTGGCCGGCTGCGGAGGCGGCGGCGGCACGAGCCTCGGCAGCATCACGAGCTGCCTCAAGAAGAAGCACTTCACCGTCAAGCGGAGCGGCGCAAACGCCACGCTCGGCTCGAAGGGCTACCTCACCGTGAGCGACGCCGACCTGAACGTCCTCATGACCGTGGAGGTCTTCAAGGACGACAAGTCCGCCAAGGCGTCATACGACTACAGCCGCAGCACCCACGAGAAGGCCACGCGCAAGGGCAAGATCGTGCTCACCGGGGAGGAGAAGGGCGCGGCGGCGAAGAAATTCGACTCCTGCATCGGGTAACCGGCCCGAGGCGCGCTGCGACTGGGATTTAATGCGCGTTAACCGCGCCAGCCGACGCTATCTCCAATGGGCTCCGGACTCCTGACACCCGGTCACCTGATCATCGTGCTCGTCATCGCCCTGATCGTGTTCGGTCCCAAGCGCCTTCCCGAGCTCGGGCGTTCGCTCGGATCCGGCATCCGGGACTTCAAGCACGCGATCGACAGCGATGACGACGAGCCGGCGACGATCCAGAAGCCGACCGACGAGCAGCATGACGTCCCAGCCCGCGACGCCGCCGGCGACGTCCCCAAGCAGGAGCCGGCGGCGACCACACGACCTTGAAGAACCGCCAACGGAACACCGGCCGAGCCGGTGAGGCCCTCCACGCGGCCGAGCGCGCCGGCAAGGGCGCGCTCCACGGCACGGAGCGAGCGGGCAAGGGGACGGTACATGCGGCGGAACGCGCCGGCGCGGAGGCGGTCCACGCCGCGCAGGTGCTGCGCCGCGAGCCGTTCTGGCAGGCCCAGGCGGCGCTCCTGGGCGCGCTGATCCTCTACCTGACCGTGCCGGGCAAGCTGATCCTCGGCCCTACGTGGCTTATGCCGGCGCTCGAGCTCCTGCTCGTGGTCGGCCTCTGGCTCGACCGGCCGCGCGCGAGCCGCGTGGACGCATCGCGCGAGCGCAGGATCGTGCTCGTCCTGCTGGTGCTGGTCGCCTGCGCGAACCTCGCGTCGCTCGATCTCCTCATCCACTACCTGCTGCACGGGGGCAAGGCCGGCGTCCGCCCGTTGATCCTCTCGTCGATCGTCATCTGGCTCACGAACGTCGCGGCGGCGGCCCGGATCGCCGCGCGCGTGGGCTGGAGGGCGAACCCGACTTCCTGTTCGTGCAGATGAGCGAGGAGGGGTTCGAGTCGTGGGCCCCGGCCTTCCTCGACTACCTCTACACGTCGTTCACGAACGCGACCGCGCTAAGCCCGACCGACACGATGCCGCTCACCATCAGGGCGAAGATGTCGATGATGGCCCAGTCGATCATCTCGCTCATCACGATCGTGCTGGTCGCCGCGCGGGCGGTGAACATCCTCAGCTGACGGCGGCGGGTCCGGGGGCTAGCCCGGCTTGACGACGTAGGTCAGCTGGAAGGTGTGCTGGCCGATGATCCCGTTGCCGAACGTGATCGGTCCCGACCCCCGGAACTTGTGCGTGGTCGCTACCGAGAACGACTTGTGCGTGCCGATCGCCGCCGCGGGCGACTTGTAAGTGTCGAGGAGGATCCCGAGGTCGTCGTTCCCGAGCTTGAACTCCCGGAGCTCGTTCGGGCACGGCTTGATCGCCGGCACGTGCTCGCCGAAGACCGTCTGGCCGGCCGGCTCGTCGCATTCGCGGCCCTGCATAAGCAGGAACACGCCGCGACCGGCCGGCACCTGGATCGGGACGGTCTTGTTGAGCTTGATCTTCTGCCCGTTCTTGACCGACAGCAGCTTGCTTCCGGTCCAGTCGTTCACGAGCTTCCAGTAGCCATTCAGGTCGAGGTACACGTTCCAGGGGCTGGTCGGCTCCTTGGAGCTCGGGTTGGCCGGATCCGCCTGCTTGATCGTGAGCGTCTTGAACGTGACCTTGAGGCGGGTCGGAGCCGGCTGCTGCGCTCCCGTCCAGCTCACGAAGAAGCTCTTGCCGTAGCGGCGCGTCTTGCCCGCAGGCTGCGACTTCAGGGAGACGGTCACCGCGAGGCCGTTCGAACGCACCTTGATCTTCTCCGTGGCCGGGGTCCCGCTGACCCGCTTGACCACGCGGTAGTGGAGCGTCGCGCCGGGCGACGGCTTCGGGGGTGCCGGCACGAAGAACTTGTACTTGCTCGCAAGCGGCTGCTGGTTGGCCCCCGGCGATTGGACGCACGCGCGGTAGCCGGCGTCGTACGTCGACGAGGACGCCGGGTGGTGCGACAGCGCGCATTCCTCGACCGCGTGGGCGAGGTTCCCGTCGCTCGAGACGAAGGCGTCGGTCTCACTCTCGTTGCCGCGCGTCTTGTAGGGGTCCTTGCGATTCACCACGATCCCGTTGAGCGGGTGGAACTCGGTCCGCTCGCCTGTCGTGGTCTTGCCAGTCTGCCAGTGGCCGCAGTCCCAGATCCAGGAGCCCCAGAGCGTCACGCGGTCGCCCTCCGTCGGCCACGCGAAGAAGGGAAGCGTGCCGCTCTCCCATTCGTAGTGGAGGCGCTTGTACTCCTCGCGGTCGGCCGGATCGCCCTTGGCGAAGTTCGAGGTCTTTGCCGCCGGATCGCCGCCGAGGAGGTAGCTGTACTTCTTGTCGAGGACGAGGTTCGAGTTGAAGTCGTACCAGAGGTGCTCGCCCGGCGCGTCCTCCTTCGCGGCGTGGGTCACTCGCGCGATCCCCGATGCGGTGCGGATCGTGCGGTCCTTGTAGACGTACACCCACTCTGGGCTCTTGAGGAGGAGCTGGTTGATGTACGAACGCTGGCAGCCGTCCGTCCCGGGCTGGCTGGGCGACTTCGGCTGCGGGGGATTGGCGGCGAGCGCGATGGCGACGAAGGTCAGAAGCGCAGCCGCCGCCGCGATCGGGCCGAGGAGTCGCCGGGGCACATGCGTATGTATACATGCATTCGGTCCGGGAAGGAGGAACGCATGGCTACGACGAAGCAGCGACAGGCGGCGAGGCGCTCCTTCTGACGCTCCGGGCGGCCGCGGCCGCCGTTCTCCGGGCAAACGACGCGGGGCGCTGGACCATTCCGGCGTCCCGGATCTACCCGCACCAGTGGAACTGGGACTCCGCCATCTGCAGCCTCGGCTGGGCGGAGATCGATCCCGGCCGGGCGTGGACCGAGCTCGAGTCGCTGGTCGGCGGGCGCGCCCGCGACGGGATGCTCCCCCACATCGCGTTCCGGCGGCGCGAGCACGGCCCGGGCCGCGAGGGACCAGTGCTCGGCCGCGTGGCGGTGTTCCACCGCACCTCCTACCTGCCGGGAGCCGCGTGGTGGGGGGACCGCCGCGGAGTCGACGGCCGTCCGATCTCGGGAATCACACAGCCGCCGCTGGCGGCCACGTGCCTGCGGCTGGTGCTCGAGCGCGTGCCCGACGAGCGGCGGGCGACCCGCCTTCTCTGGCCGCTGCACGAATGGCACCGGTTCCTGCTGCGCGAGCGGGATCCCGACGGGCTCGGCGAGCCCGTCTTGATCCACCCGTGGGAGTCGGGGCGGGACAACGCCCCCGAGTGGGACCGGCCCCTGTTTCGCGTGGAGCCCAGGCTCATGTACGTACGTCGGCGGGACACCGCGCACATCGACGCAGCCGAGCGGCCGAGCGCCGAGCACTACAAGCGCTACCTGACGCTCGTGGTGCAGGGGACCGATGCCGGCTGGCCCCAGCGGCGGCTCGCCGCCTCCGGCCCGTTCCGCGTGCTCGACCCCGGCTTCAGCGCCGTGCTCGCCCGCGCGTGCCACGACCTGTCCGAAGTGGCCGGGGCACTGGGGAGCGACGAGATCGCCGGGGAGAGCGCCGAGTTCGCGGAGCGGGTGGCGGGGGCGCTCCGCCGTCGAGCGGGCGCCGGCGGGGGGATCACCGCGCTCGATCTTGTCGACGGCTCGGCGCTCGACGCCCCGAGCGCCGGACCGGCGCTCGCGGTGCTCGCGCCGGGCGTGGACCGCGCGACGGTCGAGCACACGGGCCA
>VAXR01000127.1 GCA_005885165.1 Actinomycetota bacterium
CGTCGGTGTCGAGCATCTCGATGAGGAACTCCTCGCCCCGCTCGGCGGTGGCGTCGACCACGCGCCCGCCCTCGAACCGGAAGCGGACGCCTGAGACCTCGCGGCCGCCGTAGGTCGCGGGGAACGAGAAGCTCACCTCGCCCTCGACCGAGTCCTCCACGGGTCCCGTGAAGAACTCGCCGTCGGGCATGTTGTGCTGGCCGAAGCAGGGGATGAACGTGCGCCCGCCGACCCCGAGCTTGATGTCGGTCCCCGGCGCCTTCACGTGCACCTCATCCTTGCCCTCCATCCACTCGGTGAGGCGCTTGACCTCGTCGGATTGGCGCTGCCAGGCGCCGACCGGGTCCTCGTCCGTGGCGAGGCAGGCGGCGTAGTAGAAGTCCTCGTAGGCGGAGAGCGACATGCCGGCCTCCGACGCGTAGGCGTGGGTGGGGAACAGCGTGAGCGCCCAGCGGTGCTCGCCGGTGGCGGAGCGCTTCATCATCGTCTCCATCAGCGGCCGGCGCGCCTTCTGCGTGCGGGCCTGCTTCTTCGGGTCGGCCTGGGAGAGCTCGCGCGAGTTGGCGTCGGCCATGATCGCGATGCGGACGTCGGAGTTCTCGGCCACCCAGAGCGAGGTGGGCGGAAGCCAGTCGAGTTGGGCGTCGGAGGCGAGCTCGTAGAACGCGGGCATCGCCCCCTCGGTGGCCAGCTGCATGATCGGCAGCCCGCCGGCGCGGAGGACCTCCTCGTAGACGGCCTGGATCAGCGGCTCGGCGGTGGTCGTCGACTGGATGACGCACACGTCGCCCTCCTTCACGGCCGCCGAGTACCGGACGAGGATCTGCGCCAGCGCCTCGGCGCGCTGGTCTCTCACGCGGGCGCCTTGTCGGGTCGCCGGCCCGTCACGCCGGCGCCTTCTCGGCGCGCATGGCGACCGCGTCGAGCAGCCAGCGGTGGAACCGCCCGTCCTCGGTCAGCTCGGGATGGAAGGCCACGGCAAGCACGTTCCCGTCGCGGACGGCGACAGGGTGGCCGTCGACCTCGGCGAGCACCTCGACGTCCGGCCCGCACTCCTCGACCCAGGGCGCGCGGATGAAGACCGCCCTCAGGGGGCCGCCGTCGAGGCCGCTCAGCTCCAGGTTGGTCTCGAAGCTCCTCACCTGGCGGCCGAAGGCGTTGCGGCGCGTGGTGAGGTCGAGGACGTCGAGGTGGTTGCGGTCGAGGATGATCAGGCCGGCACAGGTCGCGAGCGTGGGCGTGCCCGACTCGACGAGGTCGCGCAGCGGCTCGGCTAGGCCCTCGCGCTCGATGCCGAGCGTCATCGTGGTCGACTCGCCGCCGGGGAGGATCAGGCCGTCGATCCCCTCTAGGTCGGCGGGCGTGCGCACCTCGCGCGGCTCGGCGCCGAAGCCCGCGAGCAGGGCGGCGTGGGCCTCGAAGTCGCCCTGGATGGCGAGGACGCCGACGATCACTTCGCCCTCGCCGTGGCGATCACCGTCGCGGCGGCCACAGCTACCAACCGCGCGTCTGGATCAGCCCGTCGTCCCCGAGTGCGGCGATCTCGATCCCCGCCATGGGGGCTCCGAGGTCGCGGGAGGCCGCGGCCACGCGCGCGGGGTCGTCGTAGTGGGTGGTTGCTTCGACGATCGCGTTGGCGGTCCGCTCGGGATCCTCCGACTTGAAGATGCCGGAGCCGACGAATACGCCCTCTGCGCCGAGCTGCATCATCAGGGTGGCGTCGGCCGGCGTGGCGATGCCGCCAGCCGAGAAGTTGACGACCGGCAGGCCCTTCTTCTCCACGACCATCCGGACGAGCTCGAGCGGCGCCTGGAGGTTCTTGGCGGCGGTGGGAAGCTCGGACTGTTCGAGCGAGCACAGGCGCCGGATCTCCCCCTGGATGGCGCGCATGTGCCGCACGGCCTCGACCACGTTGCCAGTGCCGGCCTCGCCCTTCGTGCGGATCATCGCGGCGCCCTCGGCGATCCGCCGGAGCGCCTCCCCGAGGTTGGTGGCGCCGCAGACGAACGGCACCTTGAAGGCCCACTTGTCGATGTGGTTGGACTCGTCGGCCGGGGTTAGAACCTCCGACTCGTCGACGTAGTCGACCTCGAGCGCCTCCAGGACCTGGGCCTCGGCGAAGTGGCCGATCCGCGCCTTCGCCATCACCGGGATGGTCACGGCGCCCTGGATCTCCTCGATCTTGGTCGGATCCGCCATGCGGGCCACGCCCCCGGCCGCGCGGATGTCCGCCGGGACGCGCTCGAGCGCCATGACGGCCACGGCGCCGGCGGACTCGGCGATCTTGGCCTGCTCGGCGGTGACCACGTCCATGATCACCCCGCCCTTGAGCATCTCGGCAAGCCCGGCCTTCACGCGGAATGTGGCGGTGTCCTTCACTCCCTGATCCATGTTAACGGCGGGGTTGGCGGCGTCTACGCGCGCAAACGTTGGTGCGCGCCGCGCATGCGCTGGCTGTCGACTTGCGCCCCCCGATTCGGCGATAAAGGGGGTGGGCTCGGCCGCGTCTGGTTCAATCGATGTTCGCGGTCCATTTAGCGCCCCCAGAGGGGCGGAAATTGGACCACCCAGTTCCAGCAGGACGGACCTTGGACCACTTAGGTATCCCATGGAGTACTTAAGTGGCCCATTAACCGCGACTTTCTCCGGAACGGCGAGTTCTTAGAGGAGGCATGAGTCGAATCGCCAATCGATCCCCCGTCTTCGTCGCCGCCCTGACGTCAGCCGTAGCGGTCGGCGGCCTCGGGGCGGGATCCGCCCTCGCCGGGCATCCGACCAAGAAGTCGGCGCGACCCGTGCCGGGCGGCTTCTACGTCGGCAAGACCGCCAAGGGCAAGCACGCGGACGCCGACGTCTCGCCCGACGCCAAGCAGGTCAGCGCGGCGAGCTTCACGCTGGTGTGCAGCGGACAGACGACCCAAGCGGCCATGCAGAACATGAAGATCAAGAAGTCGAAGGGCGTCTACCACTTCTCCGGCAAGGGCGACGAGGCGCTCCTCTTCACGCCGAGCTACCTCTCGGAGAGCGGGAAGGTCACCGTCAAGGGCAGGTTCGTGGCGCACCACAAGATCAAGGGCACCTTCCGCGTGCAGAGCCCGACCTGCGGGGACAGCGGCGCGATCGCCTACACGCTGAAGCTGAAGACCAGCTAGCCGAGCAGGGGGCTGCGCGGGGCGCGGCGCCCCGCCTACTTCAGCCTGAACGCCTTGATGCGGTCGGCGTAGGCCGACTCGTCGAGCGCGTAGACGCCGTAGGCGATCGCCTGGATCAGCGACAGCAGCGCGACGTGCGAGCGCACGAACGCCGGGCTGTTCGACGAGTAGTAGAGCCGCTCGTCGGCGAGCTTCGCGACCTCCGACAGCGTCGCGTCGGAGATCGCGATCGTGCTCGCGCGGCGGTGGCGGGCGAGCTTCATCGCGCGGACCACGAGCGGGTGCGGCCGCCCGGCCGAGAAGCCGATCACGAGCGTGCGCTCGTCGATCCGGCCGAGCCGCGCCAGGCCCTCCTGCGACGGGCTGGCCACCACCTCGCAGCGGAAGTCGAGCAGCATCAGCAGGTGGCGCATGTAGCTTGCGAAGAACGCCATCTGGTCGGTGCCGCACAGGAGCGTGTACTCCGAGCGCGAGATCGCCTCCACGGCCGCGGCCACCTCTTCGCGGTCCAGCTTGCGGGCCGTCTCCGCCACGTTCACATGGTCGGCGGCGAGTGCAGCCTCGACCTCGGTCTGGTCGATCGGGAAGAGCGGCGGCGTCTCGAGCGGCTCCGCCCCGTTCCGCTCGCCGCGCGCGCGGCGGTACTCGTCGCGTGCCGAGGCCTGGAGCTCCGGGAAGCCCTCGAACCCGAGGGCCTGCGCGAACCGCACGACCGTCGAGCTCGACGTATTGGCGCGCCGGGCGAGCTCCTCCGCGGTATGGAAGGCGGCCTCGTCGAGGTGATCGACGATGTACTGGCCGACGTCCTTCTGCGAGCGCGAGAACTCGTCGAAGCGCTCGCGGATCTCCGCCGACAGGGTGAAGGCGCTGGTCCCCGATCGGGTCACGAAGGGGTGATTCGCCGCCCCCGCCGGAAGTTCCTTCAGAGAAGGGCGCTCAGGGGAGGGTGGGCTAGTGGAAATGGGGGTACTGCGTCATCCCGCCGTCGACGAAGATCGTCGTGCCGGTGACGTACTCGGCCTCCGGGCCCGCCAGCCAGGCGACCGTCGCGGCGATCTCCTCGGGCTTCCCCATCCTCCCCCACGGGATCTCTTCCTCGACCTCTGCGCGCTTCTCGGGGTGCTCGATCAGGTCGCGGTTGATCGGGGTCAGGATCGCGCCTGGCGCCACGTTCACCACCCGGATCTTGTGCGGCGCGAGCTCCTTGGCGATCGTCCCGGCCCAGAGCTTCATCCCGCCCTTGCTCGCGCAGTAGTGGCCGAACTGCTCCCACGCGATCTGCTCGTGGACGCTCGAGATGTTCACGATCGCGCCGGGCACGCCCGCGTCGATCATCCCCCGCGCCGCCTCACGGGCGCAGAGGAACGCTCCGGTCAGGTTCACTCCGATCACCTTGTTCCACTCCTCGAGCGGCATGTCGACGAGCAGGAACGGCTTCTCGATCCCGGCGTTGTTCACCAGCAGGTCGATCGGGCCGCCGAGCTCCTCGCGCGCACGCGAGAACATGGAGACCACCTGCTCCTCGTTCGAGACGTCCGCCTGGACCGCGATCGCCTTGCCGCCCGCCTCGTCGAGCTCACTCACGGCCTCCTCGGCCGGCGCGGGATCGCCGATGTAGTTCACGACGACCGCGGCGCCCTCGGCCCCGAGCCGCCCCACCGTCGAGCGGCCGATGCCGGTCGCCCCACCGGTCACGAGCGCCCGCCTGCCGGCGTGGCGCCTGGTGGCCGCATGCTGCTCCGCCGTCATCGGGGGCGGAGCGTATCCGCTACCGGGCCGACCGGCGCGTCCGGTTCAAGCGCTCGATCGCCTCGAGCTCCTCGATGTCGAGCTCGTCCTTCCGCCGGCCCGCCGATCGCTTCATCGCGATGAGGTCGCGGATCGACGCGACCCTGACCGAGAACGAGCCGAGGTCGACCACCTGGGCGTTCCTCCTCAGCTGCTCGTACGCGGCGATCCCGCCTGGCCGCAGCAGGACGTCGAGAGGTCCGGCGTCTGTGACGAGCGTCAGGAGCTCCACACGCTTCAACGTCTCGGCGTCCGGGGCGAACGGGACGTCGTCCTCGAGGCCGCGCAGCCGGGCGTCGAGCGCGCTCAGTGCATGCCCCAGGGCCTCGAGGTTGCCGTCGTCGATCGCCGGGCAGACGTCGAGATCGAAGGTGTTGCGCGAGGAGCCCCAGAGGACGGCCGCGATTCCGCCGACGACGACGTAGTCCACACCGCGCCGGGTGAGTGCGCGAGCTCAGCGCCGGCGGCCACCGCGACGCCGTGCGCGTCCCGCGATGCCGGCGACGCTGTCGCGCGACCGCTGGAAGGTGCGGAGGCGCGCCGCCGGCGTGAGTCGGAGGTTCTCGGCTATCAGCGTCTCATCGACACTCGATCGCCCGGGCGACGCGGCGAGCTCGAGCCGGTGTCCGGTGGCCGCGAGGGTCCGCTCCAGCGTCGTGACGGTGGGATTCGAGCCCGTGCGTTCGAGCCGCGCGATCGCGGCCTGCGAAGTGCCGAGCCTCGACGCGAGCGCGGACTGGGTGAGTCCGGCATCTCGCCGAGCATCGATCAGCAGTTGCCACGGAGGGATCGCCACCCAAGGGATCATATCAAGTTCTATATATAAATTATGTGATATTTGGGGTATTACTCAGATAGGCACTGCGCTGGATAAGGGGTCCAGGAGACCCCAAAGGCAGCACGGTGTACGGAGGTCGGGAGCCGCGAGGGCGGTCTGCGGCCGCTACTGGTCCGGCGCCCGGACCCGCCCCAGCGCCGCATCGACCGTCGTCTCGATCGGCACCACAGCACCGACGTTCACGAGGTCGAGCACCCGGCTGATGCGCGAGCCCTCGGGGAGGGCGATCGCCAGCCGCTGCTGCCTGCCGGCCAGCCGCTCGTTCAGGTCGAACACCAAATGCACCCCCGAGCTGTCGAGGTACGTGACCGCCCCGAGGTCGAGGACCACGCCCGCCGCGTCGTTCGGCACGGCCTCCCCGATGCTGTTGGCGATCATCTTCGCGTTCGAGAGGTCGATGTCGCCCCGGAGCGCCGCCACCACGATGTCCCCTTCGGCGCTGATGTCGAGCGGATCGCCGATCATCGCTGGGAGGAAGCCTCGCGGATCAGGATCCTTCGCATCTCGACGGCGGTGCCCTGCTCCCCGCGCTCGATCCGCACGTCGTCCATCAGCTCGCGCATGAGAACGATGCCGCGTCCGCGGTTCTCGCCGCGCGGCTCCCGCCAGCGCCCGTTGTCCCGCACGGCCACCAGCACGTCCCCGTTCACCAGCCGGCCCTCCACCTCGAACTCGGCGTCGACCGGCCCGTACGCGTGCTCGACCGCGTTGGCGGCAGCCTCGCCCGCGGCGATCAAGACGTCGTAGGCATCCCCGTCCGGGGCACCGGCTGCCGTGAGCCACTCGCGCAGCGCGACGCGCATCGGCGACAGCGAGTCGGGCACGGCCGGCAGCCGCAGCGTGACCCGCTCCGGGCGGATCCCGGCGAGGCGAACGGCGAGCGCGGCCACGTCGTCGGCGGTGCGACCGAACCGGCCCACCAGTCGCGAGAGCAGCTCGTCGGGGTCGCGGGGAGCATGGCGCGCTTCGTGGGCGAGAGCGTCCATCCCCTCCTCGATAGTGCGGTCGCGGCGCTCGACGAGCCCATCCGTGTAGAGGAGAATCGTGTCGCCCGTTTCAAGGGTGACGTGGG
Organism: Actinomycetota bacterium; assembly: GCA_005885165.1. Classification (GTDB taxonomy): domain Bacteria; phylum Actinomycetota; class Thermoleophilia; order Solirubrobacterales; family Thermoleophilaceae; genus AC-37. The sequence goes on from VAXR01000127.1 coordinate 6,851, forward strand.
AGTCCTGGTAGCGCGGCGTGAGCACAGCGCCGATCGGCGCTGTGCGCGGCGCGGGCAGGTAGTGGGGATCTCCGTTCGCCGGGATCACGAGCGGCGGAGGATGCCCCGCCAGAGCGTAGGTCAGCTCGCGCGTGCTGGAGTCGAGCACCGCGTAGGCGAGCGTCGCCATCTCGCGCTGCTGCATCCCCCGCGCCAGCCTGTCGAGCCGGGTCAGCACAGTGGCGGGCCGGTCGCCCTCGATCCCGTACGCGCGGAGCGCCATCCGGAGCTGCCCCATCACCGCCGCGGCGCGCAGACCGCGGCTCACCACGTCCCCCATCGCCAGGCCTACGAGCCCTGACCCAAGCTCGAGGACGTCGTACCAGTCGCCTCCCACCACCGCCTGGTCCGCCGCCGGCAGGTACCGGAACGCCATCCCAATGCCGGGGATCGACGGCAGCCGGCCGGGCAGCAGGGCGAGCTGGAGCTGCTCGGCCGCGCTGTGCTGCCGGGCGCGGTCGATAGCGAGCGCGATCCGGTCGGCCGCCAGCTCGAGCATGGTGATCTCGTCGCCGCTGAAGCTGCGCGGCTCGAGCGTGCCGACGTGCAGCACGCCGAGCGACTCCCCGTCGATCAGGAGCGGAACGCCGAGGAGGGAGCGGACCCCCTTCTCCCGGAGGATTGGGTTGAGGACGGCCGAGTGGTCGACCTCCTCGAGCACCACCGGTTGCCGCTCCGCCGCGATCCGGCCCGCGAATCCGGCTCCCATCGGGATCCGCACGCCGCGCGCGACCTCCCCCTCGAGCCCGCTAGCCGCCCGCGCGACCAGCGCCTCTCCCTCGGGGTCGAGCAGGAGGATGGCCGCGGTGTCGGCCTGCAGCACCGCGCGCACGCGCTCGAGCAGCGCTCCGAGCACCTCCTCGCCGAACGTCACGTGCGAGAGCGCGACCTCGGTGATGCTCTGGAGCTGCTGGACCTGCTCCACCCGCTGCTCGGCGGCCGCGCGGGCCTCGCGCTCGGCCTCGTAGAGGCTGCGGAGCTCCGCCAGCGCCGCCTCGAGCCCTTCGGTTCGACCTCCCAGCGGCTCCTCGCTCGAGCGCCCCTGTGCCACGGCCGAAGGCTAGCCCGCCGGCCGGTCTGCCAGAGCGGCTGCCTGCCGCCGGTGGTGTCGATATTGCAGCGGGCCGTTGAAGATCCGGTCCATGAACCCGTACGTGCGGTCGTACGCCCAGCCCAGCAGGAGGACCTTCACGTGCACCGTGGCGACCACGTCGCGCACCGGCTCGGGAGGCTCGCCGTTCAGCTCGGCGCCGCCGAGCATGTGCGACAGCTCGATGAAGCGCTCGATCTTCGCCTGCCGCGCCCGCTGCTCGAGCTCTTCCCAGTTCGGCGCCAGCTCGTGGCGGTAGAACGAGTCGGCGTCGACCCCCCGCGCCCGCAGCCAGCGCAGATCGGCGGTCGCGTCCGACGCGAACACGTCGCGGCAGAGCGCGCTCAGTTGAAACTCCCCGGATGACGTGCGGTAGACCTCACGCGTCTCCTCGAGCTCGCGCTCGACGAACTCCCGCGCCTCGTCGTCCGCCAAGCGTCGGCTGAAGCTGCGCTTGTCCCTGCGCGCCCTGCGTAGCCTCATGCCGCTTGGGATCGTACCCCTACTGGGGCGGGCTATAACTCAGGCAATTCCTGTTTCAGCGTGAGAACGGGGGCAAACAGGTCCCCCATCTCCTCCACACGCTCGAGGAGCTGGCCCGACTCGAACGAGAGCGGGTTCGCGGACCGCTTGCGCGAGGCGCGCTCAACCTCGTCCCAGGTGACCGGGGTGGAGACCGTCGGGCGCTCCTTGGCCCGAAGCGAGTACACGCACACGGTCGTCTTGTGGTCGTCGTTCTGGCTCCAGTCGACCAGGACCTTCCCGCGGCGGAGCGTCTTGGTCATCCGCGACACCACGAGCTTCGGGTGCTGCTTCTCCAGGAGCTCCGCGACGGCCTTCGCGAACGGCTTCGTCTCCCTGTAGGTCACCTCGGTGTTGAGCGGGACGTACACCTGGAGCCCCTTCGAGCCCGAGGTCTTGGCGAAGGTCTCGAGACCGACGCCCTCGAAGAGCTCGCGCACCCAGAGCCCGACCTTGCAGCAGTCCACGATCGTTGCGGGCGCTCCGGGATCGAGGTCGAACACCATCATCGTCGGCCGATCGATCGCGGAGGCGAGCGAGAGCGAGGTGTGCAGCTCGAGGTCCGCCAGGTTCGCGGCCCAGACGAGCGTGGGCAGGTCGTTCGCCAGGCAGAAGTCGATGTTGCGCCGATTGTGGCGGCTCCAGATCGCGGCGGTCTCGACCCAGTCGGGCCGGTGCGACGGGCACTGCTTCTCGTAGAAGAACTGGCCCTCGACGCCGTCGGGGTAGCGCTTCATGGTGAGCGGCCGGCCGTGCAGGTGCGGGATCAGGACCGGCGACACCCGCGCGTAGTAGTCGATCACCTCGCCCTTGGTGAAGCCAGGCTTCGGATAGAGGACCTTGTCGAGGTTCGACAGGCGGATGTCGCGGCCGTCGACGGTCACCTCCACCGCCCCGCCCTGGAGCGTGCGGAGCGGCCCCAGGACGGTGTCCGCCGCGGACGGCGTCTCGCCGGCCAGCGCCGCGGGGCCCTCCTCGGAGTCCACCCTGGCCTCGCCCTCGCCCAGCACGACGTCGGCGGGATCGACGTCGACCAGTCCCTTGTACGCGGGGTGGCGGAGGATCATCTCCGCGGTCCACTCGGTGAACTCGACCTCGCATACGAGCTCGGGCGCAGCATGGATCGCGCCGCGGGGCGGCCTCGGCTCGCCGGTGAACGGCGTCCGCGAGCGGCGAAGCTCCGCGAGCTTGCGTTCCAGGTAGTCGAGGTCGCGCTCCTTGAAGCCGGTGCCGACCCGGCCGGCGTAGCGGAGGTTCCGCTCCGAGTCGTAGTAGCCCACGAGCAGCGCCCCGATCCGGTTCTCGCGCTTGCCCTCCCCGGGCATCCAGCCGCCGATCACGAGCTCCTGGTGGCGCTTGTTCTTGACCTTCACCCACGCGCCGCTGCGCCGGCCGGGCTCGTAACGGCTGTCGAGCCGCTTGGCGACCACGCCCTCGAGTCCCTGCTCGGCGCTCGCCCGCCGGAGCGCCGTCCCCTCGCCCCGGTGCCACACCGGGGTCCGCCAGGCGGGCCCCTCGAGCACCAGGTCGTCGAGCTTGGCTCGGCGCTCCTCGTACGGGAGGTCCATCAGGGAATGCCCGTCCAGGTAGAGCAGGTCGAAGATCAGGTAGGTGGCGGGGATGGCCTTCGACTGTCGCTTGATCTGGCTCTCTCCCGTCAGGTGCATCCGCCGCTGGAGGCGCTCGAAGCTCGGCCGGCCGTCCTCTCCGAAGGCCACGATCTCGCCGTCCAGGACGGCGCTCTGCGAGCCGAGGGCGCGTCCGAGCGGCCGCAGCTCGGGGTACTTCGAGGTGATGTCGGTGAGGCGCCTGCCCTCGATGTGCATCCGGCCCGGCTGCGAGTAGACGATCGCGCGAATCCCGTCCCACTTGATCTCGAAGCCCCACTCCTTCTGGCTCCTGGGGAGCTCGCCCGGCCGGGCGAGCATCGGAACGATCCGCTCGGGCATCGGCTCCCGGCCGGGATCCGCCGGCGGGTCCATGCGGTGGATCATCCAGTCCTTCTCCGAGCCGGTCCGGAAGAGGGCGTACTTGCCTTGGAGGCGCTCCCCCTCGAAGGTGAGGATCACCTCGTCGTCGCGGAACTTCTCGGCGTCGTAGGTGCCGGTGTCCCAGATCTTGATCGTCCCCGCGCCGTACTCGCCCTTCGGGATCTCGCCCTCGAACTCGAGGTACTCGAGCGGGTGGTCCTCCGTCCGCACCGCCAGGCGGTTCTCCTTCGGGTCGTCCGGGATCCCGTTGGGGACCGCCCAGGACGAGAGCACGCCGTCGCGCTCGAGGCGGAGGTCCCAGTGGAGCCGGCGGGCGCTGTGCTCGTGGACTACGAACCTCGGCGTGGTGCGGCTCTTCCGGCGGGCGCGGGGCTTCGCCGGGGTGCGCTTCCGCCCGCCGTCCTTGGTGGCCGCGCGCTTTCCAGCGCCGTCCTTTGCGGCCGTCGCCTTGCCCCCGCGCTTCTTCCCGGCCTTCGCGCTCGGCTCCGGCGTGCGCCGGAAGTTCCGCTTCTCCTTGTACGCGCGAAGCCGGTCGGCCACTGTTCCGTCAACGGTACCCGGGCTGCCGCCGCGAACCGCTCCGACCGCGTGCACGTACAACTCCGCAGCGCGTCTTCAGCAAACGCTGAGACGCGTGTCGTAGCCTGACTACCCCCCAGATGTCGCTCAGAGGCAAAACGCTCCCGGCGGCCCTGCTCCTGGCCGCGGCTGTCGCCGTCGCCGGCTGCGGCTCCTCGAAGCAGGCAAAGCACGACAGCACGTCGTCGCAAAAGGTCTCCCAGTACTCCGGAGCCGTCGCCAACCCGCCGAAGCCCGCTCCCGCGCTCATCCTCAAGGACTCGACCGGCAAGAAGTTCGACCTCGCGCAGTACCGGGGGAAGACGGTGCTCATCACCTTCCTCTACACGCACTGCCCGGACGTCTGCCCGCTGATCGCCGGGAACCTCCACACCTCGCTCCTGCAGCTCGGCCCGAAGGCCTCGAACGTGCAGGTCGTGGCCGTGTCGGCCGACCCGAAGGGCGACACCCCCAAGACCGTCGCCGCCTTCCTGGCAAAGCACCAGCTGACCGGCAAGATGCGCTACCTGATCGGCTCGCGGAAGGCCCTCGAGAAGGTGTGGCTGCGCTGGGGGATCGTGGCGAAGCCCGATCCAAAGACACCGAACGCCGTCGAGCACTCAGGGCTCGTCTACGGGATCGCCGCCTCAGGGAAGATCACGACGCTCTACCCGGCGAACTTCAAGCCGGCGGACATCGTGCACGACGTGCCGATCCTGGCAGCCCACTAGCGGCGCATGCGCAGGCGCCGGATCCCCGCCGTGGCCGTGGTGGCGGTCGCGCTCGTTGCCGCGCTCGTCGTGATCGAGCTCCTGACGAACGGCGGCGGCTCCGAGCCGGCGGGGCGGGCGGCCCCGGCGCTTCCGCGTGAGGTCCTCACCCAGCCGCGGGTGACGCTCGCCTCGCTGCGCGGCCACCCCGTCCTCGTGAACTTCTGGGCGAGCTGGTGCGGCCCCTGCAAGCGCGAGGCGAAGCACCTGGCCGCGCTCTCGCACAGGTTGCCGAGCGGGGCGCGGCTGATCGGGGTCGACTGGAACGACGCCCTTCCTGGCGCCCGTGCGTTCATCCGCCACTACGGGTGGACGTTCCCGAACCTCCGCGACGCGAGCGGGACGGTGGGCAACAACTTCGGCCTGAGCGGCCTGCCGAACACCTTCGTGCTGGACAGCCACGGCCGGATCAAGAAGGTCCTGATCGGACCCCAGACCGTGGCGAGCTTCGAGCAGGCGCTGCGGACCGTGGAGTGAGGCGCCAGCCGTCGCCGCCGCGCTCACGCGCAGCAGTCCTGACTTGACTACACCATGGGTAGCTAACTCAGGACAGCTGCTCGGGCGCTGGAGAGCTAGGCGTCCGAGCGCGGCAGCGCGACGGTGAAGCGCCCGCCCGGAGCGGGCTCGGCCACCACCTCTCCCCCGACCTGACGCGCCAGCCGGCGCGCGAGCGCGAGGCCGAGA
>VAXR01000124.1:0-17711 GCA_005885165.1 Actinomycetota bacterium
ACGCCGGCGCGGTGGATCGTGATGTATCCCTGCGCGTTCTCCTGGACGTAGTCGAGGTAGGCGTCGAGGGTCTCGCGCAGGCTCTCGAGCGGCGGCTTCGAGGTGTCCGGAGCGGTGAGCTCGGCCAGGCGCTCGAGCTGCGCGCGCACCACCTCGACGAAGAAGTCGCGCTTGGTCGGGAAGTAGTGATACAGCAGCCCACGCGAGACGCCCGCGGCCGCCGCTATCTCCTCCACCGAGACCTCGTCGTACGGGCGCTTGGCGAACAGCTCCATGCCGATCTCCACGAGCTGACTGCGCCGCAGGTCGATGTCGAGGCGGGTACGGGTCCCAGCCATCGAGCGGACAGGGTATCCGGCACCATAGAATCGCCGCTCGGCGCCGGCCCGTCCGGCGCTGTGTCTGCAAGCACCCATGCCCAGTCACGACGTACTCGTCATCGGAGCCGGCCTGGCCGGCCAGCGGGCCGCACTGGCGGCCGCCGAGGACGGTGCATCCGTCGGGATCCTGTCCAAGGTCCACCCGGTTCGCTCGCACTCGAACGCGGCCCAGGGCGGCATCAATGCCGCGCTCAACCCCGAGGACTCCTGGGAGTCGCACGCCTACGACACGGTGAAGGGCTCGGACTACCTCGGCGACCAGGACGCCATCGAGATCATGTGCAAGGAGGCGCCGAACGAGATCCTCACGCTCGAGCACCTCGGCGTGACGTTCCACCGCAACGAGGAGGGGCGCCTCGGCACGCGCGCGTTCGGCGGCGCCTCGGCCGCGCGCACCTACTACGTGGCCGACATCACCGGCCAGGCGATCCTCCACGTCCTCTACGAGCAGCTGATGAGGCACGACGAGGTCTACCGCTACGAGGAGTTCTTCACCACCACGCTCGTGCTCGACGACGACGGCCACGTGGCGGGGTGCGTGGCGCGCCAGATGCGCGACGGCACCATGGAGCTCTTCGCGGCCAAGACCGTGATCCTCGCCGCCGGCGGCAACGGGCAGATCTACAACCCCACCACGAACGCGCTGATCTGCACGGGCGACGGGATCGCGATGGCCTACCGGATCGGCGGGCCCCTCATGGACATGGAGATGATCCAGTACCACCCGACCACGCTCGCCGGCAACGGCCTGTTGATCACCGAGGGCGCGCGCGGCGAGGGCGCGCATCTCTACAACGCTCAGGGCGAGCGGTTCATGGAGAACTACGCGCCCAACAAGCTCGAGCTCGCCTCGCGCGACGTGGTGTCGAGGGCCGAGCAGACCGAGATCAACGAGGGCCGCGGCTTCCCCGACGGGACCGTGGCGCTCGACATCACCAAGGTCCCGCGCAAGCGCATCCACGAGGCGCTGCGGGAGATCGTGAACGTGGGTCGCGACTTCGCCGGCGTCGACATCACCCGCGAGCCCATCCACATCAAGCCGGGCAACCACTACACGATGGGCGGGGTGAAGACCGACAAGGACGGGCGCACTGAGATCCCCGGGCTCTACGCGGCGGGCGAGGTCGCCTGCGTGTCGGTCCACGGCGGCAACCGGCTCGGCGCAAATTCCCTCCTCGACACGCTCGTATTCGGTCGCAGGTCGGGCAAGCACGCGGCCCATCACGCGCGCAACCACCAGATGCCGGAGCCTCCCCACTCCCACGTCGACGACGAGGAAGCGAAGCTCCGGGAGCTGATCGGCCGCGAGCGAAACGGCAGGCGGGTGTCGGAGATCCGAACCGAGCTCGGGCGGACGATGGACGAGCACGTGGCGGTCTTCCGCGACGAGGGCGGCCTGCTCGAGGCCGCCCAGACCGTGCAGCGCCTCAAGGAGGAGGCGAAGTCGGTCGCGATCGACGACAAGGGAAACGTCTTCAACCAGGACCTCTTCGGCGCGATCGAGCTCGGGTTCATGCTTGACAACGCCGAGTGCGCGATCGTGGGCGCGCTCGAGCGGAAGGAGAGCCGCGGCGCGCAGTTCCGCACGGACTACCCGGAGCGCAACGACGACGAGTGGCTCAAGCACATCGACCTCACCCTCGACGGGGACAGGCCGAACGTCTCGTACTCTGAAGTGACGATCACCCAGTGGGAGCCGGAAGAGCGGAAGTACTAGGAGACCAGCCGCCGAATGCCCGATTACACGCTGAAGATCCGCCGCTTTGACCCCGAGTCCGGGCGTCCGGCCTACTGGCAGGAGTTCGGCGTCGATCTGCCGGAGGAGCGGTCGGTGCTCGACGCGATCCTCCGCGCGAAGGACGAGCAGGACGGCTCGCTCTCGATCCGCTGCTCGTGCCAGGCGGCGATCTGCGGCTCGTGCGGCGTCCGCATCAACGGGATGTCGCGCCTGGCCTGCAACACGAAGCTCTCGGAGGCGGCGGAGGACGGCCGGAACGGGGCGATCGTCGTCGAGCCGATGGGGAACATGCCGGTGATCAAGGACCTGATCGTGGACATGGACGCGGTCCACTGGAAGAAGGTCCAGCGCGTGGTCCCGTGGCTCTTGCCCGAGGGCGACCCGCCCGCGCGCGAGTACATCGTCGATCCCGAATCGATGATCGACGTGACGCAGTCGATGGCCTGCATTCACTGCGGCGCGTGCGTCTCGGCCTGCCTGTCGCTGGAGGTCGATCCCGAGTTCATCGGACCGGCGGCGCTGGCCAAGGCGTATCGCTTCGTCGGCGATCCGCGCGACGCGCACACCGAGGACCGGCTCCTCGACCTGGCCGAGGACCCGCACGGCATCTACGACTGCACCCACTGCTTCGCGTGCGTGGAGGTGTGCCCGAAGGACGTCGCCCCGATGGACCAGATCATGCGCCTCCGGCGCCGCGCCACCGCCGACTACGGGATCAAGGACCAGAACAACGGCTACGGCCACGAGAAGGCGTTCACCGACTTGATCGAGAAGTACGGCACCCTGTCGGAGGCTCAGCTGCTCCCGAAGTCCTACGGCGACGGCAGCCTGATCCGCGCGCAGGTCAAGCCGGCCGCGCTGAAGGAGCTCGGCGCCAAGTTCCCCACCGTCATCCGCGGCCTCACCTCCGGCAAGGTCTCCCCGAAGACCGCGCTGCTCCACCACAAGCTGCAGGACCAGGACCAGATCCGGCGGATCTACGAGGAGGTCGAGTCGAAGGAGGACCGGCTCGAGCTCAACCTCTACATCGTCGGCGAGTCCGGCGGCGAGGAGGAGGGCGCCACGAGCGAGGGCGGTCAGGAGGAATGAAGCTCGCCTACTGGCCGGGGTGCGTTTCGCGCGGGTTCACCCCGGAGCTGCACGGCGCGATGGCGGCGGTCGCCCCGAAGCTCGGCCTCGAGCTGGTGGAGCTCGACCGCGCTAACTGCTGCGGCGCCGGCGTGATCGCCGAGCACAACCAGGAGCTCGTCGACGCGCTCAACGCGCGCACGTTCGCGCTCGCCCAGAAGGTGGACGGCGCGGCGGGGATGATGAACATCTGCTCGACCTGCCAGGGCGCGCAGTCGGAGTGCCAGGAGCGGCTCGATGCCGACGCCGCCTACCGCACGCACATCAACGAGCACCTCGAGCCGGAGGGGCTCGAGTACGAGAAGGGCGGCGCCTGGTGGAACAAGAACTTCCTCTGGCTGCTCGTCGAGGAGATCGGGCTCGACGTGCTCCGCGAGCGGGTGGTCCGGCCGCTCGACGGGCTGCGGGTGGGGCCGTTCTACGGCTGCTACATCGTCCGGCCCACGCGCCGTCTCGGGTTCGACTTCTATCCGGACCGCGACAGGTACCTCGAGCAGGTGATCGAGGCCTGCGGCGCCGAGCCGGTCGCCTACGCGGGCAGCCACAAATGCTGCGGCTTCCCGGTGATCACGCTCAACCGCGAGACCTCGCTGCGCCAGGCCGGCCGCCACATGGCCGACGCCCTCGACGCCGGCGCGGACTGCGTGGTCACGCCGTGTCCTCTCTGCCACCTGAACCTCGACCTCCAGCAGCCCGAGGCGCAGCCGTTCGTGGAGCGCGACCTCGGCATGCCGGTCCTCCACCTCCCGCAACTCGTGGGCCTCGCGCTCGGCCTCGATGTGAAGGCGCTCGGGCTGCACCGCCACGTCGTGAAGACCGACGCGGTGCAGGACAAGGTCGCCGCGCTCGCGGCCGCCGCTTAGCCGGCCCGCAGTGCCGGGCTGGTACGCGTGCGGTTCACGAGAGGCCGCCGGATAGGGCGACGAAGGGGTCGCGCTCGTGGAGCTCTCCTGCCTAAACCACCTATACGGTGGCTAAGTCAGGACAGTCCCCCAGGCCGGCCCGAGGCCATCCCTTTATTGATACTTTGTGACCGGTGGGTCACAAGGAGGCGACGCGGGCACGGCCCCGCGCGGCGCGGCGGATCCCCGCGGCCGAGCGCCGCGAGCTCTTGCTGAACGCCGCCGCCGAGGAGTTCGCGGAGGGCGGCTACGCGGGCGCGCGGCTCGCGGACGTTGCGGCGCGTGCGGGCGTCACCAAGTCGCTCGTCTACCGCCATTTCGACTCCAAGGCGGAGCTCTACGTCGGCCTGCTGGAGTCCCGCGCGGCCGAGGTGATCGCCGCGGTTTCCGCTGCGGTACGGGAGGAGGGCTCGACTGAGGAGCGGTTCCGGGCGGGCGTCGAGGCGTTCTTCGCGGCGCTCGACCGCCAGCCGTTCTCCCGGCGCCTCCTGTTCCGGGACCCCGAGGCCGATCCCGACGTCGCCGCCGCCTACGACCGCGTACACGCCGCGGCGGCCGACGCGCTGGCCCGGGCGCTCGCGGCCGACGAGTCGCTGCTGCAAGGGGACCCCGACCGCGGCCAGGCGCTCGAGCTCTTGGCCTACGTGCTGAAGACGAGCCTCAACGGCCTGGCGGGCTGGTGGTTCGCAAACCCCGACGTGCCACGGGAGACGCTCGTAGAGCGCGCGATGCAGCTGATGTGGCCGGGGGTGGAGCAACTGCGGATGGAGCCCGCGCGATGAGGCCGCGCGGCGACGCAGCGCGGCACGCCGCCGCGCGCGGCGTCCGGATCGCGCGCGTGGTCGGCCCGCGGGCGGCGCACCACGCTGCCGCGCGCGTAACCAACCTCCTTCAGGACGAGCGGCAGGTGGCCGAGCGCCTCGAGCGGGTCCATCGCGAGTCGGCGGTGGCCGCGACGGAGCTGCTCGGCGGTATGAAGGGCGGAGCGATGAAGCTCGGCCAGCTCGCCTCGTACGTCGAGCTCGACTTCATCCCGGCCGAGCTTCGCGACCTCTACCAGTCCGAGCTGGCTGTCCTGCGCGACGCCGCGCCGCCGATCTCGTGGGAGTCGGTCGCCCAGGTCCTCGCCGAGGAGTGGGGCCGACCGCCCGACGCTGTGCTCGAGATCGAGCGCGACGCAGCCGCCGCCGCGTCGATCGGCCAGGTCCACCGCGGCGTGCTACCCGACGGCCGCCGCGTGGCCGTGAAGGTCCAGTACCCGGATGTCGCGGGGGCGGTCGAGGCGGACGTGCGAATGGCGATGCTGCTGATGCGCGCGTGGCGCGGGATCCTCCCCAGGCTCGACTCGTCGGCCCTGGCCGCCGAGCTCCGCGACCGCGTGCTCGACGAGCTCGACTACCGGCTGGAGACGGAGAACCAGGCCGTGTTCGCGGACGCCTATCGCGGGCATCCGTTCATCCACGTCCCGGCGCCGGTGGAGGACCTGTGCACGCGGCGCGTCCTCGTGACCGAGTGGGTGGACGGCCTTACGTTCGCGGAGATCCGCGCGCTTCCCCAGGGGGAGCGCGACCGCATGGGGCGGATGCTGTTCCGGTTCTACCTCGGATCGATGGACGTGGTCGGCCGCTTCAACGCCGACCCCCACCCCGGCAACTTCCTCCTGATGCCCGGCGGCCGGCTCGCGATCGTCGACTTCGGGGCGGTGAAGACGATGACACGCGAGGGCCGCGAGGCGATGAACCGGCTAGCGGTCGCCTGCGCCTCGGGCGATCCGACCGAGGCGCGCGAGGCGATGGTCGCCAACGGCTGGTTCGCCGACCCCGCCGAGGTGGACGCAGACCTAGCGCTCGAGGCGGCGCAGCTGGTCTCGGGCTGGATGCTCGAGGACCGCCCGACGCGGCTCACGCCGGACTACGTGCGCTCGCGCATGCGCACGCTCGTGGCTTCCGACGAGCGTCTCGCCGGCGTGATGCGTCGGGCCAACCTGCCGGCCGCCGAACTCTGGTTCCGCCGGCTCGAGACGAGCCTCGTGGCCGTGCTCGCCCAGCTGCGGGCGTGCGCGAACTGGCACCGGATGGCGCGCGAGCTGTGGTTCGGGGACCCCCCGGCCGACGAGCTTGCACGCCAGGAGTGGGACTTCTTCGAGGTGGGATCGCTCTGGCGCGATCCACGGATCGCGTTTGCGTAGGCGACCCGCCCGTCGCAAAACCGCCCCAAGATGCGAAAAACCGGCCAGTTTCCTGGCCGGCTCTCGCGGTGCGGCGTACCCCTACGCGCCCTGGGAAGTTGAAGAAGTTCGTCTCGGATCTCGCCGGCTTCCCTCCGGCAAGGGAATGATTCCCTGCTATGCGCGCGAATACGTCCCCCCGGCTGCGAGGGGGAGATCAACCTCACCCCGATTCACCCGGACTCCATGGCAGCGCCAATCACGATCGTCTCGGCTCGCTTCGAGGACCTCGTGTCGATCGGCCTCCGCAAGCTGATCCTCGAGGACCCGAATCTCAGCCTTGTAGCGAGCGACATAGAGCTCGACAGCCTCGAGGGGGTCCTCGACGAGCAGCATCCCTCGGTCGTACTCCTCAACTTCGGCTCCCTCCCCCAGCCGGCGATGATCTACCAGCTCCACCAGAGCCACCCCGAGACCCGCGTGGTGGTGCTCGCGAACCGGCCCACCGCAGCCGAGTGCAACCAGATGCTCTCCTTCGGCGCCACCGCGTGCATCTCCAAGGAGACGCAGGGCAGGGACGTCATCAACGCGATCCACCTGGCCTCACGCGGGATGCACGTCCTGCCGCGCTCGGCGGCTGCCAGCGAGCAGGAGGAGCAGCAGTTCGGGCTGCCCGCGCCCGAGCTGCTCACCCCGCGCGAGGCCGACGTGCTCGAGCTGCTGCAAGAGGGCCTCAGCAACAAGCAGATCGCGGGCGAGCTCTCGATCGGCGTCGAGACCGTCCGCACCCACACGCGCAACATCTACGCGAAGCTCGGCGTCTCCACCCGGCGCGACCTGGCGCGGTTCACCCGCCGCACGGCGGACCGCGCGGCCGAGCCCGTCGGGCTTCCCCAGAGCGCCTAGGGGCCGACTAGGCCGCGCGCTTCGTGCCCGTGCGGAGCAGGCCCCGCGACTGCAGCAGCTCGGCGAGCTGCACCGCGTTCGTGGCCGCGCCCTTGCGCAGGTTGTCGCTCACGATCCAGAGGTTGAGGCAGCGCTCGTGCGATGGATCGCGCCGGATCCGGCCGACGAGCACGTCGTCGCGCCCGGCCGCGTCGATCGCCAGCGGGTAGACGCCATCCGCGGGATCGTCGAGCACGGTGATGCCGGGGAAGCCGGCGAGCAGCTCACGGCACTCCTCGGGGGAAAGCGGATCGCGGGTCTGGACGTTCACCGACTCCGAGTGCGACGTGTACACGGGCACGCGCGTGCAGGTGGCCGACACCCCGATGTCCGGCGCCTCGAGGATCTTGCGCGACTCGTTCACGAGCTTGAGCTCCTCGTCGGTGTAGTCGGAGTCGGCGGGGAAGTTGCCGGCCTGCGGCAGGACATTGCCCGCGATCTGGTGCGGGAAGACCTGCGGGGCCGGCATCTCGTCGGCCTCGATCAACGCCCGGGTCTGGTCGTGCAGCTCCTCGACCGCGCGCTGGCCGGTGCCGGACACCGACTGGAGGGTGGTGACCACGAGCCGCTCGATCCCGACTGCATCGAGGATCGGCTTGAGCGCGACGACCATCTGCATGGTCGAGCAGTTCGGATTGGCCACGATCCCCTTCTGGCGGTCGAGGGCGTGAGGGTTCACCTCCGCGACGACCAGCGGAACGTCGTCCTCCATGCGCCAGCGCGACGAGTTGTCCACGACGACGGCGCCGGCCTCCACGAACCGCGGCGCCCACTCGCCGCTGGTCGTCCGCCCCGCCGAGAACAGGGCTACGTCGAATCCCTGGATCGAATCCTCCGACAGCGCCCGCACCTCGAGGTCGCGGTCGCCGAAGTCGATCGTCCGTCCGACCGAGCGCTCGGACGCGAATGCCACCACCTCGTCCGCGGGGAACGAGCGCTCCCGCATCACGCCGAGCATCGTGGAGCCGACCGCGCCGGTCGCCCCCACCACCGCGACGCGCATCAGGAGACCACCGGCCTGTGGTCGCCGCGCGGGTCCTCGCGGCGCACGGCGTCCTCACCGAGCTCGAATGCCCGGTGGAGCTCGCGCACCGCGGTCTCCACGTCGTCCTCGCGGACGACGCAGGAGATCTTGATCGGGGAGGTCGAGATCATCTCGATGTTCACGCCGGCGTCGCCGAGCACGGTGAAGGTCTTGGCCGCCACCCCGGGATGCGTCCTCATCCCGGCGCCCACGAGCGAGACCTTCCCCATGTTCACGTCGGTCGCGATCCCGCCCATCCCGAGCTCGGGGATCAGCGGCTCGAGCGCCTCGCGCGCGCTGTCGAGGTCCTCGCGCGGGACGGTGAACGACATGTCCGCGCTGTGCCCCTCCGACTCCGGCTCGTTCTGGATGATCATGTCCACGTTGACGTTGGCGTCGGCAAGGGCGGTCAACACCCGGCCCGCGACCCCCGGCCTGTCGGGAAGCTGCGTCAGCGTCACCCGGGCGTCGCCGGTCGAATGGGTTATGGCTGTGATCAGCGGGCGTTCCATCGTCTCGTCCTCTCCCAACACGAAGGTACCCGGTCCGTCGTCGAAGCTCGACCGGCAGTGGAGGCGGACCCCGTGGTTGCGCGCGTACTCGACCGAGCGCAGCTGGAGCACCCGCGCGCCCGACGCGGACATCTCGAGCATCTCCTCGAACGAGACCGCGGCCAGCTTCCTGGCGTTCGGGACGATGTGTGGATCGGCGCTGTAGACGCCCGCGACATCGGTGTAGATCTCGCAGACGTCCGCTCCGAGGGCGGCCGCGATCGCCACCGCGGTGGTGTCGGACCCGCCGCGGCCGAGCGTCGTCACGTTGCCGTGGATCTCGTACTCGCCGCCCTCGCCGCGGATCGACGCGGAGGTGCCCTGGAAGCCGGCGACCAGCACGATCCTGCCCTCCGCCAGCAGGCTCTCGATGCGATCGGTGCGCACGTCGATGATGCGCGCCTTCGTGTGGGTGGTGTCGGTGACGATCCCGGCCTGGGAGCCGGTCAGCGACACGGCCTCGTGCCCGAGGTCGTTGATGACCATCGAGGCGAGCGCGCACGAGATCCGCTCGCCCGTCGAGAGCAGCATGTCCATCTCGCGCGGATGAGGGCGCGGGGTGACCTCGTAGGCCATGCTGATCAGCTCGTCCGTGGTCTGGCCGCGCGCCGAGAGAACGGCGACCACCCGCTTTCCCTCCTCCTTCGCCGCAACGATGCGGCGGGCCGCAGAACGGATGCGGTCGGCGTCGGCGACAGAGGTGCCGCCGAACTTCATCACCACGGTGGGTGCGAGCGCGGAAGCGGGGCCGCCCATCGGCTTTCGAGGATAGCTTTCGCAGGGTGCGCATCGGACTCCTGCGCTTACTTCGCGAGGTCTGGCTTGGCTTCCTGATCGGCGTCGTCGCGCCGCTAGGCGTGTGGGGGCTCGGGAAGGTCCATTGGAGCTCGTCGAGCCACTCCCACCGGGCGGTCGCACCCGGGCCTCACCTGCGGCGCCCGGTTCCGGCGCGCTCGTTCCTCGAGCGGCTGATCCCGCCGCCGGGCGGGCGGCTGCCCGGAGTCCACGTGGACACCCAGATTCGAAAGGCGGTGGCGAAGCTGCCGCTCGACCGCAAGATCGCGCAGCTGCTGCTGGTGGGCTTCGCCGGGCGAACGATCAAGGCGCCGTTCTACGGGACGCTCGGCCGCATCGATCTCGGCGGAGTCGCCTTCGATCGCGACAACTACCAGAGCCCCGATCAGATCTCGACGCTCGCGGCGGGCGTCTCGAACACCACCTCCGATCCGCGCACCCACACCCCTCCGTTCATCGTCGCGCCGCAGGAGGGCGGGGACTTCTCGGCGTTCCCGAACCTGCCGCCGTTCGACAACGCCGCCGACCTCCACTCGACGTCGCTCGCGGCGCGGGAGGCCCGCGACGCCTCCAAGGCGCTCACCCAGATCGGGTTCAACGGCGTCCTCGCACCCGACCTCGACGTGAGCGCGAGCACCGACCAGCCGCTCGCCGGCAGGGCGTTCTCGGACGTGCCCAGCAGGGTCTCCGCGTACGCGACCGCCACGATAGGCGCCTACCGAAGCGCGCACATGCTCTCGGCGCCCGGCCACTTCCCCGGGATCGGAGCCGCGGGCCAGTCCACCGATCAGGGGCCAACCGAGGTGGGGCTCTCGATGAAGGACCTGGCGCGCCGAGACCTCGTCCCCTTCCGCGCCGCCATCCGCGCCGGCGCGCAGGCGATCCTGCTGGCCACTCGGCTCCTGCGGGGACAGCTCGGCTTCAAGGGGATGGCGATCACCGACGACCTCGAGGCGGGGGCGATCACATCGCAGACGACCGTTCCGAAGGCGGCGGTGACGGCGATCCAGGCGGGAGCCGACATGGTGTGGATCTCCGGCCCCGAGTCCGACTGGCTAGGCGCCTACAGAGCGATCCTGGCGGCGGTTCGCTCAAAGCGCGTCCCGATGCTGCGGATCAACACCGCGGTGACCCGGATCATCACCGCCAAGCGCGAGCTCGGCCTCAAGAACCAGAAGCGGACGATCCCGCTGGGCGCGCCGGGGTCGCAGTAGTCGGGCGACGGCGGGCCAGCGCCGTGAGCGCCAGCGCCACGAGCGCCAGCCCAAGCGCCACCCAGACACCCGGGCGCCGCGTCACCGGCACCTGGAGCCCGTCGAAGGCGAAGCCGAAGTCGGGCGGCCAGACGACGCGCAGCGCCACCGCAGCCACCGTGAGCGCTGCGAGCGCGACCTGCGCCCTCCCGAACAGGTCCGCCGCCATCAGCACCAGGTTGATCGCCGCCAGCAGCAATGCCAGGCGAGCCCACCAGGTGGCGTGCCAGCCGTTCGGCGTGTAGCGGTAGAGCGCGAACCACGGACCGACGAAGACTGAGACCGCGACGGCGGCGGTGGCCGCCATGCCGGCCGCGCGCAGCGGACCCGGGAGCGTGATCGCGGGCGCCCGCCCCGGATCAGAGAGCGTGGCGGCCCTGGAGAGCCTTCCCCAGCGTGATCTCGTCCGCATACTCGAGGTCGGCGCCGACCGGCAGCCCGCTCGCGAGCCTCGTGACCGTCACCTCCGGAGCGCGCTCCCGGATCGCGTCGGCCAGGTAGAGGGCCGTGGCCTCGCCGGTCGTGGTCGAGTTCGTGGCCACCACGACCTCGCGCGCGCCCCCGTTCTCGAGGCGCGGGAGCAGCTCGGCGATGCGGAGGTCCTCCGGATCGACGCCGTCGATCGGCGACAGCGCCCCGCCGAGCACGTGGTAGCGGCCGTGGAATTCGTGCGTTCGCTCGATCGGGATCACGTCGCTCGGCTCTTCGACCACGCAGATCAGCTCGGGCGTGCGGCGCTCGTCCTCGCAGATCCGGCAGCGGGGCCCGACCGCGAGGTTGAAGCAGATCTCGCACTGCCCAACCTTCTCCTTGACCTCCCGGATCGCGTCCGCGAGCGCCAGCGCCTCGTCCTCCGGGGTGCGCAGGATGTGGAAGGCGAGCCGCTGGGCCGTGCGCTGCCCGATGCCGGGCAGGCGCGCGAGCTCGGTGATGAGCCTGTTGACGGGCGGTGAGAACACCGCCGCCGAGCTTAGAGGTGGCTCAGGATCCCTCGCCGAGGGGCACGCCGAGGCGCGGCTGCTCGCCGACCTCGACCGCGCCGCCGCGGATCAGCTCGCACATGGCCTTGACGGCAGCGGCGTCGAACTGCGTGCCGGCGTGGGCCTCGAGCTCCTCGAGCGCCTCAGCCGTGGGGACCGGGGTGCGGTAGAGCCGCGGGCACGTCATGGTCTCGAGCGCGTCGACGACGTGCAGGATGCGGCTCTCCAGCGGGATCTCGTCGCCGCTCAGGCCGTCGGGGTACCCGCGCCCGTCGATTCGCTCGTGGAGGTGGCCGACCCAGTCCGCGATGTCCGTCATGCCGGCGCCGGCGATGATCGCGCGCCCGAGCTCCGAGTGACGGCGCATCACCGCCAGCTCGTCGCGGCTCAGGGGACCCGGCTTGAGCAGGATCGCGTCGCGGATCCCGATCTTGCCGACGTCGTGGAGCAGTCCCGCCATGCGGATCGACTCGACGCGCTCGTCGCTCATGCCCATGGCCGAGGCGAGCGTCGCGGCGTAGAAGGCAACGCGCTGGGAGTGCATGTGCGTATAGCCGTCGCGGGCGTCGACCGCGCGAGCCAGCGCCTGGACGGTGTTGAAGAGGCCGCTGCGGCGGAGGCGGGCGGCGTCCTCCTCGGCCGACATCGCGGCGCCGTCGCGGGTGGAGTAGACGGCGGTCTGGCCGTGGCCGGCGGACCGCGCCCAGTAGAGGGCGCCGTCGGCGAAGCGCATCAGCTCGGCGCGGCCGACCGAATGGCGCGGGAACTCGGCGACCCCCCCGCTGAAGGAGACGGCGCCGACGTCCGCGGCCAGCGCCCGTGACTCGATCCGGCTGCGAAGGCGGGTGAGCGCATCCTCGGCGCCCTTGGCGTCGGCGCGGCTGAGCGCGAGCATGAACTCGTCGCCGCCCACGCGCCCGCAGAGGTCGCCTGGGCGGAGGTTCTCGGACAGCCCCTGGGCGAGCGCGACGAGCACCGCGTCGCCGTGGGCGTGACCGGCGCGGTCGTTCAGCTCGCGGAAGCCGTCGACGTCGACCGACACGATCGCCACGGACCAGCTCTCGCGGCGCGCGCGGCGCAGCTCGATCTCGAGTCCGTCCTGGAAGGCGCGGTGGTTGAGAACGCCGGTGAGCGGGTCGCGCAGTGCCAGCTCGTCGAGGCGGCGCTGGGTCTCGGCGAGCTCGGCCGCGATATCGGAAGTCTCGTGGCGGCCGCCGCTGCGACCGATCGCGAGCCCCGCGACGAGGGCAGCGGCGACGGCGGCTGCCGCGGGCCCCGGTCCGAACGCCCACAGCGCGGCGCCCGATCCGGCGGCGACCGCAAGGATCCGCAGGACCCACGGATGCTCGCGCAGCCCGCGCGCGCGCGTGTATACGGCGGATTCGCGCCTCACCTAGCAGCTCATCGGCACCCGGTGAGCGCGTCTTGAGCGAAGTTAGAGCCCGGGCAGGCCCAGGCCGCCCAGCCCGCCGGCGCCGCCTAGCCCTCCGAGGCCGCTCGCGGCGCCGAGCCGCGAGGCCGCCAGCTCCTGTGCGGAGCGCAGCGCCTCGTTGACCGCGGCGATGACCATGTCCTGCAGCATCTCGACGTCCTCGGGATCGACCGCGTCGGGGTCGATCTGGATCTCGCGCACCTCGAGCCCGCCAGTCACCTTCACCTTCACCATGCCGCCGCCGGCGCTGGCCTCGACGACCTCGGACTCGAGCTCCTTCTGAGCCTTGGCCATCTCGGCCTGCATCTGCTGGACCTGCTTCATCATCTGGTTCAGGTTCGGCTGCTGCGGCACCGCGATCACCCCTCTCCCGGGGCCTCTTCGAACACCTCGGTCGCCCCGTACTCCTGCTTCAGCCGCTCGATCAGCTCCTCGGCGCTGATGGCCGCCGCCGTGGCCGCCTCGTCGGCCTTGTCGCTCAGCTCGTAGTCGAGCGCCAGCGCGTGGCCGGTGAGCGCCCGCAGCGAGGTCTGCACCAGCTCGCGGTTGCGCTCCACGGTCTTGCGCGAGAACCCCGCGAGCGCCGGAAAGGCGATCGTCAGCCGATCGCCCTCGAGCGTGCTCGGCCGCGCGCCGTCGAGGCAGGCGCCGACCATCGCGTTCTCCGACCTCACCTGATCCACGACCGCGGGCCACAGCGTCCGGACCTGCTCGAGGTCGAGCTCGATGGCCGGCTCGGGCTCCTCGTCGGGGTCGAGGGCGACCGCCGCCGCAGGTGCAGCCGCGGCGGGTGCGGACACCGGCGCGGATGCCGCGGCGGGCGGCCTTGCCGAAGCCGGCCGCTCCCCGCCGGCCGCGGCCGCGGCGCGCGGGGTCTCAGGCGGCCCGGCCTCCCCGCTGCCGGCGTCGGGGGACGCCGCGCCTTCGTCCGAGCGCGAGTATCCAGATCCGCCCGCGCGCTCGCCGCCGAGCCTGCGCTCCACCTGAGGCTGCGCCGCCTTGAGCAGGGCAAGCTCGAGCTGGATCCGCGGGTCCGACCCGTCCTTCACGGCGCTCAGGCTCGCAGCCAGCAGGTCGACCGCGCGCAGGATCTCGGCCTGCGCGATCCGATCGGCCTGGGCAGCGACGCGATCGGTCTGCTCCGCGGTCACGGCGAACGAGTCGGGCACCTCGCCCAGCGTCTGGACCACGAAGAGATGCCGCAGATGGGCGGCGAGATCGCGCATGAACTGGACCACGTCGCGTCCGGACGCCGACAGCCGCTCGACCGCCAGGAGGGCCGCCTTCGGGTCGTGGTCGGCGAGCGAGTCGGCGGCGTCGAAGACGAGCTCGGCGTCGGCCACGCCGAGGATCTCCATGACGTCGTCGAGCTTCACCTCGCGGCCGCCGTAGGTCACGAGCTGCTCCAGCGTGCCGAGCGCGTCGCGGAAGCTCCCCGTGGCGGCGCGGGCGATCATCGCGAGGGCGGCGTCGGAGACCTCGATGCCCTCCTCCTCCGCCACCCGCCGCAGCACGCCCTGGATCTGCTGGAGCGACGGGCGATGGAAGTCGAACCGGTGACAGCGGTCCACGATCGTGGCGGGCACCTTGTGAGCCTCGGTCGTCGCCAGCACGAACACCACATGCGCCGGCGGCTCCTCGAGCGTCTTCAGGAACGCGTTCCAGGCCGACGTGGAGAGCATGTGGGCCTCGTCGAGGATGTAGACGCGCGAGCCGCCCCCCATCGGGGCGAGGGCCACGTTCTCACGCAGCTCGCGGATGTCGTCGACCGAGTTGTTCGAGGCCGCGTCCATCTCGACCACGTCGAGCGAGCTGCCGGCCATGATTGCGGCGCACGCCGTGTCGTCCGGCGAGAAGTCGACTCGCGGCCCGCCCTCGGCGTTCAGGGCGCACGCGAGCAGCTTGGCCATGCCGGTCTTGCCGGTGCCGCGCGATCCCACGAAGAGATACGCGTGGTGCACCTTGCCGAGCTCGATCGCGTTCCGCAGGGTGCGCACGATGTGCTCCTGCGCGACCACCTCGTCAAAGGTTCGGGGGCGGTGGCGGCGGTAAAGCGAGAGCACCAAAGCATCGTAGCCGCGGGCCCGGCGGGGGCGGGCGACCGCGAGAGAGCGCCTACTCCGACCGCCGCCCCGCCGACAGCACCGGCGTGGCCTGGCCGGCGACGGCCCCCCGGCGCAGCTTCGATCGGATCCTCAAGAGGTCGCGGAACGTCTGGAGCGAGGACCAGACGGGCCGCAGGCGCGTCCCGTGCGAGTAGTAGCAGTTGACCGGCACCTCGCGCACCTCGAGGCCGAGCTGCTTCGCGTCCACGAGCAGCTCCATGTCGAAGCTGAACCTGTCGACGGTGAGCAGCGAGGCGAGCTGCCGCCCCTCCTCCCGACGCAGGAGCTTGAACCCGCACTGCGTGTCGCTGATCCCCGGCAGGAGCAGCCGCTGCACGAGGTAGTTGCCGAACCTCGAGATCGCCGCGCGGTACCAGCGCTGCGCCTCGTGGATGCTGTCGGGGTCGACGTAGCGCGAGCCGATCACCACGGGGGTCCCGGCCTCGGCCACCGGCAAGAGCTTCGCGACCTCCTCGATCGGCAGCGAGCTGTCGGCGTCCATGAACAGGATGTACTCCCCCTCGGCAGCGAGAATCCCCTCGCGCACAGCGGCGCCCTTCCCGCGGTTCTGCTCGTGGCGGAGCACCTGCGGCGGCATCGCGACGCCCGTCGCGTTCCTCGCCGCTTCGGCGGTGCCGTCCGAGCTGCCGTCGTCCACCACGATCACCTCCGCGTCGAGGCCGGTAGACCCGAGGTAGGCGGCGATCGCGGTGAGCGTCGGCGGCAGGCGCTCGGCCTCGTTGTACGCGGGGATGACGATCGACAGGGTCACCATCGTCGGTCACCGGGCGCGAGCCGGTCCGAGAGCAGGGCGGTGGCCGCCAGGGCGGCCAGGGTGAACGCCGAGACGGCCGCGCCGATCCAGAACGACGCGTGGCGCACAGAGAGCTCGACGGTGTGGCTGCCGGCCGCCAGCGGCAGGCCGATCGCGGCGTAATCGGTGCGCCGGACCGGAACCTCCCGGCCGTCGACCTTCGCCCGCCACGACGGGAAGTAGGCGTTTCCCACGACCAGCCAGCCGCGGCCGCCCGCCGGAACGTCGACCCGCAGCCGGTCCGGGGCGAGCTCGTGCATGCTGGCTGCGCGGAAGGTGGAATGCGTTCCGGTCACGGCGTTCTCTTGGGCTGGGATCAGAGCGAGCCTGCTGGGGTCGAGCCGGCCCGCCGCGAGCACCGCGAGCGCGGCGCCCGTGCCGAGCGGGCGCGCCGACGGGACCACGAAGGCGCGCGGCAGTGCCGCGGGGTCCTGCCAGACCGTCGCATCGGTACCACGGTACACGGGGCGGAACGCCGGGTCGGGCGGCGGGGCGCCGGGTGCCGTCACGTAATAGCGCGTGTTGAAGAGCCGAAGGCCCCGCAGTCCGGCGCCGGCCGGGACCGGTGTGGTGTTCACGTGCTCGGCGAAGCCCCGCTGACCGAGGACGCGCGTCGCGAAGGTGGCCCAGCGATCGGCCTGCGGCAGGTCGTAGCCCATCACGGTCTCGAGACGCGTAGGCGCTCCGGTGTTGGGCGGGAGGACGTCGTTGATCACCCCCGGGGAGACCGAGCTCGTTCGAGAAGCGCGGTGCTCCGCCAGGAAGCGCACGGCGCCGGTCGTCGGCAGGTGCGCGCTCGAGGACGGGAGCCAGACGTTGTACGGCTGGAAGAGCGCGAGGTCCGCCACGCAGACGACGAGCACGAGTACGACAGCGGCGGTTCGCCGGAGGCGGCCGAGCACGAGGAGGCAGAGGGCGCCGAGCACGAGGAACAGCGCGAATCGGCCAGCCGCCGCGATGAGGTGGTGGCGGGCGGGGTTGAGGTTGCCCGAGCTGCGGTCGAGCAGCGCCACGAACGCGACGAGCGCGCCGAGCCCGGCCGTCCAGATCAGCGCCGCGCGAACCGGCATGGCCCGCCGGGCCAGCGAGCTAACAGCGGCGCCTGCTCCCACCGCGCCGGCGAGGGCCACGATCGCATACATCCGGCCGATCACGACGAGCTTGAACGGCCAGACGGAGTGGAAGAGCCAGTTCATCGGCGGCACGCCGAAGCGCGCCATGAGCGCCAGCCCGGCGACGATCGCAAGCGCACGCGCCGGTGCCAGCCGCCGCGCGCGCCATCCCCCCACGAGAGCCAGCAGCATCGCCGCCACCCCGAAGTAGACGGCGAACGACGAATACGTGGTGAGCCCGGGGACGCCGCTCAGCCGGTCGAGCCCATACACGTTGGGGAGCGCGTAGAGGATCGAGGCCCACGCCGGCACGTGCTGCCCGGCCTGCACATGCGAGGTAGCGGAGACGGAATCCCTGAGCGCCTCGAAAAACGGCAGCGCCACG
>VAXR01000124.1:17728-18318 GCA_005885165.1 Actinomycetota bacterium
CACAGCCCGAGCAGCCGAGCGCGCCGGCGCACTACGGCGCCGTGGCGCATCGCGGCGAGCGTCAGCACGTAGAGCGTCGCGAGCGCCGCGTTGACGGCGGCCGACTCGGGGTGCCCGCCGGCGACGCTGACGGCGAAGACGGCGGCCGCCGCGGCGAACCGCCGCGGGCTCGGCTGCACGTAGAGCCGGTGGGCGGCCAGGACCAGCCACGGCAGCATCGCCTCCACCGAGCCGAGCGGCCACTGGAGCCACATCACGAGCGGCGCGCTGAGGCCGTAGACCGCGCCGGCCACGAGGCAGCCCCCTCTCCTCACCCCCAGCTCCCGCGCAAGCAGGAAGGCCCCGAAGCCGGCCACGGCCAGCTTCAGCGTCGAGATGAGCCCCCAGGCGAATCCCGCCGGGAGGAGCCAGCCGAGCCACGTGAGCGGCCAGAGGACGGCGCTCTGCATGTCCCCCACGAGCGTCATCCCGCCGTAGATGTACGGGTCCCAGAGGGGCAGCCGACCGTTGCGGACCTGCGCTCGCGCCACGCGGAAGAGCGGGTAGAGCTGCGTTGCGACGTCGCCGTCGGTGCTCCGCGGGGTCACGGG
>VAXR01000124.1:18395-19004 GCA_005885165.1 Actinomycetota bacterium
CGCCGCGGACAGCAGCTCGTGGCGAGCTCCAAAGGCGCGCAGGCGTAGCAGGAGCTCACGCACGCGGGGACCGTACCGGTAGCGTCCCGCCGCCATGTCCACGGCACGGAGAGCGTTGCCGAACCTCGTCGCCGCCGTGCTCGTCGGACTGGCGATCCTCGCCTGGTTCGGGCACGCGTTCCTGAACTACGACACCTTCTACGCGCTCGTCTGGGGCGGCGACCTCGCGCACGGCCGCACGCCGCAGTACGACGCGGCGGTCGCGCCTACTCCGCATCCGCTCGCGATCCTGGCGGGAATGCCGGCGAGCCTGTTCGGCGACAGCGGCGCCTCGGTGATGGTCGCGCTCTGCCTGCTTGCGATCGGCTTCCTGGTGGTCGGGATCTTCCGCCTGGGCACCGAGCTCTTCGCGTGGCCGGTCGGGCTGCTCGCCGCCGCCATCTTCGTCACGCGTGTTCCTCCGCTCGACTTCGGGATCCGCGGATACGTGGACCTGTCGGCGGTCTCGTTCGTCGTCTGGGCGGCGGTGCTCGAGGCGCGCCGGCGGCGCCGCGGCTGGCCGGTGCTGGTGCTGCTCGGCCTGGCCGGGCTGCTGCGGCCGGAGGCGTG
>VAXR01000125.1 GCA_005885165.1 Actinomycetota bacterium
GCCTACTGGCTGTGGCTGTTCCCTGCGCGCGACTGGGCCTGCCGGTTCCGGTTGCTCGTGCTGGCGGCGGCGGCGCCCGTGATCTGGGCGTTGTCGGACTTCGCGATCGCCGGCGACGCGCTGTGGTCGTTCCATGGCACGCACGACCTGGCGGCGCGCTTCTCGCGGGAGCGGGGGCTGAGGCACGTCCCCTCCGTGCTGCGAAAGCGCCTCGGGATCATCATGCGG
Source organism: Actinomycetota bacterium (assembly GCA_005885165.1). Classification (GTDB taxonomy): domain Bacteria; phylum Actinomycetota; class Thermoleophilia; order Solirubrobacterales; family Thermoleophilaceae; genus AC-37. The sequence goes on from VAXR01000125.1 coordinate 229, forward strand.
CTGCCGGAGCTCGCCGCGGCGGCGGTCGGGCTGGTTGCGGGCTTCTCGCTGCTCCGCCGCCGCGCAGCGCTTCCCGCGGCGGTCGGCGCCCTCAACGGGGTCGCGTTCCTC
>VAXR01000107.1:0-9786 GCA_005885165.1 Actinomycetota bacterium
CAGGGCCATAGCAGGAAGAAGTAGAGCGGTGGCTCCGCCTCGGCTGGCCGGTGAACGGCGGCCAGCATGTCGTAGAAGGAGCCCGTCGTGCGGTGCGCAGTGAGGGACTCATCAATCCAAAAGCTCTGGTTAGACAGCGTCGCAAAGCGCAGGACCGCGGCGAGCCCGACGAGAACTCCGAGTGCGACCAGCACGGCGTCGACCCTCACGCGCACACGACCCTCCCGCAGTGCAACGGCCACCGCGCCCATGTGCGCGGCACCCTACTCGGCTACTCCGCACGCTTCGCTCAGCCGCCGCCCGCGGGGGTGGGCCAGCTAAGCTAGTCGCGGACTCGCCGTGAAGCGCCCATTCGTCGCTCTTCTGGCCGCGACGAGCGCCGCGCTCGCGCTCGGCGCTGCGCCGGCCCCTGCTGCCGTGCACACGAAGGCGTTCGACGTGCCGGTGAAGATGGACCCCTACGAGGTCCGCCAGACCGTGAGCACGGTCGCGACCCCCCGTACCGAGGGGTTCATCACCGGCATGAGCGTGAACGTCGTCGACAAGAACGGCGCGCCGGTGCCCATCCGGCGGCTGATGCTCCATCACATCGTCTTCGCCGCGGTCGGACGTCCCGATACCACCTGCCAGGGGCAGCCATTCGTCGGCTACGACTCGCGGCCCACGAACTTCTCCAACGTCGCCCAGCCGTTCTATGGCGCCGGTGAGGAGCGAAACGTGCTCGCGCTTCCCAAGGGCTACGGCTATCCGATCCACAAGAACGACATCTGGGGCATGGTCTGGATGCTGATGAACCACCGGGGCGTGACCGACAGCGCGTTCATCCGCTACACGGTCACCTGGCAGGACGCCTCCGACGGGCTCACCGCGGTCACGCCCTACTGGCTCGACGAGAACAACTGCCGCGCGGACCCGATCTTCAACGTGCCGGGGACCGGCGGCAAGCACTCGACCTACAAGAAGACCTACGACTTCACCATGCCCGAGTCCGGCCGGATCGTCGCGGGCGGCGGCCACGTCCACGGCGGCGCCTACGGCCTCACGATTTCCGAGCCCGACTGCAGCAACCGGACGGTCTTCAAGTCGAGCCCCGCTTGGGGGATGCCGAGCAACCCCTTCTACCACGTGCGCCCGATCCTGCACGAGCCGGGCCCGATCTCGATGAGCGGCTACCTCTCCCAGACGGGCTACCCGATCGCGGCCGGCCAGCGGTTGCGACTGACCGCCGCCTACGACAACAGCCGTGCCCACACGCGCGTGATGGGGATCTCGCTCGTCTACGTCGCGCCGCAGGCGGTTTCGGGATGCGCGGCGCCGCCGACCGACGGCAGGACATTCCAGCCCGCCCAGCTCAAGGGCATCCCGTTCCGGACGAAGACGCCGGTCTTCAAGGTGCCGCTGACGGGAATCGGGGCGGACGGCAAGGCGCACACGATCAGCCGACCCGCCGGCCGCACGGTGAAGCTCGACAAGCGATCGAGCATCAAGGTCCGCGACTACTACTTCGCGGCGCCCAACGCATCAGTCGCGCCGGGGTCGACGCTCACCTGGGACTTCGGGCCGGCGACACTCCACAACGTCACGCTGGCGAACGGCCCGCAGGGGTTCGCCTCATTCAACCTGAGCGAGGGCCGCAGGTTCAAGTTCCGCTTCACGAAGCCCGGCACGTACCGCATCTTCTGCGCGCTGCATCCGGTGCTTATGACGGAGACCGTGACGGTGCGCCCGCACAAGCGCCACAAAAAGCACTGATCGCTACCAGCGTCCGAGCAGGCGCACGATCAGCCGGGCGACGAACAGGTACACGATCGCCGCGATCCCCCAGTTGATGGCGATCGCGAGCGTGTGGCCCTTCGGGTGGAAGATCTAGCCGAACGGAGAGGCCAGGGACCTCGCCGCGTCGTGAATCGACGACACGATCGAGTTGCCCATGTTCGCCTTCAAAGCGACCAGCGCGATTCCCGCCACGATCACCAGGGCGACAAGCGCCGCGGCGAGCCACAGCAACCTCGCCACGAGGCTGACCGTGCCCGTGGCCGCGCCGGCAACGACGGCGCCCGCACCCGGGCCCGCCCTGCGGTAACTGCGTCTGCGGGGTAGCGGCCGTGCCGCCCACCTTGCCGTACTCATCTCTCCTCCCGCATCTAGGGGTACGCCGAGGTGGTACCCGGTCCGCCTACGGCTAACCGGACCCCAGGGCGCCAAGCTGCGGTACGCTCGGGACGGCAGGTACGGGAGGACGATGCGCAAGCTGATCGTGATCGGAGCGGCAGCCGCGGGCCTCGTCGGCGCGGTCGCCGGCGCGCCTCAGGCGAGCGGCGCGCGGCCTCCCTGCGTTCCCGACAAGCACCAGAAGAAGTGCCTCGCGCTCGAGCACTGCGAGGCCGCGGGCGCCACGGTCTTCAAGGACAAGAAGATGACCACGGACGAGCGCGTCCTCTACTTCCGCCACTGCGTCTGGCTCGAGGAGCGCTGGAGCCTCAAGAACGCGCCGCCGAAGAACAAATCCCACGGCTACATCCTCCACAAGCGCAAGCACCGGCTGCGGAAGAAGGACACGAACTCCTTCCCGCTGCTGCAGCGCGCCGAGTGCGAGCAGCAGGGCAAGCCGGACTACTGCACGCCGTCGTAAGGCGACGCGCAGCGCGCGGCCGGCGCTAGAAGATCGTTATGTGCCTGCTCGCGCGGGCGCTGGGCTTTGAGTCGAGCCCCTTCGCGCGATTGACCAGGTAGCCGCACAACGACCCGTTGCCCGGCGAGATGAAGACGACTTTGTGGTTCACCGTGAACTTCCCCGGGCCCACGTTCCGGTCGATGAACACCTGGCCGTTCTTCCGCTCCGCGGCGCCTGCCGTCTTGGCGCACTTCCCGAACGCGTGGTAGAGCACGATCAGCTCGCGCTTCTTCTTCGCCTTGCCCCACGCCTTGACAGTGAACACGTGGCCCGTGTTCTCCTTGCTGGGCGCGAAGAGGTGGAGCTTGTAGGGCTTCGGCTTGGTCTTGGCGGCTGCCGCGGGCAGCGGCATGGCCACCGACGTGAGCGCCAGCGCCAGTAGGACCGCGAGGCGTCGCGTGGCAGAGTGATGCAGCGGTGGTCGAGCTCCGCCGGCTGGACGAGACGCTCTGGGAGATTCCGCGCGAGGCGCGTGCGGACATGCGCGTCCCGGCGCGGGTGTTCGCCGACGAGGAGCTGCTCGACGCGATCCGCGGCGACCAGTCGCTCGAGCAGCTCCAGAACGTGGCCACGCTGCCCCGGATCGTCGACGCCGCGCTCGCGATGCCGGACGTCCACCAGGGCTACGGGTTCCCGGTCGGAGGTATCGCGGCGACGGAGCCCCCGGACGGAGTCGTCTCGCCGGGCGGGGTCGGTTACGACATCAACTGCGGCGTCCGCCTACTCGCCCTGCCGATCTCCGTGGACGAGCTCGGCGAGCGCAAGGAGGCGCTCGTCCACGAGATCTCGCGCGCTGCGCCGACGGGCGGCCGCGGCGGCGGCCCGCTCTCCCTGGGCGAACGCGAGCTCGAGCGCGTGCTCGTCGAGGGGCCGCGCGCGCTGGTCGAGATGCGCGGCGTCGGGACGGACGAGGACGTGGAGCTCACCGAGTCGCGCGGCCGGCTCGAGGGCGCCTCGGTCCGCGCCGTGTCGGACCGGGCCCGGACTCGCGGCGCCGACCAGCTCGGCACGATCGGCTCCGGCAACCATTTCGTGGAGCTCCAGCGCGTCGAGCGAATCCACGACGGCGAGGCCGCGGAGGCGTTCGGGCTGCGCGAGGGCCAGCTCACCGTGCTCATCCACTCGGGCTCGCGCGGCCTCGGCCACCAGGTCTGCACCGACTACGTGAAGCGAATGGACGCCTCGCTCGCGCGCTACCGCATCGAGCTGCCCGACCGCCAGCTGTCCTGCGCGCCGCTCTCCTCACCGGAGGGCCGCGACTACATGGCCGCGATGGCGGGGGCGGCGAACTTCGCCTGGGCAAACCGCCACGCGATCGCGCACGGCGTCCGCTCGGCCATCGCCCAGGTGCTGGGGAAGAACACCGCGAGGGCCACCCGGACCCTCTACGACGTCGCGCACAATGTGGCCAAGCTCGAGCGCCACGGCGGGCGCGAGGTGTGCGTTCACCGCAAGGGCGCGACGCGGGCCTTCCCGGCGGGATCCACCGAGCTGCCCGACGCCTACCGCCAGGTGGGGCAGCCGGTCTTCATCCCGGGCAGCATGGGCACCGCGAGCTACGTGCTGGTTGGGAGGCCCGGCTCCATGGAGCGCTCGTTCGGGACGGTCTGCCACGGCGCGGGCCGGCGGATGAGCCGGACGGGTGCACGCAAGCAGATAAGCGGAGCCGATCTCCGCCGCCAGCTCGAGGCCGCCGGCATCACCGTGCGGTGCGCGTCGAACCGGGGGCTGGCCGAGGAGGCGCCGTTCGCCTACAAGGAGGTCGACCGCGTGGTCGAGGTGGTCGAGCGCGCTGGACTCGCCGGCCGCGTCGCGCGGCTGCGTCCGATCGGCGTGGTGAAGGGCTGAGCCCTTGTACCGCTGGGTCGAGCACACCGGCGAGCTCGAGCTGGAGATCACGGCGCCGACCGAGAAGGCCGTCTTCGAGGATGGATTCAAGGCGATGACCGAGGTGCTGGTCTGCGACTCCACAGCGCCGCTCGAACGGCGCGAGGTGACGCTGACCGCAGCCGACCGGCCCGCTCTCCTCGCCGACTGGCTCGCCGAGCTCGCGTTCCTGGCCGAGTCCGACGGGCTCGCCCCGGTCAACCTCGAGTCGCTCGAGCTTGAGGGCACCACCCTGCGCGCGGCGTTCGAGGGACGGATCTGCGAGCCGGCGCAGCTCGTGAAGGGCGTGACCTATCACCGGCTCGCGCTCGAGCCCGCCGAAGGCGGCTTTCGAGCGACGGTCGTGCTGGACGTCTGAGTTCATGCAAATCCGCTGAAAGTGCTGGCGAAATCGCGCTACCTCTGGTACCGATAGATGAGACTCGCACCCGAGCGTAGGAAGCGCTCGGAACCCAGGAAACGGATTTCAATGAAGGTCTTGCTACGCGCCCTCCAGGTACCCGCGGTGCCGCCTGTGCGCGCGTAGCGACAGGCGTCGGCCGGCGGGATGAGGGGCCCGCTGGCCGGCAGTTCAGCCGGTCGGACGCGGCACTCCCCGCCTCGTCACCCGGGCATGACACGACGGAGGCCGGCAGGGGCCTCCGTCGTCTTTTCGGACCCGGCCGCGGACGGGGCGCCGCGGCACTCGCCTCTGCGAACTGGGCGCAGCGGCGTTCGTTTACCCCACCGATAAGCGGGGGAAATACCGTCCCACCAGGATGGGCGGAAGGGGAGAGATGCGCGGATTACGTGTCGTGTTGGTACTCGCGGTCGTGGCCGCGATCGGTCTTGGCGCGGCGGCAACTGCGTCGGCTGCTCGGGTGTCGCACCCGAGGAAGCCGCCTCCGGCTTGGTTCACGAAGAGCTTCAGGCAGCGCGTTGACGCCGCGGGCCACCGCGGCGTGCCGGTCGCAGGTCCGGGCGTGCTCGACATCTGTCCGAGTGGGGTCATCCATCAGGGCGGCGTCGGCACGGGCACCTGCCTCGTCTATCCGTACGGCTGCACGGCGAACTTCGCCTACTACAACGGCGGCTCGTCGACCGCGCCGGCGGTTGCCGACGGGCACCTCTACCTGGGCTCCGCCGGACACTGCTCGGACAAGGTCGGCCAGGTGGTCTATGCCGCGATATCCACGCCCGGCGTGGGCGCGAGCATCGCCCGCATAGGCACGGTCGCCAAGCGCGTCGAGCAGTACGGCAACAACGGCAGCGTGCTCGACTTCGAGTCGATCCAGATCGACAGCGGCTACCACGTCTACCCCGCCAGTCCGGTCGGCGGGCCCCAGGGCGTCTACACCGGCTGCCAGGTCGGCACGCCCGTGAAGTACTGGGGCGACGGCTACGCCGTCGAGATGGGGCCGGGCAAGCCCGAGGGCGGCGCGTCGGCGCACTGGTACGACAGCGGCTACGGCTGGTTCGGCCCGCTGCTCCCGGGTGACTCCGGCAGCGGCGTGCTGAACGCCGTCACGAACCAGGCCGTCGGCAACCTCGACGCGATCGTCAAGCTGTACGTTCCGCCGGTCTACCTGCCGGGCGAGGGCATCGGCACGCGGATGACGTCGATCCTGAGCTTCTCGGGCTACAAGCTCGTGAACCAGGACCAGACGCTCGCGAGCGGCAGCAGCACCTCGTGCGGCCAGCCGTCAGGGAAGCTGAAGCTCAGCAGCGGCGGTGGTGGCAGGCATAAGCCGAAGCCCCGGCATCACCGAACACGGCATGCACACCGCGGCCTGACCTCGGTTACGCGCGGCGCCTGACCACACCTAGCGACGGGCTGCGGGCCTGCTATCCCGCGTGGATGGTGCGCCCGCAGCCGGGCAGCGTGACCGTCAGCGGCCCGTCGGTCGTGATGTGCACGGTGACCTGACAGTCGACGTGCGCACGCTGGACGTCGATCGAGGCCGTTCCGAGATTCGTGGCGTTCAGGTCGATTTCGTTGAGCTTGGGCAGCGGCAGGGCCGGGCCCCACGTCCGGAACTGACGCGAGAAGATCAGCGTGCCGAGGTTGCCGCCGGTCAGCATGCCGCTGCCGAGCTGCTGCGGAGAGGCCACCGGATCGGCCACGCCGAAGCCGCGCGAGGTGGCGTCGACCGTCGCCTCCGGGTCGCCGCCGGGGCCGTTCTTGCTCGGGTCGCGGAGCTTCAGTCCCGAGACCCAGTACGCGTGGTTGCCGACGACCTTCAGGTTGGCGTGGTTCCGGGCGGCGTCGACCACGTACGTGACGTGCGCGGGGTTGCGGTCCACCTTGACCGTCCCCAGGAACGCCGCGGCCGGCGCGTACTGGTCGTTGATCGCGAGCTGGAGGTGATTGGTAAACAGCGGGCTGCACTTGCTGTTCGCGCACGGCTGGAAGGCGTCGAGCTCGTAGCGGTAGCCGAGCGTGTCGAGCGCGTGCGCCGTCTGCTCGAACTCCGTCTCGTTGACGAGCTCGTCGCCGTGGTTGTTCCACATCAGGACGGGGACGTTGCGCAAAGAGGCGAGCACGTCGGTGTTCGACTCGTCTCCCACCACCGGCTGGGCGCGAGCGAAGAGGTCGGGGAACTGGGCGCCGAGCTTGAAGGTCCCGATCCCGCCCATCGAGTAGCCGCTGATGTCGGTCCACGACGGGTCGAGGCGGAAGCGGCGTGCGACGTCGGCCCAGGCGTCAAAGACATCCGCCGCGCCGTAATTCTCGTAGCCCTCGTCCGGGCCGCGCGACTCGGTGGTGATCACGATCGAGCCCGGGCCGCGCTGGGCGAACTCGGACATGTTGCGGGTGCCGAGGTACTGGTTGTACATCGCCGAGAGCGAGTGGATGAGGAGCGTCATCCCGTAGCCGGCGGCGGGGTGCGGCTTGCGCGGTATGTAGATCGCGTAGGGCTGGAGGCGGCTCTGGTACTGGCCCGGGCAGTCCGACGCGTGCGTGAGGCAGCTCTGCGAGAAGTCGTTGCCCTGGTGGAGCTCGAAGTGCGTGGCCATGACCCGGTCCATCCGGCCGGTCTTCGGCACGCCGCGGTTGTCGGTCACGTGTCCGGCGAGCTTCCGGAAGCTGACGTTCGCGAAGAACGGGGAGATGTCGCCCTTGGCGAGCGCGTGACCCTGCGCGCGATCCCGCCACCAGGCGGCGTCGGTTACGACGGCCGAGCCCTCCGTCGGCGTCTGGATCGGCTCGTGGAAGCGGAACGCCACGTTGAAGAAGGCGGCCGGCTTCGACGCCGTCCCCGCGCCGCCGGGGTGCGTCGAGTCCGCGCCCGCCTGCGGGAGCAGATAGCTCTTCGCGGACTTGTCCCACAGGCCGACGCCGGCGGCGAGCCGTACGGTGTGGCGCTTCGGGTTCCACTCGCGGTGCGCCACCCGCACCCCGATCTGGCGGCGTTTCCGGTCCACGTGAACGACCGGCGCCGGGCCGCTCACGCGCTTTCCGTTAGAGGCGTTCACGAGGTCGGCCACGAGCTTCGAGCCGGCCGGGTGAACGGAGAGGAAAAGGCTCGCCGGCGCGCGCACGTTGGCGCCGTGCGGGAACGACCGCAGCTTGCCCTTCCTGCCGCCGATCGCGATCGAAAACGCCACGAGTGAGGGGTCCTTCATCGTGTTCAGGGTCACCCGGAAGGCGGTGGCGCGCCGGAGGGGCTTGACGCGCAGCTCCACGAGGTCGGCGGCGTTGGCCGCGTAGCGCGGGTCCGTGGGGTACGTGTACGTGCCGTTCGGCCTGGAGAACAGGTTGCCCGCTGTGCGCGGATCGCCGGGATCGGACGTTTGCTGCGCACCGGTGTCGTCGAAGAGGTAGTCCTGGTAAAGGAACTCGCCCTTGCGGTAGGCGGCCGCGCCCGACACGAGGATCGGGCTCGCCTTCCACGGTGACTTGTTCGTGAGCTGGGGCGCCTTCGGGGCGGGCGCGTACAGGAGATCGGGTCCCGGCCGGGGTCCCGGTCCCGAGTAGAGCGAGTGCCACGCTCCGGATGCGGCGGCCGGAACGGCGGCCAGCACGGCGACGGCCGCAGCCGCGGCGGACCCGCGCGTCATGCGAGCGGGGCGCACCCCCCTGCGAGCACGCCGAAACACGCCCGACATCGTGTCACGAATCGATCACGAGGTGCGGCGCCGCCGCGCCCGGAGACGAGTCCGGGCGCGGCGGCACCGCTACGCAACCGCTACGTGAAGTTCGTGTGACCCTGGCCGAACGCCTCGGGGCCGCTGTCGATGCTCTGGCCCCGACGCTGGAGGTAGCCGCAGTAGGTGACGGTGCCACCACGCGAACCGCCCCTCAACTTGACCGACTTGGCGGAGAACGCCCCCGGGCCCACCTTCTTGAAGTTCATGTGGATGAGCCACCCGGACGCCACCCTCTGGTCGTCCGCGTAGTGCGGCTGGCAGGGGACGTGCTGGAAGAAGACGATGAGGTAGTCGGCGTGGTCCGCCACCCCAGAGGCCTTCACCTTGTAGTCCTTGTTGCGGTTGATGCTGCTCGGCGCCTTGATCTTGAGGCTCGCGCCGGAGGCGCTCGCGGCCGAGGCGCCCAGCGCCGCCAGGGCGATCGCCCCGATCGCCGCGCCGCGGCGAGCCTGACGGATCCATGTCATCTCGATCCCTCCTGGTTGTCGGATTTCAAAGCGTGCTTGTTGGACGGAGCTGCGCGTCAGATGCGCGAAGCGGGCCGCATCACGAGGTGGTGCCGACCCGCAGGGATCGGCACGATGACAGTTCTTGCGCCGGCATGGCCGACCGCCACCGGCCGGCCGTCGACGGTCGCCACCACCGCGGAGGGCCACGATCCGGCGAGCCGCAGGTTGATCGCGTGGTCCGCCTGGACATCGCCGGTGAGGACGCGGCGCGGGTCGAGGTGCATGCGGCTCACGTCGAGCGCCACTCCTCGGGCCCCCGTGAGGGCGGCTGAGAACGCGTTGCTCCGCACGGGCAGCGGCCCGGCGGCGGGCGTCCAGGCCTGACCGACCATCACGTACGGGCCGGTCTGGTCCGTTTTCGCGGGTCCGCCGGCCTCCGGGAACAGGCTGTAGGGGCGCTGCGGGATCGCGAACGACTGGCCGTCGAACTTCGCCACTCCGCTCGTCGCGTCAACCGGCTGGAGCCGTGACATCCAGTACGCGCTGTCGAAGTTGAAGCTCAGCTTGGCGGCGTCCGACTGGACGCGCTCGACCGCCCGCTCGAACGGCATGCTCCGGATGTAAGTGACGCGCGGCGGGTTCGGG
>VAXR01000107.1:10001-11390 GCA_005885165.1 Actinomycetota bacterium
CGTCTCGCCGTCGGAGCTCTTGAAGTTGTCGCACCCGGGAAAGTCCACTCCCGTCCAGGCGCCCTGCGTGACCGGCCCCGATGCCGGGAACCCTGCGGCGAAGCGGTCCGGATAGAGGATCGAGAGCAGGTACGTGGCCCACCCTCCCATCGAGTGCCCGGCGATGTAGGTGCGGTCGGGATCGACCGAGAACGTGCGGTGCACGTCTGCCCATACCTCCTGGAAGTCGACCTGGCCGCGCCCCACGTACCACGTCGACTCGCCACGGCCGCGCGGGGAGACGACGACCGTGTGCACGTCCTCCCCCATGTCCTTGAAGATGCGCGGCACGGCCGCGGCCGCGATGTGCGCGTTGCCGCCGCGGAAGTGGAACCACCACTGCAGCGGCCAGCGCCGCCGCGGCGAGTAGCCCGTGGGCAGGTAGACGCCGTAATGCTGGAGCGTCCCCTCCTCGCCCTCCTCCTTGGAGATGCGCTTGGTGGAGGTGAACAGCCGGTCGTGGTAGCCGGGGCCCGGGACATAGCGCTGGTTGGCTCCGCGGAGGAGCTTTCCGACATCGACGCCGTGGAAGAACGGGTCGATCGTGTGCGCGTAGAGGGAGAACGCCTGCTGCTTGTCCCACCAGTCGCGCGCCGGCTCGTTCCCGCGGAAGGCGACGTTCGCGAGGTTCGCGCCCAGCCCGAGGTCCTTGAGGAGCGGCTTTCCATTCGGGTCCGCGATGCCGGTCGCCGCCGCCACGCTGAAGCTGGACGGCAGCCGCCCCAGGGCGTTCCTCGGGACGCGCGCCTCGAGGGCGTTCACGTAGTCGGTCGGGTTCGCCGCCACCGAGCCCGCCGGCAGGCGGGTGACGCGGCCGCTGCTCAGATTTGCGACCCAGCCGCCGCGGGCCGTGAAGAGCAGGGCGTAGTCCGCGCGCTTGCTGTTGATGCCGCTCCCGAACGGGACCGCATGAGTGGCGCTGCCCGGCCGCGTGTCGAGCAGAACGAGGAGGGCGGTCTGCGCCGGCGCGGTCATCGTCGTCGTCCGGGCGAGGAACCACAGGTTGCCCGGGTCCGCGCCCACGCGAAACTCGGAGAGGTCCGCCTGGTCCTGGTGCGGGAGGTCGCCGTAGTGGGTGGCGAGGTTGTAGCCGGGCGTCGGGATCCCGAACTCGCCGGGCAGGTACTGGACGGCGGGGTCGAGCCGGTAGATCTCGGGGACCTTCTGCTGGATCGGGTCCTGGATCCCGAGCCGCTGGACGTCCTGGCCGTTGTCGGGCCCGTAGGCGTCGAAGATGTGGTCCTGGTAGACAAGCTCGCCCGAGGAGTAGATCGTCGAGCCGCCGAACCGCGTCGGCCGCCCGTGCCAGTCGCCGATCCGGCCATCGACGCGGCGCGGAGGGTCGAAGGC
>VAXR01000108.1 GCA_005885165.1 Actinomycetota bacterium
CCTCGAGGTAGCTCGCGAGGTGGCGCGCGAGGTCGTCGAGCGACCGGCACGCGGGCGTCACGTCCACGAGCCTGAAGAGCGCCGCGCGCAGGTCGGCGTCCTCGGTCGAGCGCTCGAGCGCCCTGGCGTCGAGCGCGCGCAGCGGATGCCGCGTCCGGGAGGGAAAGGCGGCAGCGAGCGCGGTCCCGATCTCGCGCAGCTCGGACTCGACCGGAGACTCGTTCGGAAGCTCGGCGGCGGGCACCTGGGGCACGGGACGAAAGCTACTCCGGCGGCCCCCGGCTCCGGTTAGTGTTGGCGCCGAGATGAGGCGGGCGACCATCGGGCTGGTGGGGCTGGTCGCGACCATCGCGTTCGCGGCCCCCGCGCAGGCCAGCCGGCTCGTCACGCTCGTTACCCACAGCAAGTACGTCAACCCGAGCAAGGTCGAGTTCAACGGCCAGCCCGGACTGCGCGTGAACGTGCTGCTGCCCGACGGATACCGGGCCAAGCGCCGCTACCCGGTCCTCTACCTCCTGCACGGGCACGGCGACTCGTACAGCTCGTGGATGGATCCGAAGGACGGCGACGTGGCGCACGTGGCCAAGGGCTTCCCCGGCATCATCGTGATGCCGGAGGGAGACCGCGGCTGGTACACGAACTGGTGGAAGGGCGGCGCTCGCTCACCGGGCTGGGAGCGCTACCACCTCGACGAGCTGATCCCGCTGATCGAGCGGAAGTTCTCCATCCGGCGCGGCCGCCGCTGGCACGCGATCGCGGGGCTTTCGATGGGTGGGGAGGGGGCGATCTTCTACGCCTCACAGCGGCCGGGGTACTTCGGCTCGGCGGCGTCGTTCTCAGGTGTCCTGAGCATCCAGCGGCCCGAGTGGCCAACCGGCTTCGACACGCAGGGCGAGAACCATGTCGACGTGTACGGGGACCCGGACGCCCAGCGCTTCTACTGGACCGGCCACAACCCGACCGCGCTGGTTCAGAACCTGCGGTTGACGCGGCTGTTCGTGGCCGTCGGGGACGGCGTCCCCGCGCCGGGCGACCCCATCTCCCCGACGGGCGTTCTGGGCGAGGCCGAGCTGCGCCAGCAGGCGCAGGACTTCGTGGACGCCGCCGAGTCAGCCGGGGACAACGTGACCTACGACCCGCGGCAGGGCATCCACGAGTGGCGCTACTGGCGCCAGCACCTGACGGACGCCCTGCACTGGGGCTTCTTCCACCGGGTGACCGAACGCACGCGCGAGTGGAGCTACGAGACGGTCGCCCAGCACAGCGCGGCGTGGGGCTTCCGGTTCGACTTCGTCCGCGCGCCGGGCGTGGTCGAGACCTTGCGCCAGTCGGGCTCGCTCCTCTCCGGCAGCGGAGCCGGCACGGTGCGCATCCGCGCGCCGAACGGGGCGCGATTCACGCGGAAGCTTCCCTTCAACACGCTGATCCCGCAGCACGTGCCGCGGCGGCACGAGCGTGGCGGGGGGCATCGGCGGCACAAGGGCTGAGGCGCGGGTGCGTTCAGGTCCGTGCGAGCCCGGTGGACCGGCGGATCATTGGGGCAGCGAAGGGGGTGGTTCGGTGCGCCCTAGAACACGCGCCGGTTTCCTCGATTTTGGTCGTCCTGCGACCAAAAGGCAGGACAGCTTGGCTTCACGCTGATTCGCCTGCTCACCACGGGCGCTTAAGCTGAACACCGTGCCCGACCGCATCATGTACGTGAAGCCGGCCTGCCCCTACTGCGAGGGCATGCGCGAGCGGCTGCAGGGCGAGGGCCTCGACTGGGAGGAGCGCGACGCCACGACCAGGCCCGACTGGCGCGAGGAGCTCTTCTCGCATTCGCCGCGGGGCGTCGTCCCGACCGTCGTGGAGGCGGATGGCGGCGTGACCGTCGGCCTCGACGGCCACGGCTGAACGGTGCACTGAGGGCGGCCGGTCGGCCGCGCGCGCCGGACGGGACCTAGGTGTACTAGACCTTCCGGTACTCCGGCACCCAGGATCCGTCGTCCATCCGGCGGAAGTCCTGGAAGAGGTTGGGCGCCTCGGCCACCATGATCGACGCGATCCGGTCGAAGACCAGCCGCAGCTCCTCCTCGGCGCCCTCTGCGGTGCGCATCTCGATCACGTGCCGGAGCGTGCGGACGTTCGCCGTCCAGAGGATGTCGGTGCTGAGCCCGATCGGCGCGAGCCGGCGGAGCGCGGAGGTGATCTCCTTCTTGACGTGGAACGGCAGGCCCTCCTCGTCGATGCCGAGCTCACCGGCCGCGCTCCGTTGGAACTCCTCGAGCTGCTCGACGATGCTCACGACCTGGTCGCGTACCGGCTCGAGCGCTGGCGGCACGCGGAAGCCGATGTCGGTGAGCCGCACGTATCGCAGGCTCTCCTGGCTGAAGGCCGATCCCGCACGATGCCGGACGAGTTCGTGAGTAAAAACTCTTGAGCAGTTCCGCAGCGCGAACGAGTAGCTCGCGTGCTCGAGCACGCTCCCGTGCGCCGAGCGGAGGATGTTCTCGAAGTACTCGCGCTGATCGGTCCGGATGCGGCTGACGTTCGGATTGAGCCCGGGCTCCCAGCTGCGGTAGCACAGGCGACCGGCGAACTCGATCAGAGTCTCGGCGGGGTTCGGCGCGCGCCCGTCCGCTGCCTCACCAACCCGGCGATCGAGCCACGACTCCCCGCCAACCGTCTCGAGGTAGCCGCGCATCCCGTCGAGGTCGAGCGACGGCCGGGCGACGAGGAAGACCTGCGGCGTGGTTTCGTCCAACCCGGCACAGTCTGCCGATCCCGCGGCCCGATCTCCCTCTCGGTGACCCGTGACCTCGATCATCGTGTCGAGCGTACGTTTTCTCGCGGACGCCTCGGTCGTGTAGCGTCACGGCGGTGAGCCGAGCCGAGCTGCTCCGCGACCGGCGCGTGGCCCCGTCCATCCTCGCAGCGGACTTCGGGCGGATCGGGCCGGCCGTGGCAGAGGTGATGGAGGCCGGCGCGCGGGTGATCCACGTGGACGTGATGGACGGGCATTTCGTGCCGCCGATCTCGATCGGGCCGAACGTGGTCGACGCGCTGCGCGAGCAGGTCCACGACGCCGGCGGTTGGCTCGACGTCCACCTGATGATCCAGGCGCCCGAGCGCCACGTGAGTGACTTCGCGCGCGCGGGCGCCGACTCGATCACCGTCCACTTCGAGGCCACGCCGCACGTCCATTACGCGGTGAACTGCGTCCACGATGCGGGCTGCCGCGCGGGCGTCGCGATTACCCCTTCGACGCCGCCCGGGGCCCTGGAATCGATCGCGCCCGACCTCGACATCGCCCTCTGCATGACCGTCAATCCGGGCTGGGGCGGCCAGCCGTTCCTCCCGGAGACGCTCCCCAAGGTCGGGGCATTGAAAGAGCTCGTGGGCGACGACACGGCGGTCGAGGTCGACGGCGGGATCGAGGTCGACACCGCCGGTCCGTGCGCGGACCGGGGGGCGAACCTGTTCGTCGCGGGGTCGTCGGTCTTCGGGCAGCCGGACCCCGCGGAGGCGTACGCCAAGCTGGTCGAGGCCGCGGGCGCCGTCTGAGGTCGGACGCCGGGCGCATACCCGAAGGCCGGCCCCGGTAACAATTCGAGTGACGACCGAGTGACCCACAGGGAGGCTGAGATGGCCGAGGCGACCGAGGAACGCGAGGACCTGGAGGTACTGCTCCGCGAGGAGGAGACCTTCGATCCGCCCGAGGCATTCGTCAAGCAGGCCAACTTCTCCGACCCGGCGATCTACGACGAGGCCGAGGCGGACTTCGAGGCCTGGTGGGAGAGCTGGGCCAAGAAGCTCGACTGGTTCGAGCCGTGGCAGACGGTCCTCGAGTGGAATCCGCCGTGGGCCAAGTGGTTCAAGGAGGGCAAGCTCAACGCCTCGCACAACTGCCTCGACCGCCACGTCGAGGCCGGCAAGGGTGACAAGGTGGCCTTCCACTGGGTTGGGGAGGACGGCGACCGCAAGGACGTGACATACGCGGACCTGCTCGACTCCACCAAGCGCTTCGCGAACGTGCTCAAGTCGCTCGGCGTCGGGAAGGGCGACGTGGTCGGGATCTTCCTGCCGATGGTCCCCGAGACGCCCTCCGCCATGCTCGCCTGCGCGCGCATCGGCGCGGTGCACAACGTCGTCTTCGGCGGCTTCTCGGTCGAGTCCGTCAAGGAGCGCATGAAGGTCTCCGACGCGAAGGTGCTGATCACCGCGGACGCCACGCTGCGCCGCGGCCAGCCGACCCCGATGAAGGAGAAGGTCGACGGGATCCTCGGCGACCTTCCCAAGCTCGAGCACGTGGTCGTGGTGAAGCGGGCCGACACGGACGCCCCGATGACGGAGGGACGCGACCTCTGGTGGCACGAGGCCGTCGAGAAGGCCGACCCCGAGTGCGAGGCCGAGCCGCTCGAAGCCGAGCACCCGCTCTACATCCTCTACACGTCGGGCTCGACCGCCAAGCCGAAGGGGATCGTCCACACAACCGGCGGCTACATGACCGGCGTCGCGGCCACCCACTACGCGGTGTTCGACCTGAAGGCCGACAGCGACGTCTACTGGTGCGCCGCCGACGTCGGCTGGGTCACCGGCCACTCGTACATCGTCTACGGCCCGCTCTGCAACGGCGCGACGTCCGTGCTCTACGAGGGCGCTCCCGACTACCCGGACAAGGACCGCTGGTGGCAGATCGTCGAGGACCTGAAGGTGACGATCCTCTACACCGCGCCGACGGCCATCCGCGCCTGCATCAAGTGGGGCGACGAGCACCCGTCGAAGCACGACCTGTCGTCGCTGAGGCTCCTCGGGTCGGTCGGCGAGCCGATCAACCCGCGCGCGTGGGCCTGGTACCACAAGGTCATCGGCGGCGAGCGCTGCCCGATCGTCGACACGTGGTGGCAGACGGAGACGGGCCAGATCATGATCACCCCGCTCCCCGGCATAACCAAGACCAAGCCCGGATCCGCAACCAAGCCGTTCCCGGGCGTCAAGGCCGCGGTGGTGAAGAAGGACGGCTCGATCGTCGAGGAGGGCGGCGGCTTCCTCACGCTCCGGCGGCCCTGGCCGGCCATGGCGCGCACCCTCTACGGCGAGGACGAGCGCTACGTCGAGACCTACTGGTCGAAATACGGCAACGATGTCTACGAGGTGGGCGACGCCGCCAAGATCGACTCCGACGGCTACTTCTGGATCGTCGGCCGCGTGGACGACGTGATCAACGTCTCCGGCCACCGGATGTCGACGATGGAGATCGAGTCGGCGATCGTCTCGCACGAGAAGGTGGCCGAGGCGGCCGTCGTCGGCGCGAAGGACGAGGACACGGGCCAGGCGATCGTCGCGTACGTGACGCTCGAGGGAAGCGCCGAGGAGGAGGACGGTTTCGACGACGAGATCCGCGCGCACGTGGCCGAGAAGATCGGCAAGCTCGCGCGGCCCAAGCGGATCATCTACGCCGACGACCTCCCGAAGACGCGCTCCGGGAAGATCATGCGGCGGCTCTTGAAGGACATCGCCGAGGGGCGGGAGCTGGGCGATGTGACGACGCTCCGCGACCCGGCCGTCACCGACAAGATCCGCGAGAAGGTGCAGAGCGGCGCCGCCGACGAGGAGTAGCGGCTACCCGAGCGCCAGATCGGCGCCCGGCCCCGCCGGCCTGGCGTAGCATCCCGCTCGGCATGGGGGTGCGTGCGCGCGGAGCGGGCAGCGGTGGACGCGTTCGCGTGCTCACAGCTGCCGCCGTTGCCGCCGCCGCCCTGGCCGCCGTCCTTCCCGCGACGGCTGCCGCCGCCGGCCGCTGCGGCAGCCATCCGTGGTGCAACACGCACCTCTCGCCCGACGCACGGGCGAACCTCCTGCTGAAGGCGCTCACGCAGGACGAGAAGATCTCGCTGGTCGGCGGCGACGACCTCTTCGGCGCCGGAGGCGGCGCGCACTCGCACACCGGCACCAGCGACGGCGTGCCGCGCGTCGGCCTCCCAACCACCTACTACAGCGACGGTCCGCTCGGTCCCCGCCAGGGGTCTGCGACCGCGTTGCCCGCCCCGATGGGCCTTGCAGCGACCTTCCAGCCGAACCTCGCATACCAGGCCGGCTCGGTGGTGGCCAACGAGGCCAAGGACAAGGGCAACGACATCGTGTTCGCGCCGACCGTGAACATCATGCGCACGCCGCTCGGCGGTCGCAGCTTCGAGGCCTACGGCGAGGATCCGTTCCTCGACAGCCGCATGGACGTCCCCTGGATCCGCGGTGCGCAGAAACAGGGCGTGATCGCCGAGGTCAAGCACTTCGCCGCGAACAACCAGGAGGGCGCGGATCCAACCGGGCAGGCGGGAACCCCCGGGGCGCCGCTCGGCGCCGGGCCGTTCGGCAGCCGCTACATCACGAACGCGATTATCGATGAGCGCACCCTGCGCGAGATCTACCTGCCGCATTTCGAGGCGGCCGTGAAGCAGGCGCACGTCGGCACCGTGATGTGCGCCTACAACCAGGTGAACGGCGCGTACTCGTGCGAGAGCCACCACCTGCTCCAGCAGATCCTCGAGCACGAATGGGGCTTCAAGGGGTACGTGGTTGCCGACTACGGCGCCGCCCACAACACCACCCGAAACCTGAACGATGGCCTCGACTTCGAGGCGTGGCCCGCCTGGTCGTAC
>VAXR01000109.1 GCA_005885165.1 Actinomycetota bacterium
GCGCCGGATTCCCGTCACGCACGTCGACGTCTCCGTGTTGCACAGCTCGTAGTGAGCTGAGGAGATCGGCGCAGCGCTCGCCGGATTCGTCCAACGCAGATGGAATCCGTTCGACGAGCGCCAGTTCTCCCCACCATCGACGGCAACGTCGGCCGGCATGTCCGGCGGCGTGTTGTCGGCATCGATCTCGCCGCTCACCGAACCGACGTTGCCCGCCGCGTCGCGCGCCTCGAGCCGGTACCGATGGACGCCGTCCGACAGCGGCCGCGTATCGACCAGATACCGCCCGTAGGCGAGGTCGGTGCAGGGAATCCGCTTGGTGTAGTCGCAGTCGCGGCTGCGATCGTCGACGCGGCGGTTGTCGATGTACAGACGGGTTTCGCTGATGCCGGTGTTGTCACTCGCCGCATGGCCGAGGTAATGGCCGCCGGCGAGCCAGCCGCCGGTTGTGATCGCCCCGTCCACGGTCCGGACGCTCGGTGCGGAATCGTCGCGAACCTTGACCACGGCGCTGTAGAGGTGAACTCCGACACGCTCGTAGTACGGCGGGTCGATCGCCTGCGTCGAGCAGCCCGTCAACGACTCGCACGCCGACTGCACCTTGAGGTTGTGGGCGCCGGACATGTTGAACGTCTGGGTGACTCCGGGCCAGGAGGTGTCGTACACGCAGAGGTTGTGTGGCTCGTTCGCCAGACACCCCACGAGCTGGCGCTCATCGGCGGAAATGCCGACCGTCCAGTACGGGTCCGACCGGTGGATTGAGAACTGAGCCCTCAGCTGCTCAATCGTGGTTCCGGCGGGTGCGTCGAACGAGTAGGTCGACTTCGAGAAGAGCGGCACGTTCCCGGCGTTCAGCCCTGAGGCGGCGATGATCCCGCGCACCTCCTGCCGCTGGGTCGGGCACGCGGTCGACGTCGCCATGCCCAGCGTGGCCGACCGCGTCCACGAGTTGTTCGCTCCTCCCGGGGCGGCGTCGCACGCGGGCACCTCGTACGTCCCAGCCCGCGCCGGTGCCACCGCCCACGCGCCTAAGCCGCCGGCGCACACCGCCAGGGCCATCGAAAATCGGCAGAGCAAGTTTGCGCGGGCAGGCGCCATCGATCCCCCTTCGGAATGCGAGTCCACATGTCGGCGGGGTAAGCATCCGAGCCTTCGGATCTCGCCCCTCCCGCGGTCACGAACTCACGGATCGCGGCCGTTGTAAAGCCGCCTCACCGCAAACTGCGGATTTGCGCCGGTCGAAGAACCACCGGCCGGGGGAGTGCGACCCCGCCTTTCGGGGGGTGCTCGCGCGCTAGCGCTTGACGGTCAGGTTGTCGCTGCCCAGGCCGTAGTCCCCGGTCTCCTCGATGTGCTCGCCGGTGTCGCCGTGGAGACAGCCGTGGTAGTTCCGCTCGAGGATGATCCGGCGGCCGTCGGTGATGTAGCCGATCACGACCACCTCGTAGTGACCGTGCGGCCGCGGCCTGATCGTCACCGTGTGGATGTTGTGGCCGTGCTGGGTCCTCCGGTGATGGCTGTTGAAGAAGATCTTGACAAGCGTCACCTGGTCGTCCTGGTGCGGATCGGCGGTGTCGTACACGAAGTGGAACTTGCTGCGGCCGCAACCCACCTTCGGCGGCTTCGGCGGCTTCACCACCCTGACCGTGACGGTGGCGTGGTTGTTCGAGGGCTTGGGGTCCTGCTGCGCGGCCTTGACCGACGAGTTCATCGTGATGTCGCCGGGCGAATCGGCGGTCACCTTGATCTTGATCGTCACCTTGCCGCCCTTCGCGAGCGAGCCGAGCTGGCACTTGACGTGGTGCTTGGTGTGGGTGCAGCTTCCCTTGGTCGTCGACACCGAGTCGATGTGGAAGCCGGCTGCCGGGTCCGTGAACACGACCGATGTCGCGTTCGAGGGCCCGTTGTTCGTGACGACGTCCGTGAAGGTGTCCTGCTGCCCGGGCTTGATCTGGCTCTTGTCCGCCGACGCGGTCAGCGCGAGGTCGGCCGCGACGTACTCGAACGCGCCGATGTCGCAGTGCGGGCCCTGCGGGCGGGTCACCCCGCGCTGGTCGACGTTCTTCGCCACGGTGCCGCACGGCCCGTCGTCGGCGGCGTTGATGGCCTTGCTCCCGGTGAGGAGCGCGCGGGTGTGCGTCGGGCCGCCGTTGTCCTGAAGCGGGCCGACCATCGGGTCCGTGTTCTTCAGGTCCGTGGCGCCGGCGCTGCAATCCGCGCCCGAGTTGTCGAACAGGTTGTTGTGGTTCGCCGTGACCGCCCCGCCGGGGCAGTTGCCCGGAGAGCCGCCCTGGGCCACGATCGTGTCGTCGATCGTGAACGTGCCGCTGTCGTAGTTCTGAAGGTTGCCGTCGTTGTGGAAGAGCGTCGAGTACGAGACGCTCGTATGCCCGACCCCGGAGCCGATGCCGACCCCGTTGTTGTTCGTGATCGTCGTGTTGATCACCGAGACCTCGTCGCCCGTGTTGTTGAGCCCGGCGCTACGGCTCGCGGTGTTGCCCGTCAGCAGGTCGGCAAAGAGGGTCATCGTTCCCCCGTTCATCTCAGAATCGATCCCGCCGCCGGTACCGGCCGAGTTGCCGGAGAACGTGGAGCGCGAAATCGTGTCGGTCGGGTCGGAAACGCTGATGGCCGCGTAGCCGCCGCCGTTCCCGGTCGGAGCGCTGTTGCCCGAGAAGGTCGACAGATCGATCATCACGTCCCCGTTGCCGTCGTGGTTGACGCCGCCGCCCGAGGCGAAGTTGAACTTCGCCGGGCAGGAGACGTTGTTGGTCACGGCGGTCTGGCTGATGTTGAGCGTGGAGTTGTTCGAGCTCTGAACGCCTCCGCCGTGGCCGACGGCCACGTTCCCGATGATCACGTCGTGCGTGAGCGTGAGATCGCCGTTGTTCTGGATCCCGCCGCCATCCTGCGCGAAACTCGGCGAGCCCGGGCACGTCGTGGTGTTACCGATGCCCCCGGTCCGGCCGTTCCTGATCCGCACGTTGTTGAACTCGGCGGGCGTGTCGGCGTCGATCCGGAAGACGCGGTCCGTGAAGTTGCCGTCGATGACCGAGCCGTTCGTCCCCGACCCCGCTCCGTTGATCGTGAGCTTGTTGGGCGCGTTCGTGATGTTCAGGTCGCCCGTCGAGTCGTCGTCGCCGCCGCTCGGAGCGATCGTGAGCTTGTAGACGCCAGCCGCGAGCGTGATCGTGCTGTCGGCGTTGACGTTGTTCGCCGCCTGGACCGCGGAGCGGAGCGTGCACGCTCCGTGCGCGTCCGAGCCGCTCGGTGTGGCGCAGCTGCCGCTGCTGGGGTTCTGGGCCGCCACGTCGTTCGTGTTGCTGACGTTGAAGTTGGCGGCGCTCGCGGAGCCCGGTGCGGCGAGGCCCAAGGTGGCCGCGCCGAGCATGGGTTAAGCGATCGCCATCGGCGGGTGGCCGACCGTGGCCGTTGGTGCCTTCCTAGCTGTGGGGTTAGCCGCCTGACAGGACAACCGTAATCGCGCCAAGTAAGCGCTGTCAAGCCCCCGCGGAGGGCTTCCTCGTCCGGCCGTCTGACGGCGGGCGAGTAGCTTGTAACCCCCGCATGGTCGATTGGGGCCTCGCCAACCAGATCGCCCGCTTCGCCGCGGGCGCCGGCGGGCCGGCCGTCGAGGCCGACTTCCCAGCCCTCGTTGCCGAGAGCGAGGAGCACCTGCGCGGCTACACGCAGCTCGAGCTGTCGGAGCCCGTGCCGCCGCCCGAGGCGGTCGACCGCGCCACCTGGGCGGAGGTGAACCTGGGCTCGATGGCCAAGCTGCTCGAGCCGGTAGACGAGCGGCTGACGAAACGGCTAGAGATGGCGGGGCCGTTCGCGGGACCGCTTCGCATCGTGACCGGCGCGACCGTGGCCGCCGAGTGCGGACTGGTAGTCGGCTACATGGCCCAGCGCGTGCTCGGCCAGTACGAGGTCTCCCTCCTCGACGTGGCCCAGCCGCCGCGGCTCCTTTTCGTGGCGCCGAACCTGGCGAAGGCGGTGCGCGACCTCCAGATCGACCGCGACAGCTTCCTCGGCTGGATCGTGTTGCACGAGCTGACCCACGTGTTCCAGTTCTCGGGGGTGAGCTGGCTGCGCGAGTACCTGGGCCAGCTGATGCGGGACTACCTGCGCACCGTCGAGGTCCGGATCGAGCACGGCGCGGCGGGCGGAATGCCGAGCTTCCCGGAGCCCGCGCGGATCGTGCAGGACTTCCGCGAGGGCGGGCTGGTGGCTTTGATCCAGACTCACGAGCAGCGCCGGATCATGAACCGGATCCAGTCAGCAATGGCCGTGGTCGAGGGCTACTCCGAGCACGTGATGGACGTGCTCGGCGAGCGCGTCCTCCCCGCCTATGAGGGGCTGCGCGAGGCGATGGATCGCCGGCGCCGCAGCCGCTCCTACCCCGAGCGGGTGCTCCAGCGCCTGCTCGGGCTCGACCTGAAGATGCGCCAGTACGAGCTCGGCAAGGCGTTCTGCGACCGCGTGGTCGCCGACGGCGGCATAGATTCGCTCAACCGGGTATGGGACTCCCCGGAGGCGCTGCCCACCGTGAGCGAGCTCGAGCACCCGGAGCATTGGCTCGCTCGCGTGGGGCGCAGCGAGCCGGCTGCGGCCTGACGGGCGGCCGGTCAGCCCCCTGACGGGCGCCGCTGCGGCGTCTGACAGGCGACGCCCAGAGCGTCCGTGCGCCAAATCACAGTGCTGGGCGTTACCGAACCGGCGTTCGCTGGTACACTTCTATTGTCATTAGAACTAATATCCTTAATTGCTTCTAGAAAGAGGCGAGGAGGCGAATCAACACCATGGCCACCCAGACGACACGACGTAGCACCACGCGCCGGCGCACCACCGCTCAGCGGAGCGCCGCCGCGCGTAAGTCGGCCGCCACTCGGCGCCGGCGTACCGCCCGCACCACCACCCAGCGGGCGAAGGCCGAGGCCACCGGTCTCCAGGCCGTCGCGCAGCAGGCTCAGCGCGCCGTGCTGATTCCGGTCGGCGCCGCGCTCACCGCGCGGGACTCGGTCATCGAGACCGTTCAGCCCTACACGCGGCCGGACACGGCCCAGCGTGAGGTCGAGCGGCTTCAGCGCCGTGTGAGCGTCAACCTGCGCAAGTTCGAGCGTCGCGGGAACACCGCCCGCAACCGCCTCGAGCGCCAGGTCAAGCGGACGCGCACCCGCGTGGAGCGCCAGATCCGCCAGCGCCGCAACCGGGTCGAGCGCGTCGTGACCCGCAACGGTCGCGGGTTCGCTCGCGACCTGCGTGGCGCGCGCCGCGACTTCGCGCGCGGGTTCGATCGCGCGGTCGACACGACGCCGCTGGCATAGCCGGCACCGGCTTAGCCCCGCTCCGGTGGAGAGGCGGACGCGGGGAGCACTATCGGCCCACATACTCGGCCGGTAGTCGCAGTATCTCTCCTCCCTCAGCCGGCGGGGCCTTCGGGTCCCGCCGGCTTTTTCATGCCCCGGCCGCCGCGGCGCCCGGCTCCACCCGCGATTCCACCTCGAGCTGCTCGACGCGCAGCTGCCCGACCTCGAGCTCGTCGATGCGGAGCCGTTTGATCCGTCCGCGCTCCACCGATAACCGCCCGATCCCGACCGCTCCGGCGGTCAGGGCGCCGAGCGCAAAGGCCCCGACGACCAACGCGCCCACGGCGGAGGCGCCCGTGGCGTCGGCCCCGGTGGCGTTCGCGCCCGTCGCCGAGGCGCCCGCCGACCACGAGCCGATCGAGACGCACTCCATTTGGATCGGCTCGAACCTTCGCAGCACAGCCGGGAGCCTCACTTCGACCTCCTCGTTGCGGGAATGGGCGGCCATCCTACGGGCGGGCCGGAGAGGGTTTGCCAGAATGAACCCGTGGCGTCCGTACAGGAAATCCGCAACGCCCTTCAGGCGGTGATCGACCCCGAGCTGCGGCGGGACATCGTCGAGCTCGGGATGGTGCGCTCCGTGGAGCAGCCCGAGCCTGGGCGCGTCGACGTGGTGGTCTCGCTCACCACCCCCGGTTGCCCGATCCGCGCTCACTTCGAGAAGGGGGTGCAGGAGGCGGTCGGCCGGCTCGATGGCGTCCAGCTCGTGAACGTGGGCTTCGACGTGCTCTCACCCGAGGAGAAGCAGGGGCTCCAGGCGCGGCTTGGCCGCCAGGGAGGGCTTCCGGAGGGAGCGCTCGCCGCCGTCAAGAACGTGATCTGCGTCGGCTCAGGCAAGGGCGGGGTCGGCAAGTCGACCGTTACCGCGAACCTCGCCGCCGCCCTCACCGCCGAGGGGCACCCCACGGCTGCGCTCGACGCCGACGTGTGGGGCTACTCGCTCCCGCGCATGCTCGGCGTCCACGGGCGGCCGAAGCTCACCCCGCAGCGCAAGCTGATCCCGCTCGTCGGCGCCGGCGACGTGCAGGCGATCTCGATCGAGTTCTTCCTCGAGCGCCAGGACCAGGCGATCGTCTGGCGCGGGCCGATGCTCCACAAGGCGATCCGCCAGTTCCTCGAGGACGTCGACTGGGGCGAGCTCGACTACCTCCTGATCGACCTCCCGCCCGGGACGGGTGACGTCTCGATGACGCTCGCCCAGCTCCTGCCCCAGGCGCGCTTCCTGATCGTCACGACGCCGCAGCCCGCCGCGCAGAAGGTGGCGAAGCGCGCCGCCGAGACAGCCGAGCGCTTCGACCTGGAGATAGTGGGAGTGGTCGAGAACATGGCCGGCTTCACCACACCGACCGGCGAGCGCTTCACGATCTTCGGCGAGGGCGGCGGACAGCTGCTTGCGGATGAGCTCGACGTTCCCCTGCTCGGCAAGGTGCCGCTGCAGGAGGAGCTGCGCGAGGGCGCCGACGAAGGCCGCCCGCTGGTGCTGACGGACCCCGACGCGCCCGCCTCCCAGGCGATCTTCCACGCGGCGAGCGGCCTGATCGCCGCGACGCCCCAGGAGCTCCCCGTGCTCCAGGCTCCGAGCGGCCACCCGGCGGCCCCCGCCCCGGCGCCGGTCACTGGCACGCCGCTCCCGATGGCCCCCTAAATCGGGCCTTGCATTTGCAGTCCCGACCCGGTTAGGGTCGGCCTGCAAGGTCCACCAGCAAAGGAGAGGGGCAAATGGCCAACGAGCAGAATGAGCAGATCGTTCGCCGTGGGTTCGAGATGTTCAACACAGGCGACACGTCTGGGGCGGCGGAGATCACGGCTCCGGACGCCGTGTCCCACGACCCGGCGCAACCCGAGGACTCGCAAGGACCCGAGGGCTTCGCGGCCGTCGTCGCGATGTACCGCGGGGCGTTCCCGGATCTCACGCTTACGGTCGAGGAAATGTGCTCGGATGGCGACATGGTCTGCACCCGCTGGTCGAGCGAGGGGACGAACGACGGCGAGCTCATGGGCATGCCGCCCACGGGCAAGCACATCCGCGTGACCGGCCTCGCAATGGACCGGATCAAGGACGGCAAGATCGTCGAGTCCTGGAACCAGTGGGACAACGCCGGGTTGATGCAGCAGCTCGGCATAGGCGAGGCGGCTGCAGCGGCAGCCAGCTGAGCGCGGAGCGCCGCGTGCGTCAGCTAGCGTCGGGCTCCGATGGAGCTCGATGAGGCGATCCGCACGCGGCGCACCCACAAGGCGTACAGGCAGGAGCCCGTGGAGCGGGCGACGCTCGACGAGCTGTTCGAGCTCGCCCGCTGGGCTCCCAACCACAACCTCACGAACCCCTGGCGCTTCCGCGTGCTCGGCCCCAAGGCGCGGGAGCGGCTGAAGGCGGCCGCCGAGGCAATCGAGACCGGATCCGGGGCGAAGCTCGACCGCGCCCCCACGCTCGTGGCCGCCAGCGTGGCGCTGGGCGGCGACCCGGTCCAGGATCGGGAGGACCTGCTCGCGGGCGGGGTGGCCGCGTACATCGTCCTCCTCGCGGCGCACGACCGCGGCCTTGCCGGATACTGGCGGACGCCCGCGGTGCTGCGGGATCCGCGGGGCCGGGAGGCGGTCGGGATGGGAGAGGACGAGGAGCTTCTCGGCCTCCTCCACCTCGGCTACCCGCGCCAGGAGCAGCGGCCGCCCGAGCGCGAGCCGGTGGCGCGGATCGTCGAGTACCTCGACTGATCGCTAGCGGAGTCCCGCCGCCTCGATGACCTCGGCGACCGGACGGCGCGGGTCGTCGAGTACGCCGTCGAGCCGCTCGCCCGCAAGCGAATGGACCTTCGAGCGAAGGGCCGCTCTCCCCATCGGCTGCTCCGGCGAGCCGAGCGCGGCCCCGACGCGCGCGAGAACCGTTCCGCCGAGCTCGATCAGCGCCTCCGACTCGAGGAGTCCGGGGTCGGTTCGAACGGCGACGCGCTCGGCGAGCACGCGCGCGTCGGGATCGACCGATCGGAAGCTGGCGACGTCGGGCGGCCCGTAGAGGAGCGTGTACGCCACGAGGTAGGGGATCGAGAACTTCGCCTCGAGGCCGTCGCGCACGTCGTCGCGGAACGCAGTGAGCCGGGAGACGGGATGGACCACGGCGACGATCGTGCCGTCGGGCACGCCGCGCTGCGCCCTCACGCGATCGGCCGCCTCGATCGCGCTGTGGGTCTGGAGGCAGCACGGATATGCCTTGATCCAGTTCTCGACCACGGCCGCCTCGCCGTCGGCCCTGTCGAGCAGGTCGGCCGGCCAGCGCGCGCCGAACGCCTGCTCGAAGCCGGTCACAACCTCGGCGCCGGCGCCGGCGCCTGCGGCCGCGAGCTGCGCGGCGGTCGTCCCGGCCGCCGCCGCTTGCCCAACCTGGAGCGCCTTGCCGTCCGAGCCGAACGCCCCCTGGAGGCCGCCCGCGCGCAGGAGAGCGAGGCGCACGGCCGCCTCGGTGGCCTCGCGGTCGAGCTCGAGCAGCCGCGCCGCGGCCACGGCCGCGCCGGCTACCCCGCAGACGGCCGTGGGGTGCCAGCCGCGCTCGCGGATCGCAGGGTGGTTGGCGGCGCTGAGCCCGCCCGTCGCCTCGAACCCGGCGGCGTACGCCGCGAGCGCCTCGCCGACGCTGGCCTCGCGCTCCGCGCCAAGGAGCAGTGCGACCGGGGCCGTGGGAGCGCTGAGGTGGGCGAGGCCGGGCAGGTAGGTGTCGTCGAAGTCGAGCACGTGGCCCGCGGTCCCGGCCGCCGCGATCCGCTCGGCAAGCCCGCCGTCGAGGCCGCGCGCCGCGCGCGCTGCGGGCTCCTCCGCCCCGGCGACCGCGCACGCCAGCCAGTCGAGCATGGCGACGCTGTAGGCCGGGTTGAGCACGGTGGCGCTCACGCTGCCACCGGGCGCCAGTACGAGCGGAGCAGGCGCAGCGCGTTGCCGCTCGTGATCTGGTCCGCCGCCTCGGCGCCGTAGCGCCCCACGAGCCGCTCCTCGACCGCCGCCATGTCGGCCGCGCTCTCGATCCCGGCGAGGGTCGGCTTCACGAACCCGTCGAGGTCCGTCCCGATCCCGGTGTGACGGTGGCCACCCTTCCACTCGTGGAGGGTGTCGATATCCAGCGCGCGGAGCCAGTCGCGGAGCCGCGCGCGGCCGCGGCGGCGGACCATGGCCGCGAGCGCAGCGTCCTCGTCCGGATC
Source organism: Actinomycetota bacterium (assembly GCA_005885165.1). Classification (GTDB taxonomy): domain Bacteria; phylum Actinomycetota; class Thermoleophilia; order Solirubrobacterales; family Thermoleophilaceae; genus AC-37. Next base: position 9,554 of record VAXR01000109.1, read on the forward strand.
GGCGAGCAGGTGCATCGGATAGTGGATGTGGAGGTCGGCGATCACCCTGCGCCGGCCCTTACCCGGTTGGGGGTCCTAGGAGCTCTGGTAGTACTGAGCGTTGGTCTCCGTGTACTTCTGCCACTCCTCGGGGAGCTGATCCTCCGCGAAGCAGGCGTCCACGGGGCAGGCCTCGACGCAGGCGTCGCAGTCGATGCACTCGTCGGGATCGATGTAGAGCATCTCGACGGAGTCGTAGTCGGGCTCCTCCGGGGTCGGGTGGATGCAGTCCACC
>VAXR01000104.1 GCA_005885165.1 Actinomycetota bacterium
ACCATCACGCGATGCGAGCCCGCCGCTTCATGGAGCGCTTCACCGCCGACGAGCGAATCCTCACCACCATCGAGCTACACGACCGCCCCTACCACGTGTGGAAGCGGCTCAAGCGCACCGGCACCCACGACGAGCCGCGCTTCGAGCACATGCTGGCCCGCATCCCGGACCACGAGCTCTTCCTGACGTTCGTGGAGATCGACGGCGCGAGCGAGGCGAAGGACCAGGAGCCGATCCGCTGGTTCCGCGATCAGCTCCGCAAGCGCGACCTGGTCGAGTGACCGCGCAGCCACGCAGGGGGGTGGCCGCCGCCCGCCGAGCGTGTCGCAGCTCGGCGGGCGTGCCTGTGGCCACCTCCCGATCGACTACCGCATAGCGGTACTCGCCGAGCGTCGCGAACTCGACCGCCCGATCGAGTGCCGTCGCCAGCGCGTCGCGAGCTCGGGTTTGGAACTGGGGGAACATGCGTTCGCGAAGGTACGCGGGGCGACGGACGGAACGAGCCGTGGCTGCAAGCGCGCTTGCATATCGCTCTACGCTGCGGCCCGTGAGCACGACGTTGTGCGGCCCGTGAGCGAGACCTTCCGGCACCGGATCCGCGTGCGCTACGGCGAGTGCGATCTCCAGGGCGTCGTCTTCAACGCCAACTGGCTCGCCTACTTCGACGTCCTGATCACCGAGCTGTGGCGGGCGCGGATCGGCGACTACCTGGGGATGGTGGACGAGGGCGCCGACATGGTCGTCGCCGAGGCCGCAATTCGCTTCAGGGGGCCGGCCCGGTTCGACGACCTGGTCGACTTCGAGCTCGTGATCACGCGCCTGGGGGAGACCTCGGTGAGCACGCGAATCGAGGCCGCTGTCGACGGGCAGCCAGCCGCCGAGGGCGCCATGCGCCACGTGTTCGTCGAGCCCGGGACGAACACGAAGCGCCCCATCCCCGACTCCATCCGCGAGGCGCTCCTCCCGCTCGTGGACGAAGAGGCCGCCGGCATCCTCGAGCGCTAGACGCTCCCCCCGAGCGACGACCAGATGTCCACCTTCGTGTGCACGCGCGAGGCGACCTCGTCCACGACCTCGCTCGTGGTAGCGCTCCCGCCGAGGTCCGGCGTGCGCACCCCGGTGGCGCTCGCCTCCAGCACCGCCTCGTAGACGGCGCGCGAGGCGAGATCGGCCTCAGGGAGCCCGTGCTCCCCGATGTGGTGGAGCAGCGCCGCCACGGCCATGATCATCGCCATCGGGTTGGCGATCCCCTTTCCCTCGAGCGCCGGCGCGGTGCCGTGCGGCGCCTCGGTCATCACCGCGCGCACCTCGTGCTCGCGGTCGAGCGACAGGACCACGGACTCGGCGCCCGCGATCGAGCCAAAGAGCGGCAGCACGAAATCGGACAGGCAGTCGCCGTCGCGGTTGAGCGCCGGGATCACGAGCGGCGCGTCGGCCGCGCCGGACACGAGCCCCGCGTAGGTGGCGTCGATCAGCACGGGCTGATACGGAACCTCCGGATGGCGCTCCGAAGCCGCGTCCAGCTCCTCCTTCAGCATCCCCTCGTATACGGGGCTCACCGTCCACTTCGGCCCGCCGTAGACGCGGCCGTGGATCTTCCGCGCCGTCCGGAAGCTGTGCTCCGCCACCGCCCGGCACACCTCGCGCGAAATGCGCTCCGTCCGGAACGCCAGCTCGTCGTCCTCGTCGGTCTCGCGCCACTGCTCCGCGCCGTAGGCGTCGCCCACCGCCATCCGGCAGACGGAGATCGGGTAGTGCACGCCCGCGATCGGCGTCACGCCCGGAATCCGGCGCCCGGTGCGGATGATCACCTTGCCGTCGAGCTCCTCCCGAAGGATGCGGTTCGGGCTGCCCACGTCGTCCTCGCCCTCCGGCGTGATCGTCGCCGCCTTGATGCCGAAGCCGGACTCGGCGATCGCGCGCGCGCCCGCCCGGACGACGTCGTTCTGCGTCCTGCGCCGGTTCTCGAGCGACAGGTCGTAGTGCTCGAGCTCGACCTCGACGCCGGTGACGCGGCGGTCGAGGAGCCGCAGCGCCTCCCGCAGGAGCTCCTGCCCGGTCTGGTCGCCCTCCAGGACGATAATCCGCGGGACCTCGGCCACCGACCGACTGTACCCCCATGATCGTGGACGCTGCCCGGTTCCTGGACCATCCGGGCGAGATAGCCCTCGCCGCCGCCACCGTCGTCGCCCTCGCCGCCGTCGTGGCCGGCCTGCCGCCGCTGCTCCGACCCGCCGAGGCGGAGGGCGGGCGCGGGCGCGTCACGCCCGCGCTCGTGATGCTCACCGGCGGGGCGGCCATCACCTTCACGGCCTACCTCGCGTTCGAGCTGCGCTGCGGCACGACCGGCTGCAGGCGCGGCGCGGGCGGCGGCTTCGCAGGCCTCCACCGCTGGTGGCGGACGGAGTCGTCCTGGGAGTGGGGCGCCCAGCTGCTGGTGGCGAGCCTCGGCCTGGCCGCTGCGGCGCTCGCCTTCTGGCTCAGCGCCCGCGGGAGCCGCCGGGCGCGCTGGCCGCTCTGGTCGGCGCGGGTGCTCTACGCCGCGTGGGCGATCTTCGTCTTTCTCGTGCCGGGGGCCTACGAGCTCTCGCGCTGAGGAGTAGGGGAACGGTCCGCCGCCGGCTGGCGCGGCCTCGCCCTCGAGCCCGAGCTCCGCGGCCCGCTCCTCCATCGCGGCGATCACCCGGCGCACGTGCTCGTCGAAGTCCACGCCCAGCTCCTCGGCCGCCTCGCGCACCTCCTCGCGGTTCACGCCCGCCGCGAAGCTCGGCTGGTTGAGCTTCTTCTTCACCGACTTCGGCGTCATGCCGTGGATCCCGGTCGGCCGAACGAGCGCGCACGCGGCCACGAACCCCGACAGCTCGTCGACCGCGTAGAGCGCCTTGGCCATTCGCGTGGTGCGCGGGACGCTAAGGAACGTGGCGTGCCCGGCGACGGCGTCGATCACCTCCTCCGGGTAATCCAGCTGGCGGAGCTCCTCGAGCGCCTTGCGCGGATGGCCCGTCTCGAGGTCGGGATAGCGCTCGTAGTCGAGGTCGTGGACGATCCCGGTGACCGCCCAGAGCTCCTCGTCCTCGCCGTACTCGCGGGCGTAGGCGCGCATCGCGGCCTCCACGCCCAGCACGTGCTTGCGGAGCGAGTCCGATTCGGTCCACTCGCAGAACAGCTCCCAGGCGTCGTCGCGCGAAGGGGTCACGGAGCGAAACCGTAGCGTCCGGCGGCGCCTGCAAGATCGCCCCGGCCCCGCATTGGGGCAGGGAATGCGCCCCCGCGAGCGAAAGGCACCGACGATGCCCTTCGATACGCTTGCCGAGCCGCTGGAGACCGACGGTATCGCGGCACGGCTCATGGAGAAGTTCGTCATCCAGGGGGGTCAGCCGCTGGCGGGCACGATCGTGCCGGCGGGTAACAAGAACGCGGCGCTGCCGGCGCTTGCGGCATGCCTCCTGACCGAGGAGGAGGTCGTCCTCCGCAACATCCCGCGTATCCGCGACGTGGAGGCGATGCTCGAGCTCCTGAGCGGGCTCGGCGTGAGCGTCGACTGGCGCGACGAGAACGTCGTCGCCCTCTGCGCGGCGGACGTGCGCGAGACGAAGGTCGACCCCGAGGTCGCGGACCGGATCCGCGCCTCGTTCCTCGTCGCGGGGCCTCTGCTGGCCCGCTTCGGCCGCGCCGAGATGCCCCCGCCGGGCGGGGACGTGATCGGCCGCCGCCGCCTCGACCCGCACCTGGACGCGTTCCGCGCTCTCGGCGCGCGCACGAGCTTCGACCGGTGGTTCCAACTGTCGGCCCCCAACCGCCTCAGGGCGTGCGACTTCTTCATGGACGAGCCGTCGGTGATGGGCACGGAGAACGCCCTCATGGCGGCGGCGCTCACTCCGGGGTCAACGGTGATCCACAACGCCGCCTCCGAGCCGCACGTGCAGGACCTCGCGCGGATGCTCCTCCAGATGGGCGCGCGGATCGAGGGGATCGGCTCGAACGTCCTGATCATCCACGGCCGCGAACAGCTGGGCGGGGCGGACTACCGGATCGGGCCCGACTACATCGAGATCGGCAGCTTCGTTGCGCTCGCGGCCGTCACCGGCGGCGAGCTGCGCGTGCGCGACACCGTGCCGGCCGACCTCCGCATGACGCGCCTCGTGTTCGAGCGGCTCGGCTGCCAGATGGAGTTCGAGGGCGACGACGTGATCGTCCCGGCGGGCCAGCGCCTGCGCGTGCGCGACGACGAGGGCGACGCGATCTCGAAGATCGAGGACGGCCCGTGGCCCGCCTTCCCAGCCGACCTCACCAGCATCGCCCTCGCGATCGCCACCCAGTCCGAGGGGATGGTTCTAATCTTCGAGAAGATGTTCGAGAACCGCCTGTTCTTCGTGGACAAGCTCGTGTCGATGGGCGCTCGGGTCCTCCTGTGCGATCCGCACCGTGCGGTCGTCAGCGGCCCGAGCCGGCTTCACGGCGAGCGCATGGAGAGCCCCGACATCCGCGCCGGCATGGCCATGCTCATCGCCGCACTCTGCGCGCGCGGTGAGTCGGAGATCGGGAACATCCGCCAGATCGATCGCGGCTACGAGCGCATCGACGAGCGCCTGCAGTCGCTCGGCGCGCAGATCGAACGCGTGCCGCCCGAGCCGCTCGCGGTCTAGCCCAACGTTCTCGAGCCGGGGGGCAGCGTGATCCATCCGGTACCGCCCGGCACCCGAGACGTGTTGCCGGACGAGATGCGCGAGCTCCGCGACCTCAGCACGCGCCTGCACGCGGTGTTCGAGGGCGCGGGCTACGGCGAGGTCTGGACGCCCGCGATCGAGTACGAAGACGTGCTACGCCGCGGCGACGAGAGCGCGGCCGGTGCCGGCTTCCGGCTCTTCGACGACCGCGGCCACGTGCTCGCGCTCCGCTCGGACCCGACCATCCCGATCGCGCGGCTCGTGGCCAACCGCTACGCGGGCGTGCCGGCGTCCCTGCGGCTCTGCTACTTCGCCCACGCCTACCGCTCCGTCGAGCGGGGTAGCGGCCAGGCGCGCGAGTTCCTCCAGGGCGGGATCGAGCTGATCGGCATCGCCGGGCCTCCCGGAGACGCGGAGGTGATCGCCCTCGTCCTGGGTGCGCTCAGCGAGGCCGGCCTCAGCCGGCACCGGGTCGGGCTCGGCGACGGGATGCTCTACCGGTCGCTGCTCGCGGCGGCGGACGTCCCCGAGGACGAGCGCCGGCCGCTTCTCGAGTCCCTCTGGCGCCGCGACCTCGTGCGGCTCGAGGCGCAGGTCGACCGGCTCGGACTGTCGCCGGCGGCTCGCGAGCTGCTCGTCACCGTCCCGGCGCTGCGCGGCGGTCCGGAGGTCCTCGACCGGGTCGACGGCTCGCTCGCGGGCGCGGTGGAGAACCTGCGCGAGTGCCACGAGCTGCTCCGCGAGCGGCGGGTCGACGACCGCGTGATCTTCGACCTCGGGCTGCTGCGCGAGCTCAGCTACTACACGGGGACGATCTTCGAGGTCTACGATCCGGCCGTCGCCTTCGCGCTCGGCGGGGGCGGCCGCTACGACGACCTGCTCGGTCGCTTCGGCGAGGCGCGACCGGCGTGCGGCGCGGGCCTCGACGTGCAGCGCGTCCACCTGGCGCAGCTCGCGGAGGAGAGCCAGGCGAGCGGGGGCACGGCGTGAGCACGGGCGGCCTCGTCATCGCCATCCCACGCGGGAACCTGTTCGCCGAGACGCTGGACCTGCTCGACCGCCTGGGGGCGAGCACGAAGGAGATCCGCGAGAACGAGCGCAAGCTCGTGTTCGAGGACGAGGGGATCCTCACCGTTCGCCCGAGCGACGTGCCGACCTACGTCGAGCACGGCGCCGCCGACCTCGGGATCACGGGCAAGGACGTGCTCCTGGAGCAGAGCGAGCGCGAGGTCTACGAGCTCTTCGACCTCGGCTACGGGCACTGCCGGATGATCGTGGCGGCGCCGGCGGCCGCCGACCCGCTGGGCGAGCCGCTGCGCCGGCGGGGAATCGTGCGCGTCGCCACCAAGTACCCGCGCGTAGCCGCGGACCACTTCGCCTCAACCGGCAGGCAGGCGGAGATCGTCGAGGTGAAGGGGTCGGTCGAGCTCGCCCCTGTCACCGGGCTTTGCGATGCGATCGTCGACCTCACGGCCACGGGGCGCACGCTCACCGAGAACGGGCTCGTGGAGCGCGAGGCGATCGCCGAGTGCACGGCGCGCCTGATCGCCAACCCCGTCGCGCACAAGCTGAAGGCGGCGGAGATCGACGCGTTCGTCGCGCGCCTCAGGGAGCTCAAGTGAGGATCCGGCGCTTCGGGCCCGACACGAACGCAGCGGAGCTGCGGGCGCTCGTGCCCCCGGCGCGGGACGTGGAGGACGCGGTACGCGAGATCGTCGCCGAAATCAAATCCGGCGGCGATGCCGCCGTGCGCTCACTGACCGAGCGGTTCGACCACGCCGAGCTCGGCCCCGCGGCGCTCGCGGTCCCGCCGGCCGAGATCGAGGCCGCGATCTCGACGCTCGAGCCGGGCGCGCTCGGCGGCCTCCGCCTCGCGATCGAGAATGTCCGCGCGGTGGCGGAGGCGCAGCTGCGCGAGCTGGTGGGCGTCACGCTTCCCGAGGGCCAGGAGGTCACGCTCGTCGAACAGCCGGTCCGCCGTGCCGCGGCCTACGTCCCGGGCGGGCGTGCTCCCTATCCCTCGACCGTGGTGATGTGCGCCACGACGGCCACGGCCGCCGGGGTGGACGAGCTGGCGGTCTGCGCGCCGCCGGGGCCGGAGGGGCGCGCACACCCCGCGATCCTCGCCGCCTGCGGGCTGTGCGGCGTCACCGAGGTCTACCGGATGGGCGGCGCCCAGGCGATCGCCGCGCTCGCCTACGGAACGGAGTCCGTCCGCGCGGTCGACGTG
>VAXR01000105.1 GCA_005885165.1 Actinomycetota bacterium
AGCCGCCGGGCTGCATGATCGCCGTCACGCCGGCGTCCAGCGCTAGCTGCGGCCCGTCCGCGAACGGGAAGAAGGCATCCGAGGCAAGCGCCGCTCCGCTGAGCGGGACCAGCGACTTCTCGACCGCCAGTCGCACCGAGTCCACGCGGCTCATCTGCCCCGCTCCAATGCCGGCCGTGCCGAGCTCCTTCGCGAGGACGATCGCGTTGGAGCGCACGTGCTTGCACACCTTCCAGGCGAACAGCAACTCGCCCCACTCCCGCTCGGTCGGCTGGCGCTCGGTGACGACCCGCATCTCGTCGCGAAGCTCGATGTCTTCGTCGCGGTCCTGCACCAGCAGGCCGCCGCGGACCCGGCGGATGTCCCGGTCCATCACGGGCTCCGTGCGCCGCTCCGCATCGTGCAGGATCCGGACGTTCGGCTTCTGCTGGAGGATCTCGAGCGCGCCGTCGTCGTAGCCCTTCGCCATCACGACCTCGACGAACACCTCGTGCAGCTTCTCCGCGAGCTCGCGGTCGACCGACCGGTTGAAGCAGTAGACCCCACCGAAGGCGCTCACCGGGTCGGTGGCCAGCGCTCGCTCGAACGCCTCCAGCGCCGAGCCGCCCACCGCACACCCGCACGGGTTGTTGTGCTTGACGATCACCGCCGCCGGGATCTCGAACTCGTCGACCACCCGCCGCGCCGCGTCCAGGTCGAGCAGGTTGTTGAACGTCAGCTCCTTGCCGTGCAGCTTCGACACCATCGACAGCAGGTGCGTCCGCGCGTTCGCCTGCGCGTAGTACGCCGCGCGCTGGTGCGGGTTCTCGCCGTACGGCAGGTCCAGGACCTTCTCGTACACGCGCGGGTAGATGGCTGGGAAGTCGTCCTCGCGCTCCGAGAACCAGCGCGCGATCGCGGCGTCGTAGCGCGCCGTGTACGCGAACGCGTCCGCCGCCAGCGCCTCGCGCGTCTGCTCGGAGAGCAGACCGTCGCTCATGCGCAGCTCCTCGAGGACCGCGTCGTAGCTCTCGGGCGTGACGACGACCGCAGCGAACGGGTGGTTCTTCGCCGCCGCCCGAATCAGAGTCGGCCCGCCGATGTCGATGTTCTCGACGACCTCCTCCGGCGACACTCCCCGCCGCGCCGCCGTGCGCTCGAACGGGTAGAGGTTCACGCAGACGAGGTCGATCGGCTCGATCGAGTGATCGCCGAGCGTCGCCACGTGGTCGGTTCACCCGCCCGTCGAGGATCTCCGGGAAGCCGGTGTAGTCGTCGATCGCCCGCGACTCGATCCCCGCGTCCGCGAGCTCGTGCGCGGTCCCGCCGGTGGACACGATCTCGACGCCGAGCTCCGTGAGGCCGCGCGCGAAGTCGAGCAGTCCCCGCTTGTCGGAGACCGTCAGGAGCGCGCGCCGGATCCGCACCGCACCCGGCTTGGCCACCTCCGGAGCCGTGCCCTCAGTGGTCCCCATCGTCCTCCTCCACGATCACATGCCTCGGCTGGTCCGGATCTATCCGCACCCGCCCGGCGGCGATCAGCCTGACCACGTGCGGCAGCAGGCGGTGCTCTATCTCGTGGACGCGTTTCTCCACGGCGGCGATGTCACGAGAATACGGAACCGGATCGAAGGCCTCCTGCGTGATGATCGGCCCGCTGTCGACCCGCTCATCGACGAAGTGGACGGTCACGCCCATGAGCCGGACCCCGTGGGCGAGGGCCTCGTCGATCGCGTGCACGCCCGGGAAGGCGGGCAGGAGCGACGGGTGCACGTTCACGATCCGGCCGGCGAAGCGGCGCACGAACACCGGCCCGAGCACCTCCATGAACCCCGCGAGGACGACGAGATCGACCCGCCGCTCCGCCAGCCAGTCGGCGAGCGCGGCGTCGCGCTCCTCCCGGCTCCCGTAGCCGCCGGCCGGGAACACGCCGGTCGCGATTCCAGCCGTCTCCGCCCGCACGAGCCCGCGCGCGTCCGGATTGTTCGAGCCGACACAGACGATCTCGATCCCGTCCTGCCCGTGGACGCTGTCGATCAGCGCCTGGAGGTTCGATCCCTCGCCGGATACGAGTACGCCGATCCGAAAGCTCACAGAGGCGCTTTTACCGCGGGCGCGCGGAGCACCGGGTACGGGCCGCCGCTCGTGGTCAGCCGCCTCGCGTCGATCAGCTCGTCGATCCGACTGAGAATGTCCGCCCTCCGCATGCCGGACGAGGTGCCGTAGGCAGGGAGTCCGTCGTAGGAGTTCCGCTCGATCTTCTTCGTCCGCGCGCCGTGGAGGATCTCGGCGCAGGTGGTGCGGCCGACCGGCGGCCGGGCCGCCTCGGCAACCGACAGGATCGCGTCATCGAGGTTGGCGATCTCCGACGGATCGGGGGGCGGCAGGACGGGCACGAGCTCCGCCCCGCACGCGTCGCAGCAGGCGCCGGTTGGGGCCGGATCGGACGAGTCGCCGAAGTGCCGCAGGATCGTCTGCCGCCGGCAGCCCGAGCCCTCGACGAACGCCCAGATCTCGCGGTACTGCTTCCAGCGCACCCGCGCGGCCTCGGCTATCGACGCCCGGCAGTGGGCCTCCGCCCCGCGGTCGAACGGGCCCAGCACCCGACCCGCGACACGGTCGGCCCCGGCGGGCGTCGGCATGATCACGCCGGCGCGCGAGAGATGGCCGATCAGCGAACGGAGCTGGTCGTGGTCGCAGCCGAGCTCCGCGACGAGCTCCGACGCGTCGAGCCCGTATCGGGCCTCAGAGAGCCCTGGAAGGCTGCCGTCGTCGGTCGCCGCCGCGAGACGCGCGGCGAGCTTCGCCGGGTGCTTCTCGTCGATCTCGTCGCTCCGGATGAAGTGGACGTGCAGCGCCTTGTCCCGGTTCTCCGCCAGGAGCAGCGCCCGCGCCGGGGCGCCGTCGCGGCCGGCCCGGCCGGCCTCCTGGTAGTACGCCTCGAGCGACGACGGCACGCTCGCGTGCAGCACCGTGCGGACGTTCGGCTTGTCCACCCCCATGCCGAACGCGTTGGTCGCGACGACGACCCGGACGTCGTCGCGCAGGAAGCGCCGCTGCACCGCCGCGCGCCGCTCGCGATCGAGCCCCGCGTGGTAAGGCAGCGCCTGCTCTCCCAGAGCGTCGGTGAGCATCGCGGCCAGGTCCTCCGAGCCCGCTCGGGTGCCCGCGTAGACGATCGCAGGCAGCGCGCCGTCGCGACGCAGCGCCTCGACCAGCAGCCTGCGCTTCTCGTGCGGCGCCGGCCGCGCCACGGCAAACGCGAGGTTCGGGCGGTCGAACCCCGTCGCCACACGCAGCGGCTCCCTCAACCCGAGCCGCCGAACGACGTCCGCCGCCACCCGCGGGGTGGCCGTGGCCGTGGACGCGACTATCGCGCGCGCGTCGAGCGCCCGCGCGGCGTCGGCCAGCCGGAAGTAGTCGGGCCGGAAGTCGTGGCCCCACTGGGACACGCAGTGCGCCTCGTCGACCACGAACAGCCCGATCCGTGCGCCCGCAAGCCCGTCGAGGAACCCGGGCGCCGAGAAGCGCTCCGGCGCTACGTACAGCAGCCGCAGCTCGCCGCGCGCAGCGGCGGCGATCGCGGCCGCGTTGTCCGACGCGTCGCGCTGGGCGTTCACTACGGCCGCGACCGAGCCGAGCCCCCGCGCCCGCAGGGCGTCGACCTGGTCCTGCATCAGCGCGACCAGCGGCGAGACGACCACCGCCAGGTCGTCCCGCATGAGCGCGGGAAGCTGATAGCAGAGCGACTTCCCCGAGCCCGTGGGCATCACGACCAGGACGTCGCGATCGGCGAGTGCCGCCTGGCACGCCTCGCGCTGTCCGGGCCGGAAGCCGCTGAAGCCGAAATGCTCGCGCAGGGCCGAATTCAGGTCCACGCGGCCACCGTACAGGCGGGATCGGCGGGAGCGCCCAGGTATTGGCGAGTTGTTGCGATCCCGGTGCGGAGTCGTTACGCGAGCCGCTCCTCGAGCACCACCCGCCCGCCGCGCGACGGCACCAAGGTCACGTGGCGCGCGCGCTGCCGCTCCGAGCGGGGCCGGTCGGCTCGCAGCCGGGCGTGCTCCAGGATCGTGCGCGTCACGACCTTTATCTCCTCCATGGCGAAGGCCGCCCCGATGCAGCGGCGCACGCCGCCGCCGAACGGGATCCAGGTGTAGGTGCCGCCGGCGCCGCCGTCAAGGAAGCGCTCCGGCCGGAACTCGTGCGCGTCCTCGTAGACGTCCTCGCGCAGATGCACGAGCGCGATCGCCGGAACGACATACGTGCCCGCCGGCAGTCTCCACTCCGCGATCTCGGTGTCCTGCGTCAGCCCGCGCACGACGTCGACCACCACGGGGCGGACGCGCAGGGTCTCCTTGACGACGGCGTCGAGGTAGCTGTCGTCGCCGTCCGCGAGGGAAGCCCGCAGGCGCTCCTCGACGTCCGGGTGCCTCAGTAGGCGCTCGAACAGCCAGGCCAAGCCGGTGGCGGTGGTCTCGTGACCCGCGGCCACCGTCGTCACCAGCTCGTCGCGCAGCTCCACGTCGGTCATCGGGCTGCCATCCTCGCGCCGGGCCTGGAGCAACAGCGAGAGCACGTCGTCGCGTGACGCGGCGTCGCTATCGGCTCGCCGGCGCGCGATCTCGCCGTAAATCAGCTCGTCCAGGGCGTTCCGGACACGCAGGAACCGCCCCCACGGGCTGAAACGGCCGAGGTCCCGCCGCAGCGCCGGGAGCAGGACCACGAGGTTGCTCACCTCCCCGAGCTTCGCCCCCAGCGCGCGATAACCGGCCAGCGCCTCCTCGTCGTCGATCCCGAAGACGGCGCGCAGGATCACCTCCAGCGTCAGCGGCTGGGTGCGCCCCCGTAGCGCGAACGGGCGCCCCACGGGCCAGTGTTCGACCTCCCGTGCCGCGATCTCGGCCATCAGCTCGCGGTAGCCGCGCACCGCCTCCCCGTGGAACGGCGGCAGGAGCAGCTTGCGCTCCCGCATGTGCTCGTCCTCGTCCAGCACGAACACCGATCGATCGCCTACCACCGGGCCGAGCGGCCCCGCGTTGCCCTCGCCGGCGTGGAAGACACGCGGGTCGCCCTTGAACACCTGCTTGATCGATTCGGGATCGGCGAGGTACACCAGCCGCTCGAAGAACGGGAACGGAACCGTGAAGACGTCGCCGTAGCGGCGCCGCATGGACTCGAGGAACGCGACCGGGCCGCGGGCGAAACGGGCCGCCTGGAGGGCGGCGAAGCGCGGGCCCGGCGGCAGGCGGTCAGCTGTTGCAGAAATCCCCATCCAGGCCGTAGTATCGACCCGGACTCGCACGAAAGGCTCGCGCTTGCAGGTCGCCCCCGCCCGCTATCGGCCCGTCGCACCCGTCGCGCTCGCGCTCGGCATCGCGATCGCCGCGGGCATCTACGTCTTCGGCCGCAATCACACGCCCGACTACACGACGTCGCTCTTCGGGGAGACCGGCACCGGCACCCTCTCGCTCAAGTCCTGGATCGCCACCGGCGTCCTCGCGATCGCGGTCCTCCAGCTCACGTCCGCGCTCTGGATCTTCGGCAGGCTTCCGCGGCTACGCGCGGCGCCGCGGCCGGTAGCGCTCGGCCACCGGCTGATGGGCGCGCTCGCGATCCTCGTGACGATCCCGGTCGCCTACCACTGCATGTTTGCCTACGGAGTCCAGACGACCACCGCGCGCCAGGCGGTCCATTCGATCGCCGGCTGCGTGCTCTACGGGGCGATCGTGGTGAAGATCGCGGCGGTCCGCTTCCGGCGCATGCCGGACATCGCCCTGCCGCTTGCCGGCGGCGCGCTCTTCACGCTCGTGGCGCTGCTCTGGTACACGAGCGCGCTCTGGAAGTTCAACAACTACAGCCTGCCCGTCCTATAGCGCAATTCCGCGCGCGCGAGGCGGCGCGCGTCAGCTCTGGACGACCGCCAGCTCCTCTAGCGCGAACTTGCCGCGCGCGCCGTCGGTCCGCTCGAGCGGGTAGTCGCCGGTGAAGCAGGCGTCGCAGTGCGTGGAGCGGTCCGCCCCGATCGCCTCGTACAGCCCGCGTAGCGACAGGTAGGCGAGCGAGTCGGCTCCCAGCTCCCGCGCGACCTCCTCAACCGAGCGGTCGTGGGCGATCATCTCCTGACGCGTCGACATGTCGATCCCGTAGTGGCAGGGATGACGGATCGGCGGCGCGGAGATGCGGAGATGGACCTCGTTCGCCCCGGCGTCGCGGAGCATCCCGATGATCTGGCGGGTGGTGTTGCCGCGCACGATCGAGTCGTCGACCACCACGATCCGCTTGCCGCCGACGATCTCGGGCAGCGGGTTGAACTTCATCCGCAGGCCGTGGCGCCGCAGCTCCTGGCCCGGCTGGATGAACGTGCGCGCGACGTAGCGGTTCTTGATCAGGCCGTCGTCCTTGGCTATCCCCGACGCCTGCGCGTAGCCGTTCGCCGCCGGGTTGCCCGAGTCGGGCACGGCGATGATGAGGTCGGCCTCCACCGGCGCCTCCCGCCACAGGATCTCGCCCATCTTGCGCCGCGACAGCTGCGTGAGCCGGCCCTCGAGCTGGCTGTCCGGCCGCGCGAAGTAGATGTGCTCGAACACGCAGAACGCCTGCCGCTCGGACTCCACGACCTGGGACGTCCGGATCCCGCGCTCCCCTAGGCCGACGAGCTCGCCCGGCTGCACCTCGCGCATGAGCTCGGCGCCGATGATGTCGAAGGCGCAGCTCTCGGAGGCAATGCAGTAGCGGTCGCCGAGCCGGCCCAGCGCAAGCGGCCGCAGCCCGGCGCCGTCGCGGAAGCCGAACAAGCCCTCCGGGCTCATCACCACCGTCGAGAAGGCGCCCTCGAGCCGAGGTATCACGTCCTCGATCGCGTCCTCCACCCGATCGGCCTCGTGGGTGGAGATGAGCGCGGCGATGATCTCGGAGTCCGACGTGGAGCGGAAGCCCACTCCCCGTTCGCGCAGCTCGGCGTGGAGCTCGACCGCGTTGATCAGGTTCCCGTTGTGCGCGAGCGCGACATTGTGCCGGTCGGAGCGGTGGATCGGCTGGGCGTTCTCCCAGGCGGAAGAGCCGGTGGTCGAGTAGCGGACGTGGCCGATCGCCATCGTGCCGGGGAGCGCCCGCAGCTTCGGCTCGTCGAACACCTGCGCGACCAGGCCCAGCTCGCGCGTGGCGACGATTTCTCCGCCATCGACCGTGGCGATGCCCGCCGACTCCTGGCCGCGGTGCTGGAGCGCGTATAGCGCGAAGTAAGTGAGCCGGGCGACGTCGGACTCCGGCGCGTAGACGCCGAAAACCCCGCACTCGTCGCGAGGGCCTTCGCGAGGCAAGATCGGATTGGTGGAGGTCAACTCAGGAGGTCCGGAATCGCCTGCTCATGGGCTGTTTTCAGATCCGTGACCTGAACTCGCAGCCTAGCAGCGCCCGCGGCGATCGCGAGCGCATCGCCCCCGACGGCGCCGAGCCGCCGCACCGGTACCTCTCCCGCCGTCCCGGCCAGCTCGTCGACGGCCTCCGGTGGCCCCGACACCACGTACCCGCCCGGGCCCTCGCCCCACAGCATCGGGGCGAGCCCCGGCCACTCGAGCTCCACCTCGGCTCCGATCCCGCCGGCGATGCAGCACTCCGCGAGGGCGACGCCCAGCCCTCCGTCCGAGACGTCGTGGATGGAGGTCAGCCGGCCACTGCGGGCCGCCTCCCGTACGAGCTCGAGCGCCTTCCGCTGAACCTCTAGGTCGACCGGCGGAAGCTGATTCGACATCCCCCCCGTAAGCTTCTCGATCTCGGAGCCCC
>VAXR01000106.1:0-6842 GCA_005885165.1 Actinomycetota bacterium
TGCGCGTGGAAGAACGTCCCCTCCGGCTCGCCCCGGACCGCCCGCAGCACCGTTTCCGGCTGCGTGCCGTTCGCGATCACGGCCGGGATCCCGGCGGCCGTCGCCATCTGCGCGGCCACCACCTTGGAGCGCATCCCGCCCGAGCCGAGCGGCGAGGTGGAGACCCCGATGTCGAGCGACTCGACCTCGCTGAAGTCGCGCACCTCCGGAACGAGGGGCGCGGAGGGGTCGTGCCGCGGATCTGCCGTGTGCAGCCCATCGATGTCCGTCAGGAGCAGCAGGAGGTCGGCGTCGATCAGGATCGCCACCTGCGCCGCCAGAAAGTCGTTGTCGCCGAACGAGATCTCATCGGTCGCGGTCGTGTCGTTCTCGTTGATCACGGGCGTAACCCGCCAATCGAGCAGCGTCCGCAGCGTCTGCCGCGCGTTCAGGTAGTGGCTGCGCGCCGACATGTCGAAGAACGTGAGGAGCACCTGCGCGCTCGGCACGCCGCGCGCCGCCAGCAGCTCGTCGTAGTGGTGGTAGAGCTTGCCCTGCCCGACCGCCGACGCCGCCTGCAGGTGCGGCATCGCGGTCGGACGCACCGGGAGATCCATCAGCTTCATCCCGCGCGCGATGGCCCCCGAGGTGACGAGCACCACGGAATACCCGGTGCCGTGGAGCTCCGCCGCCTGGTCGCAGACGGTGGCGAGGACATCACCGCGCAGCTCGCCGCGCTCGTCCGCGACGATGCTCGAGCCGAGCTTGACCACGGTGGTGCTCACGGCGCGAAGGTTATGGCGAGATTCGCGCGCCGCGGCAATCCAGGCCGCATGCAGAGCCAGTCAGCGAAGCGGCGCGCCCGGGTCGAGCTCGAACACCACGCCGCCGATCTCGACGTCGTCCCCCGGAGTGAACCCAGCTGCCTCGAGCGCCCCTATCACCCCGATCGTCCGCAGCCGGTCCTCGAGATAGGCGAGCGCCTCCTCGTTCGTCGTGTCGTGCCGCGCGATCAGCCGCTCGACGCCGACGCCGGTGACGCGGAACGAGCCCTCGCCGGTCCGGCTCACCTCGAAGCCCTCGCCCGCCGCCGGCCGGTACAGGCGGTGCTCGGCCTCGGGCTCGGCCAGCCGCTCGGGCGGTGGGGCCTCCGCCTCCGCCGGCTCCACAGGCACCGCCTCGAGGATCGCGTCCGCCAGCTCATCGAGCCCGCGCCCCGTGACCGCCGATGTGACGACGATCCCGAGGACCTCGCCACCAAGCGCGCTCCGCATCCGCTCGCGCGCGGCATCCGCCTCCTCAGCGGGCACGAGATCGACCTTCGACAGGCACACGATGCGCGGCAGCCGCTCGAGCCCCGCCCCGTGTTCGCGGAGCTCGCGCTCCACTGTCTCGTAGCCGCCCGCGGGGTCGGAGCCGTCGAGCGGAGCGATGTCGAGGACGTGCACGAGCAGGCGCGTGCGCTCGACGTGCGCCAGGAACTCGTGTCCGAGGCCGGCCCCCGTGCTCGCGCCCTCGATCAGCCCCGGGATGTCGGCGATCACGAGCTGGCGATCGCCGCGATCGAGCGTCCCGAGCACCGGCTCGACCGTGGTGAACGGGTAGTCCGCGACCTTCGGGTGCGCCCGCGTCAACCGGGCGAGCAGCGACGACTTCCCCGCGTTCGGAAGCCCCACCAACCCGACGTCGGCGAGCAGCCGCAGCCGGAGCTCGATCCACCCCTCCTCGCCGGGAAGCCCGCGCTCCGCGAAGCGCGGCGCCTGCCGCGTGGAGCTCGTGAAGTGCCGGTTGCCACGGCCGCCCGAGCCGCCGCGCGCGACCACGGCCCGCTGGCCGGGGCGCGTCAGGTCCCAGTGCGTCCCGCGCTCCGGATCGACCACCGCGGTGCCCGGCGGCACCGGGATCTCGAGCCCGCGCGGGCTCGCACCATGGCGGTTCGACCCCTCACCGTGGGCTCCGCGCGGCGCCTTGTAGTGCGCCCGCCGCCGGAAGCCCTGGAGGTCGCGCAGCGACGGATCGCACACGAGCGTGACGTCTCCCCCACGCCCGCCGTCGCCCCCGTCCGGGCCGCCGCGCGGCACGTGGGCCTCGCGCCGGAACGAGACGACGCCGTCGCCGCCGCGACCGCCCTGCACGAAGATGCGCGCGCGATCCGTGAACACGCCGACTCGGCGGCGGCGCGCTACTCGGCCGCTACGGAGATGACCCGGCCGCGCCGGCCGGTCGTGAACTCGACCCGCCCGGGGCGCGCCGCATAGA
Source organism: Actinomycetota bacterium (assembly GCA_005885165.1). Taxonomy (GTDB): domain Bacteria; phylum Actinomycetota; class Thermoleophilia; order Solirubrobacterales; family Thermoleophilaceae; genus AC-37. The sequence goes on from VAXR01000106.1 coordinate 2,239, forward strand.
TCGTGTGGTCCTTGCCGATGCCGGCGCCGTCGCCGGCCTTGAAGCGCGTCCCGCGCTGGCGCGCGATGATCTCGCCACCGGTCACGACCTCGCCCGCGAACACCTTCACGCCCAGGCGCTTGCTGTGCGAGTCGCGGCCGTTGCGGCTAGATCCGAGACCTTTCTTATGAGCCATCCGAACCTTCCTCCGCCTTCTTCTTAGCAGGCGCCTTCCTCGCCGTCGAGCGCTTCGGCGCCGCGGGCTTCTTGGTGGCGGGCTTCTTCGGCGCGGGCTTACGCGCCGCGGGCTTCTTCGTCGCCGGCTTCCTGGTCGCCGGCTTGGCCTCAGCGGTCTCCGCCTTCGCCGCCGCCGGCTTTGCGGCACCCTCCTTCTTCGCCGTGGGCTTTTCCGCGGTTTCCTTGCGGGCAGCCGGCTTGCGCGACGTGAGCTTGATGTCCTTGATCTCGAGCCGCGTGAGCTCCGAGCGGTGCCCGCTCCGGCGCTTGTAGCCCTTCTTCGGCTTGAACTTGAGCACGTGGACCTTCCTGCCGCGCTCGTGCCCGGCCACCACCGCCTCGACCTTCACCTTCGCGAGGTCGTCGCGCTCGAACACCGTCTTGTCCTTACCGTCGCCGGCGAGCAGCAGCGGCTCCAGGGTCACGCTTGCGCCCTCGTCCGCGCGCATGCGATCGACGACGACCGAGTCGCCCTTCTCGACGCGGTACTGCTTACCGCCCACTCTGACGATCGCGTACATGGCAGAAAGAGGGCGCCCGAGGCGCGGGCGCCGGACGTGGAGTGTAGCCGTGCTTAGCGGAGCTGAAAGACGTCCACCTCGCGCTCTATTCCCTTGAGCCGGCGCGCCGGCAGCGGGTCCCAGGCGTAGGCGGCGCCAGCGGCCGTGACGACCTCCTGGGTGGCGATGATGGCCCCGGGATTAGCCGCGCCGGTCAGCCGGCTGGCGAGGTTCACCGACCGCCCGTACCAGTCCCCGCCGCGGTTGAGCGCCGGGCCCGCCGCCACCCCGGCGCGGATCTGAGGTAGCCGGCCGTCGCCGTCCACATGCTGGACCAGCCGCGCGGTCGCGTCCACGAGCGGCGGCACGTCGGGGGACACGAGCATCGCCGCGTCGCCGATCAGCTTGATCAGGCGGACGGGCGGCTCGGCGATCTCCGAGGCGTGCAGCTCGAGCAGCCCGGTCACCTCCCCGAGCTCCTCCGTCGAGGTGCTCTCGCTGAGCTGTGTGAACGAGACGAGGTCCGCGAAGCACACACCGACCTCCCGCGAGCCCGGCAGCACGCCCTCCATCCGCTCCGCCCGCCCGATCACCTCGCGCCGCACGATCTCGCGCATGTGGAGCCGGGTCGGTGTCTCCATGAGAGGGCCGAGCTGGGGCATCAGCGCGTCGGCCACGGCCGCAAGGCGGAGCCCGACGTCGCGTTCCGTGTCGCCCGCGCGAAGGAACTGCCGCACGAAGGTCGTCAGGACCGCCTCCGAGCTCTGCGCCGCCGCCCGCCCCACGATCCGGGCAAGCTCGAGCATCCGCTCCGCCGGAAGCCCGGCGTCGAGGACCTGCTTCACAGCCCTGAAGCTCTCGACGTCCTCCTCGGTGTAGAGGACCTCGTCCTCGGCCGGGTGCGGGAGCCCGAGCGCCAGGAAATCGCGGCGCACGAAGTCGTCATCGAGGCCGGATGCCTCCATCGCGTCTCGAAGCGTGTACTTGCACTCGCGCGTGAAGACCATCTCGATCGGCAGCATCGCGAGACGGTCCTCCGCCACCGCCCGCTTGAGGTCGTCCATCGAGACGCCCACCTCGACCAGCTGCCGCAGCAGGTCGATGCGGGCCTCGCGCTCCTCGTCCGCGAGCCCCTCGAGCAGCCCCTCCCGCTCGAACTCGCTGACCTGATCCGGCGCGCCGTCGCCCATGGCGGAGGCCGGAATTATTCCTTGGCCTTGGCCTCGGTCGTGCTGCGCCCCCGCCCGCGCCCGCCGCGCCGCCCTCGCCGGGTGCGCCCGCGTGAGGCGGGCGGGGACCCGTCGCTCGACGCGCTCTCGCCGGCGTCGCCAGCCGGCTCGTCGCCCCCGACCAGCGACGCGGTCGCGGCCGAGCGAGTCACCGAGTCGATCCGGACGAGCCGCTTCTCGCCGATCAGCCCGCCCGCGCCCGCGACCGAGATCACGTAGCCGTCGACCTTCGCCACGGCGTCGTTCTCCTCGTACATGTGCGGCTCCTCGATGGTCACGTGGACCTCCTCGCCCTCGCGGAAGGGGAGCGCGCGCTCCTCAACATCGGCGCGAGACCCCTCCATCGTGACCGCGAAGTGGTCGAGCGGCAGGCCCTCCGAGCCCTCGAAGTGGAAGTGCTTTCCGAGCTCTGCCTCGAGCTCCAGGATCGGACGTCCCGGCCCGTTCAAGAGGAGCGACGAGACGCGCGGGTTGAGCTGCACCAGGTACGCCTCGGGCTTCGGCCGCTCGGCCACCAGCTCGCGCAGCTTGCGCTCCACGTCGAGCGCCACCGTCTCCTCGGAGAGGACCACGCCCTCGCCGCCGCATGTCGGGCAGATCTTGGTGAGGATCTCGCGCACGCCGTCGGTCACGTTCTGGCGGGTCATCTCGACCAGCCCGAGCGGCGAGATCTCCATCACGTACGTCTTGGTGCGGTCCTCGTCGAGCATCTTGCGGAGCGTCTTGAGTACCGCGTCGCGGTTGCGGGCGCGCGCCATGTCGATGAAGTCGATGACGATGATCCCGCCGATGTCCCGCAGCCTGAGCTGGCGGACCACCTCCTCCGCCGCCTCGAGGTTGGTCCTGGCGATCGTGTCCTCGAGGCGGGCGCTCTTGCCGCGCCCCGTGAACGACCCGGAGTTCACGTCGATCACCGTCATGGCCTCGGCGTAGTCGATCATCAGGTAGCCGCCCGAGGAGAGGTCCACGCGCCGATTGAGCGTCGACTGGATGACCTCCTCGATGGCGTAGCGGTCGAACAGCGGCTCGTCGTCCGAGTACACCTCGACGCGGTCGAGCAGCTCCGGGGCGGTGCGGGTCAGGAACGAGACGAGGCGCTGGTGCTGCTTCTCGTCGTCGACGATCGCCCGGTCGAACTCGGCCGAGAAGATGTCGCGCACGACGCGCACCGGCAGGTCGGCCTCCTGGAAGACCATCGCCGGCGCGGGCGTCTCCTCGGCCCGCTTCTGGAGGACCTCATAGAGCTTGTGGAGGTACTTGATCTCCCGCTCGAAGTCCTCCTTCTTCGCGCCGCGCGCGGCGGTCCGGATGATCGCCCCGCCACCCGCCAGGTCGAGCTTGGCGGCCCGCTTGCGAAGCCGGTCGCGCTCCGCATCCTCGAGCCTCCGCGAGACGCCGATGCCCTCCCCCTGGGGGACGTAGACGAGGTAGCGGCCTGCGATCGAGAGCTGCATCGACAGCCGCGCCCCCTTCGTCTTCAGGGGGTCCTTGACCACCTGCGCGATGATCTCCTGGCCCGGCTTTAGCAGCTGCGAGATGCGCTGCCCCTTGCCGCCCACGCGCCCGCGGCGCTGGACCTCGACGCCGGGCATCACGATGTCGTCGACGTGAAGGAAGCCGTTCTTGTCGATTCCTATGTCGACGAACGCGGCCTCGAGCCCGGGCAGCACGTTGTCGACCCGGCCCTTGTAGATATTTCCGACGATCGAGCGGCTCGAGCGGCGCTCGATGTAGAGCTCTCCTACACGCCATCCGCGGGGGATAGCTCCCCCGCTCGATCCGCGCCGCCCGCGCTGGGCGCGCGACGATGCTCCGTTCCCGCTAGCGGCGGACGGCTCTCCCTCCGCCTCCAGGATGGCGACTCTGGTTTGGCCACGGTCGGCCGTGACGAGCACTTGCTTTCTCAAAGATCTTGCCTCTCATGCGATGAGCTCCCGGCGTTTGGCGGCGGCCGACGCACGTGCCTGCACGTGGATCGACTGCAACAGGCCGATCGCCAGGAAGGTGACTAGGACGGAGGAGCCCCCGTAGCTGAGCAGCGGCAGCGGGACTCCGGTGATGGGCATGATCCCGATGGTCATGCCGACGTTCACGAAGACCTGGAACATGAGCATGGCGGTGATGCCGCCGGCTATCAGCGCTCCGTACAGGTTCTTCGACATCGTCAATATGCGCAACGCGCGCCATATAAGGAGAGCGTAGAGGGACAGGACCAGAGCGGCCCCCACGAACCCGAACTCCTCCCCCACCACGCTGAACACGAAGTCGGTGTGGTGCTCGGGCAGGAAGTCGAGCTTCGTCTGGCTGGCGTGTGCCGGCCCGCGCCCGGTTTTCTCTCCCGAGCCGATCGCAACCTGCGACTCCTTGAGCTGGTAGCCCTGGCGGCGCGGATTGTCGGTGGGGTTGACGAACGCCGTCAGGCGGTCCACCTGGTACTGCTTGAGCACGTGCACGCCGGCGGCGGGCGCTGCCACGAGAATCCCCACGATCGAGGTGACGGTGATGAGCCCGATCACCAGGAAATGGGTCCACCTCGTGCCGGCCACGAACAGCACGGTGCACGCGATCGCTGTGTAGACCAATGCCGAGCCGAGGTCCGGCTGGATCACGACCAGCATCGCCGGCAGGATCGCCAGCAAGAGGACCCGGCTCGTTGTCT
>VAXR01000106.1:6893-13600 GCA_005885165.1 Actinomycetota bacterium
CTTGAGGAACGGGAGGTCGATCCAACGCTTCGAGCCCCGCGTGGCCGTGCCGAGCGCGAGCGTCAGCAGGATCAGCCCGATCGTCATCCCGTATATGCCGAGCTTCCACTCCCGCAGGCGGGAGTAGTCGAAGCGCGCCAGGACCAGCATCAGGACCAGCCCCACGGCCCCGTAGGCCGCCTGTCGGACCAGGTAGTAGTCCGGGTTGCCGGGGATGTCGCCGTGGGTCGCCGTGCCCACCACGTACACGCCGCACGCGATCAGGCCGATCCCCGCCAGCAGCAGCAGGGGATCGAGCTGGAGGAACGGCGACGCGAGGATGCGCTGCTCTGTCTCCTGGAAGCGCTTGATCTGCGAGCCCAGCGCTGCACTCATGCCGGAAACCTAGCTCGCATGCCCGCCGTGGGGGCGTCCGCGGGTCGTATTTTGCGGGGACATCGACCTGTCTCCTACCCGTATGGGTTCACTCCGGCCGTGGAGCCCTTCGACCCGCCCTTGTCCTTGATCCCGAACAGGACGGACATGATCTTGCGAACGGCCGGAGCGGCGGTCTCGACGCCGAACCCGCCCTGCTCGAAGGTCGTCACCACCACGTAGCGCGGGTTGGGGTAGGGCGCCAGGCCGGCGTACCACGACTGGTCGTTCTGGCCGGTGCGCTGGGCGGTACCCGTCTTGCCGGCGAACGGGATCGGGAAGTCCTTGAAGACGGGGTACGACGTGCCGCCGGGCGACTGCGCGGCCATGTGCAGGCCGTCGAGGATCGCCTGGCGGTTCCCCGGATCGATGTTCAGCCTGCGGCGCGGCGGGTCCTGGAACTCCTGGATCACCCGCCCGTCGACGTCCTCCACGCGCTCGCCCAGGTGCGGCTTCACCACGTAGCCGCCGTTCGCGAGCGTCGCGTACGCCACGGCGAGCTGCAGCGGGCTCACCCCAACGTCTCCCTGCCCGACGGCCAGGTTGATGTTGTCGCCCACCGACCAGGGGCGGTCGGTCAGGTGCTTGCGGTACAGCCGGTTGCGCCATTCGGGGCTCGGGACGAGCCCGGGTCCCTCGCCGCCGACGTCGATGCCGGTGCGGTGGCCAAGCCCGAAGTCGTGCGCCCAGCGCTGCAGGCCGTGGCCGTCGCCGGCGCTGTTCAGCTCCAGGCCGAGCCGGTAGAAGAACACGTCGCTCGAGACCCTCAGCGCGTCCCGCAGCGCCAGCGCGCCGTTCACCGCGCCGCCGGCGTTCTTGAAGACCGTCCCCCCGACGTTCAGCGAGCCGCCGTCGTACTCGACGGTCCCGGGGGTGATTAGCCCGCCCTGGAGGGCGGCGGTGGCGGTGATGAGCTTGAAGGTGGACCCCGTCGGGTACGCCGACTGGGTCGCGCGGTCGAAGAGCGGGGCGCCGTTCGTGGGATCCGACAGCCGGCGAAGGTCGGACTCCTTGATCGTCTTCGAGAACACGTTCGGGTCGAACGACGGTGCGCTTCCGAGCCCGAGCACCTCGCCCGTCTTCACGTCCATCGCCACGAACGCGGCCTTCCACCCCGCGATCGCCTGCTGGCCGGTCTGCTGAACGTTGTAATCGACCGACAGCCTCAGCTGGTCGCCCGGCTGCGGCGGCCGCGTGGCGAGCTGTGCGCGGAAGTCGCCGCGGGCGTCCACCTGCACGCGGTTGGCGCCGTCGCGCCCGCGCAGGTAGCGGTCGTACGCGTACTCGACCCCCGACTGCCCGACGCGGTCGCCCTGCGGCACGCCCAGGTAGCGCTTCTGCTTGAGCTCGGGCGCGTTGATCTGCCCCACTGTCCCGAACAGATGCGCCCCGACCTCGCGGTGCGGGTACTTGCGCAGGGCCACCTGCTCGACGTCCACGCCGGGATAGCGGTCCTGGTTCTCGAGGATGTAGCTGTAGACGGGCCCGGGAACGTCCTGCTTGACGGTCGCCGGAGAGAACGGCAGCACCTTGAGCTGCTTAGTCACGTTCTTGGCGATCGACGTCGGGTCCATGCCGAGGACCTGACCAAGACCGTCGAACAGCTTCTTGCGCTTCTTCTTGCCCCTGGGGAGCTTGTCCGGCGTCACCACCACCGCGTAGCCCGAGCGGTTGTCGACCAGGACCTTGCCGGTGCGGTCGACGATCCGCCCGCGCGGCGCCTGGACGTTGATATCGCGCACGCGGTTGTTGTTCGCTTCCGTGCGGTAGCGGTCGCCGGAGAGGACCTGGAGGTACCACAGCCGGAAGAAGACGATCCCGAACAGAATGAGGGCGACGCCGCCGATGATCGCCACGCGAAGGGCGAGCTGAGGCGTGATGGGCGGGCGAGTCTCGCGATCGAGATACACCGGCTAGTGGCCCCTTCCCCTCGGCCGAACGCTCGTCGGTCGCACTCTAGACCTCCAGTCCCCGGAGGCCAATAGGGCCGGTCTCGCGCGTGTGCGCGCGGCGCCGGCGGCCGGCGGGTTGGGCGAGCAGCACGGGACGGATCACGCGCCGGACCAGGCCGAAGATCGGGACCGCGACGATCGCGTTCAGGATGGTGGTGACCAGGGTGTCGCGGAGGACGAGGGCGCTGATCGACGGCGCCGTCTCCAGCATGAAGCTGACCGCGGCGAAGGCCGTGAGGTATCCGGCGGTGGCGGCCGCCCCCACCGGGATGGCGATCAGGCCGTGCGCGGGATCTCTCAGCTCGCCGTACCGGCCCACCCCGTAGCCGACCGCCGAGAGGACCAGCGACGAGGAGCCCAGGTTCTGCCCCAGGGCGAGATCCAGCAGCAGCCCCACGAAGAAGCCGGTGACCGCGCCCGGGACGCTGCCGGCCCACAGCGCAACGGCGGCCACGATCAGCGGCGTGAGGTCCGGCGACGCTCCGAGCACGTGGAACTGCGAGAGCCCGGAGATCTGGATCACCACTCCGAGGAGGACCAGCAGGCCGGTGCGGAAGATGCTTCCGCCGGTGACGATCACGGGCCGACCCCGACGCTCGCGGCCTGGACGCCGGGGGGCCGAGCGGTCAGGACCTGCACGTAGTCGAACCGGCCGAAGTCGGCGTAAGCCTGGACGTGCACGCGTTGGTAGGTCTGGATCTCGCTCGGGTTCGCGGTGCGCACCCTGCCGATCGGAATCCCGCGCGGGAACAGGGGCTGGAGGCCGCTGGACTGGAATCCCGCCGTGACCACGGCCTGGCCCTTCTTGATCTGGCGGCCCTTCTGGATGAAGTCCAGCTGGAGGTCGCTCGGATCGCCGACCGCCGGCCGCAGGATCCCGCTCGAGCCGTCGGGCATGATCTGGGCCGACACCGCGCTCGAGGCGTCGGTGATCAGCGTGACCTGCGCCGTCCCGTGCGTCGCGGACTCGATCTTGCCCACGAGCCCGTCGCCGGTGACCACCGGCTGGTCGGGGTGGATCCCGTCGGACGAGCCCTTGTCGATCGAGATCGTGGAGTACCAGTCGGTGGGGGACCGCGCGATCACGCGCGCGGCGACCGGGTTGGTGCCCTGCGGGAACCCAGGCCGTCTCGGAAGCCCGACCATAGCCCGCAGCTGCTGGTTCTCGCGCAGAGCGCTCTGGGCGGCGGCGAGCTGGGCACGCGTAGCGGCGAGCTCCTTCTTCAGCTTCTTGTTCTGACCCTTTGCACCGAATGCGTCGCCCACCCAGTTGAAAAGATCGCTGAACGGCTTAAACGCCTTCGAAGCGCCGGACTCGACTGGCGCGAGCACCTGCTGGGCGCCGCGCTGCACCCCGTGCAGCACGCCTGACGGCGACTCGCCGAAGTAGGCCGTGAGCAGGATCAGCGACAGCCCGAGCAGCACGGCCAGCGCCGCCCGCCGCCTCCGGATGACCTTCTTGTCGTACATGCCTCTGCGTCCCCCCTCGCGCTAGCAGATCGAGCGCGACGAAGGCATCAGATGACCGGTCATCTAGTACCTACGGCGGCTTCGGGAGTTGTTCCGGTTCGAGCGGTGGATCGCCTCGAACTCCTCGAGCGAGCGGCCGGACCCGACGGCCACGCACGTGAGCGGCGACTCGGCGAGGTGCGCCGGCATCTGCGTCTCGTCGCGCAGGCGCTCGTCGAGGCCCTGCAGGAGCGAGCCGCCGCCGGCCATCATGATCCCGCGGTCCATGATGTCCGCGGCCAGCTCCGGCGGCGTGCGGTCGAGCGTCTCCTTGACGGCGTCGACGATCGCCTGGAGCGGCTCCTCGAGGGCGTGGCGGACCTCCTCGCTCGTGAGGACGACGGTCTTCGGAAGCCCCGACACGAGGTCGCGCCCGCGGATCTCGGCCTGGACCTCCTCGCCGAGGGGGAACGCCGACCCGATCTCGAGCTTCACCTCCTCGGCGGTCTGCTGGCCGATCATCAGCTTGTACTCGCGCTTGACGTAGCTGATGATCGCCTCGTCGAGCTCGTCCCCGCCGATCCGGATCGACTGCGAGACCACGATGCCGCCGAGCGAGATGACCGCCACCTCGCTCGTGCCGCCGCCGATGTCCACGACCATGTTCCCCGTGGGCTCGCCGACCGGCAGTCCGGCGCCGATCGCGGCCGCCATCGGCTCCTCGATCAGGTAGGCCTGGCGCGCTCCCGCGGACAGGCAGGCCTCCTCGACGGCGCGCTTCTCCACCCCGGTGACGCCGGACGGGACGCACACGACGACGCGCGGGTGGGCCCAGCGGTTCTGGTGGACCTTCTGGATGAAGTGCCGGAGCATCTGCTCGGTCACGTCGAAGTCCGCGATCACCCCGTCCTTGAGCGGGCGGATGGCCTGGATCGTGCCCGGCGTGCGGCCCAGCATCCGCTTGGCCTCGATCCCGACTGCGTGCACCTCGCCGCTGCGCGAGTCAATCGCGACCACCGACGGCTCGGACAGGACGATCCCGCGGCCGCGCACGTATACGAGCGTGTTGGCCGTGCCGAGATCGACCGCCATGTCGCGGCCCCCGAAGCCGGTTACGTACGAGAAGAAACCCATGGATGCAGAGCGTTCCAGGCCGCCACGACGGCAACCCCTCGGCCACGCCGGTCGCTCCGCGACAGGACGACGCGCCCAGGCCGGCCTGGGCGCCGAGAGTGTAACGAACGGATATTCGGCAATTTAGTGGTTGTGAGGGGTGTTGCAGGCGTCACGAGGATGGCTGCGCCCGCCGCATCCGCGCCAGATCCGGCGCCAGCCGCAGGAGCTCGGCGACCGGCAGGCCGACCACGTTCCAGAAGTCGCCCTCGATCGACTCCACGAGGGCGGCTCCGTGGCCCTGGATCGCGTAAGCGCCGGCGCGATCGCGCCACTCCCCGCTGTCGAGGTACCAGGCGATCTCCGGCTCCTCGAGACGGCGAAAGCGAACCCGAGTGAGGGCGCTCCCCGTGCGCTCGTCCCCTCCCGGCGCGACCAGCGCGATCCCGCTCCACACCTCGTGGGTCCGGCCCGACAGGCGCCTCAGCATCATCTCGGCATCGGCCTCGTCGCCGGCCTTTCCGAACACCCTCCCGTCGAGGACGACCTCGGTGTCGACCCCAAGGACCCGCTCCTCGTCGGAGACACCCTCGTCCGGAACCGAGGCGGGCGCGACCGCCCGCGCCTTGCGCAGGGCGTTCTCCACCACTATCCGCCGCGGCTCGCCGCGCGTCTCCTCCTCGACGGCCGGCGTCGCGACGGTGAACTCGATTCCGAGCTGCTCGAGGATCGCCCGCCGCTGGGGCGAGCGCGAGGCGAGAACCAGGCGCTCGGGCACAGCCACTTAAGCCAGCTCTGGGAAGAAGAGCTCGATCTCCCGGCGGGCCGATTCCTCGGAGTCGGACCCGTGGACCAGGTTGGTCTGCACCTCGAGGCCGTAGTCGCCCCTGATCGAACCTGGTGCCGCCTCGAGCGGGTTCGTCGCGCCGATCACCTGCCGCGCTGCGGTGACCGCCTCGTAGCCCTCCACGACCATCGCCACGAGCGGGCCGCCGGTGATGAACTCGACGAGGTCGCCGAAAAAGGGCTTGTCGCGGTGCTCGGCGTAGTGCCGCTCGGCCAGATCGCGCTCCACGACCATGCGCTTGAGCGCGACCAGCGCGAGCCCCTTGCGCTCGAAGCGTGCGATTGCCTCGCCCGTCAGCCTTCGTGCGAAGGCGTCCGGCTTCACCAGGATCAGCGTTCTTTCCATGCGCGGGTGGGCTGGGGTCTACGCGCGATCCGGGTCTTCGGCGCTCCGTGCCCCGGTGCGGCGTGCCGCCCGCTCCTCATCGCGCGACGCCGATCCGTCCGACGCGGACTTGTCGGAGCTCGCGCGCGCTCGCGCCCCGGAAGGGCGCTCGCCGCGTTCGGGCGTACGTGCCGGCCGGTCGCCGCGCTCGGGGGCGCGCGCGGCGCGGCGGGCCGGACGCCGCCTCGCCCCGCCCTCGGCCTCCTCGCGGCGCGGCACCTCGGCCTCGCAGTAGGGGCACAGCCGCCAGCGCGGGTCGAGCGGCCGACCGCACGATGCGCATGGCTCCTTGAGCTTGCGGGCGCAGCTCGGGCAGCGGAGGAACGTCTTCTCGACCTCGGCCCCGCACTTCGGGCACGTGGCCTGCTCGACCTGCGACAGCCGCGCCTCCGCCGCGGCGATCTCCAGCTCGCGCTCGCGCACGTCGTCCAGGTACTCGGGCGGCCGCACGATCGTGTAGACGATCGCGCCGACGAACGGGAAGAAGAGCGACCCGGCGGCGGCGCACGTCACCAGCATCTGGTCCTCTACCCGCCGGCGGGCGTCGG
>VAXR01000023.1 GCA_005885165.1 Actinomycetota bacterium
ACATCTCGGGCAAGATGCGCCGGCACTACATCCGGATTCTCCCCGGCGACCGCGTGAAGATCGAGCTGTCGCCCTACGACCTCGACCGCGGCCGGATCACCTACCGGCACAAGTAGGCGCCGGCTCCCGGAGAGGCCTGCCACCCCCGGATCCCCCCGTTCAGGGGGGCGCGAGTCGAATGAAGGGGCCTGGGCAGTTCCATCAGTTCGCCGACGAGGATGCACGCAAGGTTGCCGTCTGGCGCGCTGCCGGTTTCACGGTCCGGCGAGTCCCGAGCGATGCCGTGTATGACGCGCCTACCGCGCTGATCGTCGCTGCGTGCAATAGCTGACGCGGCGGTGCGAAACCGACCGCTGTGCTCCGGTCGGCCCTACGAGACCGCCGCCAGCTCCGGCGTCTTCGCGCCGTAGGCGGCTGCGATCCGCTCGAGCGTCTCGAGCATCTCGGCCATGGCCGGCGAGCGGTAGCCGTTCGCCAGCGTCGCCGCCATGATCCGGCGCACCGGCGGCTTCGCGCCGATCGATCGGATCACGATGTCGGGACGCGCGTTCACGAGCGCGAGTCCCGGGATCAGCGCGACGCCCACCCCGGCGGCCACGAGGCCCTGCACGACGCCGAAGTCGTCGCTCTCGAACGCCGCCCGCGGCTCGTAGCCGGCGGCCGAGCAGGCGAGCTGGAGCTGGCGCGTGCACGAGCAGGCGCTGCTTCCCTGGATCCAGGCCTCCGCCGCGAGGTCCTGGAAGCGAAGCCGGCGGCGCGTGGCCAGCGGGTCGTCCTAGGTAGAGGGGGTCTTCGAGCAGGTCGATGTAGTCGACCTCCTCGTCGTCCATCCGGACGGGCGGCCCGTCGTCGACGAGCGCCAGGTCGAGTTCGCCCGCCTTCAGCCGGAGCAGGCTTTCGTCGGGCTCCGACTCGGCGAGGCTCAGCTCGACTCCGGGATGGCGCTTGGAGAAGTCCGCGACGGCCTCGGGCATGAGCGTGGCCCCGGCGGTGGGGAAGCTCGCGAGCCGGAGCCGGCCGCCCCGCAGACCCGCGATCGCGTCGAGCTCCGCCTCGGCCTCGGCGAGCCGGACGAGGATGGTGTCGGCGTGGCGGACGAGCGCCTCGCCGGCGTCCGTGAGGCGCATGCCACGAGGGTTGCGCTCGATCAGGGTGGCTCCAGCCTCGCGCTCGAGCGCCGCGATCTGCTGTGAGACCGCCGACTGCGTGTAGCCGAGCTTTTCGGCGGCGGCGGAGAAAGAGCGCTGCGCCGCGACCTCCCGAAGCACCCTCATCCGCCTGACATCGAGCATAAGGCGATCTTATCAAGAGGCATAGAAACAATCGTTTGAATTGATAGCGATTAGATGTCACGGTTCTCCTGGTCTACACGTTTGTCGGAGAGACAGGCGACCACGAGGAAGGGGCGGCAATGAGCCACGAGGAGCAGATCCTGATAAGGGCGGGCACGGCGGCCGACGCCCCGGCGCTCGCGAGGCTCGCGGCACTCGACAGCGCCGAGCCGCTCCTCGGGCGCATGCTCGTGGCCGAGGTCGACGGCGAGCTGCGGGCGGCCTTCCCGCTGGACGGCGGCCGGCCGATCGCCGACCCGTTCGCCGAGTCCGCTCACGTGCTCGCGCTGCTGGCCGCGCACGCTGGGGTGCTGCCGGGCACCGCGCGGCGGAACGGCCGCACCCCTCGCGGACGCGAGCGGCTGATCCCGCTCGCGGCCTCGGGCTGAGGCTGCACCCCTCGGGAGGCGCCGGGCGGTAGGGTCCCGCCCGATGGGGGTCGTACGCGCCGGGGGGAGTATCCGCACGGTGTGGCGGGAGCTGTCGCCTGCCCAGCGGCGGTGGGTCTACGTGAACGCGCTGGTCGTCACCGCGGTGATCAACCTGCTCGTCAACGCCGGGCTCGCCTGGCTCAGCTCCGCTGGCGAGCACCGGGTCCCGCTCTGGTCGGTTCCGCTGGTCGAGAAGCCGTCGACCGTGACCGACACCATCGGCACGTTCTTCCTCCTCCCGCTGATCACCTGCCTCTTGATCACCACGGCCGTCAGGTACGAGATCGGAGCCGGGAGGCTCATGCCGCTTGGTGCCAGCGCCTCCGCACGTGCGTTTGCGCAGTCCCTGCCCGCGACGAGGTTGCGCAGAGGCGTGGTGCTCGGTGCGCTGTGCACCCTCGCGCTCGGGCCCATCGCGGTCCTCGTGCTCGCCGCCATCGACTTCTCGGGCCTCACCACCGGGCAGTTCGTCCTGTACAAGGCGGTGCTGGGTGTGGCGCTCGGCGCGGTTGTGACGCCCGCCATCGCCGTTCTCGCGATGGCCGATGGCCCGGTCGAGTTGGAGCCGGCGGTAGCTACGCCACAGACGGCGGCTTGAGCGCCGGGCCGTGCTCGCCGCGCACGGCGAGGACGGCCAGATCGCCGCTCTCGACGAGCGCGATCAGCGCGTCGACCACGTCAGGGTCGAACTGGGTGCTGGAGCACCGCCGAAGCTCGTCGAGCGCCTCCGGCGTCTCGCGCCCGTCGCGGTAGGGGCGGTCGGAGGTCATCGCCTCGAACGAGTCGGCGACGAACAGGATCCGCGCCTCCAGCGGGATCTCGTCTCCGCGCAGCCGGTTGGGATAGCCGGCCCCGTCGATGCGCTCGTGGTGGGCGATCACCCAGCCCGCCTCCTCGTCGAGGTTGGCCTGAGCCAGGATTCGCGCGCCAAGCCCGGGGTGAGCCTTGATCTCCTCGAACTCGGCGTCCGTCAGCCGGGCGGGCTTGACCAGGACCTCCGAGCGGACCCCGATCTTGCCGATGTCGTGCAGGAACGCAGCGCGGCGCAGTCGCAGGATGCGCTCCCCGGTGAGCCCGAGCCGCTGCCCGATCGCCACGGCGTAGCTGGCGACGCTCTCCGAATGGTCGCGGGTGCGCAGCTGGGCGTCGATCAGGCCGACCAGCGCGAAGAGGTGGGCGATGGCGTGGTGTGCCTCATCGTCGTCGGCCGGGGCCTCCCGTGCCACCGCGCACAGGTCCTTGCCGTTGCGCTTCGCCCAGTAGAGGGCGGCGTCGGCCTTGCGGTGGAGCTCGTCGCGCGTGTTCCCGTCGTGCGGGCACGAGGCAACGCCCGCGCTCACGGTCACGCGCTCGTCGGGCAGGAGCTCGGCCCGCGAGATGCTCGCCCGCACACGCTCCGCGACGAGCAGCGCGTCGAGCTGGTTGGTCTCGGGGAGCAGGATCGCGAACTCCTCGCCGCCGATGCGCGCAAAGCTGTCGACTGGGCGGACCAGCTGCTCGACGAGCGCGGCGAGCTTGCGCAGGACCTCATCGCCCTCGGCGTGGCCGTATGTGTCGTTGACACGTTTGAAGTCGTCCACGTCGAACAGGACGAGCGACCCCTCCGAGCCGTAGCGCTCGTTGCGGCGGACCTCCTTCTCGAACGCCTCGAAGAGGAAGCGGCGGTTGTAGATGCCGGTGAGCGGATCCCGTATCGCCTGCTCGAGCTTCTCGCGGTAGTCGCGGGCGTTCTGGATGGCCACGGCGAGCTCGTCGACGAGGAGCTTGAGGAGGTCGAGCTCATCGCCGGTCACCGCGTCCTCGAGCGGCCGGATCAGGGTGACCACGCCGATGTCGTGGCCGCGTGCCGCGATCGGCATGCGCACGACCTGGCGCCCGCCGCGCACCTGAACCGGCCCGCCATTGAACGGCCTGTCGGCCCACGGGCGCTCGTCGTTCCAGCGGCCGGCGGCGGCGCGCAGCACCAGGGCATCGTCCTCGTGCACGTGCAGCGCCGAGCTCGTCGCGCGTGCCGCGAGATGGAGCACCGTCAGGGCCTGTTCGACGATCGGCGCCTCCTCGAGTGTCTGGGTCATCGTGGTAGCGAGGCCCGTGAGCGCCTCGAGCTGCTCCGTGCGGCGAAGGGCGTCGTCGCGAAGGCGACGCTCGCGGACGGCGGCGCGGCGGTTGTCGACCACGAGGTAGGCCTGGCGGCCGAAGGCGAAGACCAGCGCAAGCAGGAACGACCCGCCGAAGATCAGCGCGGCGGCGAGGTCGAGCGAGTGCCGAGTGATCCACAGCGTCCCGGCGACGATCGGGAACGCGAGAACGGCCACGAGCGGCAGGGCGACGTGCGCGAGGAACCAGCGGTGCCTGCGGATGCGGTCCGTCTTCCCCCGGATCGCGGCGCGGTGCGGCGCGAGCTGCTCGTCGGCGGCCCACGCGAGCGCGAACCCGGCGACTGCCCACAGGAGCGCGGTCGGGGCGGACCCGGGATGGATGGCGCCGGTGGCGGTCGCGGCAACAAGAGCGTCGCCGATGGCGGCGAACCCGAACGTGGCCGCCAGCGCCCACGCCACGCGCCGGGCCCGCGGCTCGCTGCGCGCGATCGCGGCGACCGACGTAAGCAGGAGCGCGAGTACGTCAACAGCGAAGGTGAGCGTCAGCGCCACATCGCCGCGCTCGATGCCCGGCAGGATGACGAAGTAGAGGCTGATCGACGCAAGGACCATGCCGAGAAGCAGCGCGTCGACGACGCGATCGGGGCGCACGCCGGAGAGCCGGTCGGTGGCCAGAACCGCAGCCGCGACAAGCGCCGCGACCGAGGCGGCGGAGCCGACGTAGTAGGCGGCCAGTCCGAGGCCGAGCTGCATCGTCACCATCGCCACCGCCGAGGCCACGGCGGCCAGTGCCGCCGCGAGCACCAGCAGTCGCCAGACCCGGCGGTCCACCGAAGTCTCTGACTTCCTGAGGGCGACGGCCGCGCGCACCGCGGCGAAGATCAGGGCCACCATCGGCACGCCGAACACGAACGGGCCGAGGTGGATGCCGAGGAAGGGCACCAGGAGGGGGATCACGACCATCACGGCGAACGGACCGGTCACGTCGGCGCTCTTCGACGGCGGCGGTGAGGGAGTCTCTTTCTCTTGTGCGACTACGCGGTCGATCGAGTCCTCTGGGACCGGTCGCAGGCAGGAGCCGCACCGCTCGCAGCGCGGCGCGAGCATGGTTGGCGAGTCGGACGTGCGCCGCCATCCGCAGTAGGCACAGTCGTGCACGTACCGCATAGGCCCGCCATCGGCTTGTTCCCGACGTTACTTGAGGGTGGCGAGCCGCCGTGCCGGCTCGGTTACGGGTTATTCGTCGCTACGGCGACTTCGGCCAGGTGACGTCCTCGCCCGCCGGGTAGACGAGGTCGTTCGGGAACGTCAGCTCGCCGATCGTGTTAGGCGAGGGTGCGTGACCTTGCCGCGATACCGCCCGCCCGTTAGGGTCGCTTCGGAGGACTCGCGACATTGATTGGGGGAAGTGGCCTGAACCGTTTCGCGCCACTGGCGTCGCCATCGCTGGCGCGCCTGCCGCGCTTCGGGAAGCGAGCGCGGCGCCTGGCGTTGCTTGCGGCTGGTGCGGGCGGTTTCCTCACCTATCTGGCGCTCGGCGTGCCCGTTAAGGCGCAGTTGCCGTCCCACGGGCTCCTGTGGTTCTGTCCCCTCAATGCTCCGCCCCTGGCTCGCTCCGTTGCAGTGCGTCATGCCGGCTTTGCGCCGATCGCGCTGGCGATTGTGCTCGCGGTGGACGCGGCGGCGGTGGCCGCTGTTCTCCGGCGGCGAAGGGGAGCGCAGGCGCTGTGCCCGGCGCGTCCGGCGCGGCGGCTGCTCGGGATCGGTCGGCCGATCGGCTTTCAGCGCGTGCCGCGGCGCGTGCTGGTCGCGACGGCGGCGGCCTCGGCGATCCTTGCCACCGCAGGGATGCTCGAGGGCGCGGCGCTGTGGATCGTCGCTCTGCTCATCCTGGGGCCGTGGGTGCCAGCGGTCTACGTCGAGGGTCCAGGTCGGGCACATGGGCGAACACACCATGCAGGTCTCGCAACTCATGGTGACTCACGGCACGCTCGCGCGCTCACATGGTGTGTTCGGGCAGCTTGACTTCGAAACCGTGCACTTCTTCTGGGACTCGGCGATCTGGCTGAGCCTGTGCTTCCTCCTCTTCCGCTTCGCCCGGGGGAACCCTTGGCTGTGGGTTGCGTTCGCGGCGGCGAGCCTGCACGAGGTCGAGCACCTCTACCTCTACTGGCTGTACCAGTTCCACCAGAGCTTCTACCTCCACGGCGGGTTCGAGGGGATCATGGGCAACGGGGGCGTTATCGGCTCGCCGCTCGCGCGCCCGTACCTCCACTTCGCCTACAACCTGATCGTGGTTACCCCGATGGTGCTCGCCCTCTGGGACGAGACCAGACGGCTCGTTGCGAGCCCGAGCCCGCCGGTCCAAAGCACGATGGTGCCGGCGTAGTGACGGCTGGGGACGACTCGCCCACGGTGCGCGTCGCGTGCCTCGCACTCCTCGTCGTCGCGGCCGCGCTCCTCAGCGCCTGCGGCGGGTCGTCGAAGACGAAGAGCTCAGCGAAGGGCTCTTCGACGGCCAGCGTGCAGACATGCCTGCAGAAGGCGGGCTACGGCGTCACGCCTGTGCCCGCCGCCGACGTCTCCGGCGGAGGCGCCGAGAGACGGCGCACGGCCACGTGTCGGCGCCGACGACGCCGCCGCGGTGATCGCCTTCTGGGACTCCCACGCGCACGCTGCGGGCTCGCCGAACGCCCGTGATCACAGGGTGGGCTCGCACGCCGACACGTTCGGAACGATCACGGTCCAGCCCACTGCCAAGCTCGTGCAGTTCGCGATTCAATCCGCGACGACGCCGGCGGCCGGGAAGACGCGCTTCTACGCGGAGCTAAAGAAGATCGAGCGCTGCGCCTGAATTCAGGTGCACCCGAGTACTCGTCTGCGATTGCCGGCGGCGGAACGAGATCGTTGCTCCTCGATCGGTCGAGGCTGAGACCGTTCGTCGCGAGGCTCGGTCCCCGTTATGGATTTTCCGAAACCGGCATGGAGGAGGCGCCGTGGTGAAAGCCCACCGAGGCGGCAGCGACTGAGCACCGTCTTCGGTCCATCGATCGCGGCTGCTCGGTGTTGGTCGGGCGCTCCCTGCCTCAATCCCACCATTCGGGCAGTGGGGCAAGCCCTCCGCCATCGGGCGCCCGTCCTGCCGCACCGAAGTCCGAAGCGAGGGGCCCGCTCCGTCCTGGCGCTGAGTCAAGCCGCTGCGCGTGGCGCCAGGAGTTATGGCCCGGCTCGGAACGTAATCCCGTCGAGTTGCACGTGACAGGCCGGTCGCTGCTGCTCCTCGATCGACAGGCGCGCCGCGGCCGGCTCGCTTGCACCGCTTCGCTGCCGCGCCGCGCACCTCTCTCCAGGTGCATCGGCCGAGCTACGGACAGCCGTCGACGCCGGAAGGGCCGCAGCGGAACTGGACGTTGTCGAGCGAGAGGTTGTTCTGCGTTCCCACAAGGCCCGACGCCGGGCCGGTGGTGAGATTCCCGGAAGAGCCGACGTCTACCGTGCCGAACGAGCTGCCGTAGTTGGCCGGAGCGACCATGTAAGCGGACTGAGCCGGCCGGTAGCCGGGGGGAAACGTGAAGATCGTGTAGCCGGAGGCTGCGTCTCCCCCGGGGCACTGGATCGAGCCCTTCACGTGCACGGCCCCTAACGGGTCGCGGTAGTACGCCGCGGTCGCGAGCACGCCACCGTTGTTCTGCCAGTGGCTCGAGGGCAGCCGGCAAACGCCGAAGTTCGTGACTTCGTGCCAGTCCTCGGGACGGGCCAGCCGCGGATTCGGATATGTGCCCGCGAGCGCGCCGCCGGCGAGCACACCGTTGAGCGTGGCGTTGGTGCCCGGGCGGCCCTGCGGTCCGCGCTTGTTCCAGACGAGTGCGACCTCTTTGCTCTTGCGACAGTGCTTTCCCGCACCGACCCGCCGGATCACGCCTGTCCGCTTGTTTACGCAGGCGTGGATAAGGTCATCCGAGCCGCCGCGCGTCGCCGCGTACGCGCCGCCGGCGACTGCCACGAAGAGCGCGAGCGCGGAGGCGACGTTCGCGAAGGTCAGATGAGGACGAAGCCAGCGAGGTCCACTGGTGACTGCGGGCACGACATCACGGTACGCCTCGTAGTTTGCGGCGTCAATGCGGCGCGAGGCGATCGAGCTCGCTGCCGGTCCTCGATCAACGCGACATCCAATGGCGCTGAATTTGACGCTTGTCGCAGTGCCGCTTTATCGGTGAGCGACAGCCTGCCCTG
Organism: Actinomycetota bacterium; assembly: GCA_005885165.1. GTDB lineage: Bacteria > Actinomycetota > Thermoleophilia > Solirubrobacterales > Thermoleophilaceae > AC-37. The sequence goes on from VAXR01000023.1 coordinate 8,095, forward strand.
GCGCGCGGGTGCGGTCCTAGGCTCACGCAGGCATGCCGGCGAGCGGCGGCAGCGCATCCACGTATGCCCGCTCCGTCACCCGCTCGACGTGCTCGGCCGCGTCGAGCAGCACGGCCTCCTCGCCCCATCCCGCCTGGAGCTGGAGCCCGATCGGCACGCCGGCCGAATGCAGCCCGACCGGGACGTTGATCCCGGGGATCCCGGCGAGGTTTCCGAAGCCGCTCTGCCGCACGTTTGCAGCGTCGGCGGGGTAGTGGCCGGACGGGAGCTCCACGACGGGCGCCTCGATCGGGGGAGCGGGGGCGGGGACGGTCGGCCACGCGATCACGTCGCAGCGCTGGAACAGGCCAGCGAGCGCCCTCCGCAGCTTCGCCCGGATAAGGTCGGCGCGCACGAGGAGCTCGGCGGGGAGCAGCCTCTCGTACTTCACGAGCGCGCGCATGATCGGATCGGCGTCCGCGAGGTGCTCGTCGTCGATCGTGTGCAGCGCCTCCAGGGTGAGCCGCGCCACGGCGGCGATCTGGGCGTGCTCCGCGCCGTCCAGCTCGACCTCCTGGAGCGTCCAGCCGGTGTTCTCCAGGGCCTCCTCGGACGCGCGCTCCACCTCCGGGCCGAGGTCGGTCCAGAACGGCTCGCGGACGATGCCGACGCGCAGCGCGCTCCCATCGCTCGCAGGCAGCTGGCGCCCCGCGAGCGTCTCGCCCAGGAGCCGCGTGTCGGCGGCGTCGCGGCACATCGGGCCGGCGGCGTCCATGCTCGCGAACTCGTGGGTGTAGCCCTGGAGCGGCACCACGCCGAAAGTGCACTTGAGGCCCGTGATCCCGCAGTAGGCCGCGGGGAGCCGGATAGAGCCGCCGCCGTCGACGCCCACGGCCCCGGCCACGAGCCGCGCACCCACCGCGGCGGCGGATCCGCCTGACGACCCTCCACCGCAGCGGCTCGGATCCCACGGGTTTCCGACCGGGCCGTAGGCGGACACGTGACCGGTCGATCCGGCGCCCCAGAAGTGCATGTTCGTCACGCCCACGACCACGGCGCCCGCCTCCTTCAGACGGCGGTAGGCGGCCGACTCGCCCGGCGGCAGCTGCTCCCTCGGCGTTCCGTCGCGCGGCCCCCGCCACGGCAGGCGGAACATGTCCTTCACGGCGATGGGGACGCCGTGGAGCGGACCGCGCGGCGCCTCGGCGAGCATCCGCTGCGACTCCTCCGGAAAGACCGAGGGGACCGACCGCAGCTGCCCGTCGCGCTCCTCGATCCGCGCGAGCGTCGCGGCGAGGACCTCCCCCGGGTCGAGCTCGCCGCTCGCCACGCCCGCGGCCTGGTCGCGGAGCGAGAGATCCTGGGGATGGGTCACGGCTCGCCGGCCTCTCGCGGCGGGCTGCCGGGGTCGAGCGGGATCTCGGGGGCAGCCGAGCCGAGGTCCGCCTCCATCAGGCTCCTGATCGCTGGGCCGTACACGGCGTCGGCGGCCCGCATCACGGCGATGTCCTTGTCGTCGACGTCGATTCCGCGCAGTTCGAGGCCGTTTCGGACGTAGAGCTCGAACGAGTCCAAGTGACGAAACCTATTTGATCGAGGACTCCGGGCGGACGTGCTGCCGGCGCGCCGAGCCCGCCTCCAACCGAAACATCGACCGACCGGTCGTGTTCAATGGCGCCAATGAAGCGATGCGTTGCCGTCCTGGCGGCCCTCGCCTGCGTGGCGCTGGTTCCGGCCACGGAGGCGGACAACTCGCAGACCGGCAATCACCAGCAGGAGCTCGGGAGCTACTCGGATACGCCGTTCCCGGCGGCGAGCTGCCCGGCGGACTGCCAGGCCATGGCCCAGGTCACGGGGGTCCAGATGCAGATCGGGTCGCACCACAGCCCGTTCCGGGTGAAGAGGCCAGGCAACATCGTCGCCTTCACGATCCGCCTCGCGAACCCCTCGGCGGACCAGATCAACTACTTCAAGACGACGTTCGGGGCGAAGAAGACGCCTCGGGACGGCCTGACCCCGGGCGGCGACGACGCGCAGGTGCGGCTCTCGGTCCTGAAGCCGCTCCACACCAAGCAGCGCTTCCTCCTCGAGAACCAGAGCGAGACCTTCGACGTCGAGCAGTACCTCGGCTCCACGGTGACGTTCGCGCTCGCGAAGGCGCTGCGCATCCACAAGGACCGGCTGCTGGCGCTCACGGTGCCCACATGGGTGCCGGCTTTCGCCCACTCGCTCGACACCAACGAGGCGTGGCGCGCATCCCATCGGAGCGACGAGTGCACCCAAAAGAACCCGCACCCGCGCCCGCACACCAAGATGGGCACCTTCATGCAGTACGGCTGCTTCTACCGCACGGCGAGGGTGCTCTACAGCGCCACGTTCGTGCCCGACGCGGCCAAGACGAGCCCGCCCGCCAAGTAGGTGGCGCCGTCTTTCTGACCTGGCACTGAGCGCCCCGCGCCGCGGGCATCGCTCGCCGACCGATTCGGCGGTACCATCGCGGTCGTGTCCACCGAGGGTTGGATCTTCATGGTCGGCTTTCGGATTTTCGACGTCGGCCTCCTGATCGTCTGGCTGGTGTGGTTCTTCCGGCTCCGCGACGACGACGATTCGGCCGAGGACGACGGCCCCGGCGGCGGTGGACCCGATCCGCGCCCCGATCGCGGCCCCGGGCCAGGCGGGCTGCGCCTGCCGCTCGGCCGGGCGCGCCAGGCCGCGCTCCGCATACGAGACCACGTTCGGCCGGGCAGGCCGCCGCGGCGGCGCGGCGCGGAGCCGGTTCCGCGCACCGTTCCCGCGCGGGTGCGTCAGCCGAGCACGCCCGTCCCGGACCGGCGGCTGGTCTGATTCGCCTCTTGGCCTAGGACTCCGAGCCGAGCGCGGGCAGCCGCCGGCCGCAGTGAGGGCAGTCGTTCACGTCCTTCGGCGCGAGCTGTTCGAGCGAGCACCCGCAGAGCCGCAGGTTCTCGACCGCCCACGGGAGGTCGCTCGCGGAGGGAGCGAGGGGCAGGACCTTGCCGACGATCTCGAACTCCTCGCCGGTCTCCCGGTCGACGTAGACGGTGCCGGGCTCGACCTCCCGGATCAGCTCGCGGTCCGAGCGCGACCGCAGGCGGTATCGCTGATGCTGGCTCACGAGCCGCGAAACATACCGGCGGTGCCGATGTCCGGGCCCGCGACGACCATCCCGCGCGCGTGCGAATACTGATCTTTCACGGGTACCTCCTGCGCGGGACCGGGAGCAACGTCTACAACGCCTCCCTCGTCCAGGCGCTCGTCGCACTGGGGCACGAGGTGCATCTCCTGTGTCAGGACCGAAACGCCGGAGAGCTCGGCTTCGTCGACGCGGTCGGGCGCCTCGACGGCGATCGGGTGGAGGTGGAGACGCTGCGCGAGCCGGTCCGCTGCACGGTCTACCTGCCGGACATAGGACGCACTCTCCCCGTCTACGTGGCCGACCGCTACGAGGGCTTCGACGCGGTCCCGTTCCCCGATATGGACGACGCCTCGCTAGAGCGGTATCTCGATGCCAACGTCGCGGCCGTGCGGCGGGTCGTGGAGGATGCCTCGCCCGAGGTCGCGCTGGCCAACCACCTCATCGCCGGCCCGGTGATCCTGGCCCGGGGGCTGGACGGCCGCGTTCCGTACGCGGTGAAGATCCACGGCAGCGCGCTCGAGTACGTCGTGCGCCCGCATCGCGAGCGGTTCCTCCCGCTCGCCCGGGAGGGCCTCGAGCGGGCCGGCGGGGTCCTCGTCGGGTCCCGCCACACCGCGGAGAGCCTGTGGGAGGTGATGGACGATCCTGCCCTGCCGGCCCGGACGCGCCTGGGGCCTCCCGGCGTCGACGTCCACGCCTTTCACCAACGCCCGCCGGGCGAGGCCGCGGAGCGCCTGACCGCGCTCGCCGGGCGGCTCGAGGGCGCGGGCCCGGCCGGCTGGGGCGGCGAGGCGGGCGCGGCCGATGCCTTGCGCGACATGGATCCCCGGCGCGACCGCATCGTGGCTTACGTGGGCAAGCTGATCGTCTCGAAGGGCGTGGATCTCCTGCTCGCGGCGTGGCCACTCGTCGTGGCGGAGGAGCCGGACGCGCGGCTCTGCGTGGTCGGCTTCGGCACCTACCGCGACGCCCTCACCGAGCTCGCCGCGGCGCTCGCCCGCGGCGATCTGGAGGCCGCGCGCGGGATCGCCGAGCGGGGCCGGGAGCTCGAGGGAGGACCGGCCGGGGAGCTCCGCTACCTCGCGTCGTTCCTCGACGGCCTCGACGGGGAGCGCCGCGCGCGGTACGTGGAGGACGCGCGTCCGGCGTTCGAGCGGGTCAGCTTCACCGGGAGGCTGGAGCACGAGGACCTGCCCTGGCTCCTGCCGGCGTGCGAGGCGCAGGTGGTTCCGAGCACCTTCCCGGAGGCCTTCGGCATGGTCGCGGTCGAGGCGGCGGCGTGCGGCGCGCTGCCGATCTCCGCCGCGCATTCGGGCCTGCTCGAGGTGAGCCGGGCCTTCGAGCCGGCCGTTGCGGACGAGATTCGCCCGCTCCTGTCCTTTCCGCTGGGGGACGGGGCGGTCGAGGAGATCGCCGCGAGGCTCGTGCGGTGGCTCCGCCTGCGGCCAGATCGGCGCGCCGATGCTCGTCGGGCCCTGTCCGACGCCGCCCGGGCCCGCTACGGATGGGAGGGCGTCGCCGAGGGCGTCATCGCCGCCGCGCGGGGGCGCCTCGACGAGCTTCCGGTGCCCGGCGCCTGACGGGCCGGGCGCGGCGGAGGGCGACCCACAACTGGCCGTCGCGGCAGCGGATAGTCTGCCGCGCCGTGGGGCCCCGGAACAACAGGATCGCCACGGCGCTCGCCGTCTGCGGCCTCGTGGCCGCGGCCATCGCCGCCGCTGGATGCGGCCGCGCGCAGACGGCCGACCTCGTGAAGGGCAAGCAGCTCTTCGCCGGGAAGGCGACGTGCGGGAGCTGCCACACGCTCGCCCGGGCGAACACGCAGGGCACGGTTGGCCCGAACCTCGACCTCGCCTTCCAGGCCGACAAGCGCGACGGCCTCGGCCAGAGCTCGATCCGGGGGCTGGTGGAGGACCAGATCTCGCACCCCCGTCGCGGCAGCGCGATGCCGGCCGGGCTCGTGACCGGCCAGAGCGCCGTCGACGTCGCTTCCTACATCGCCTACGCGGCGGCACGGCCGGGCAAGGACACCGGCGCGCTGGCCACGGCGATCCAGCCCAAGATCGGCCCGCCGGCCGCCGCCAAGGGCGGTGTGCTGACGATCCCCGCCGATCCGACCGGCGCGCTCTCCTTCACCGCGAAGAAGGCGACGGCGCCGGCGGGGACGATCAAGTTCGAGATGCCGAACAAGTCGCCGATCCAGCACAACCTGGCGATCAAGGGGCCGGTGACCGGGGCGGGCCCGATCGTCGGCTCGGGCGGCACCTCGACGTTCACCGCGACCCTGAAGCCCGGCACCTACATCTTCTACTGCCAGGTCCCGGGTCACGAGGCGGCCGGGATGAAGGGGAATCTGGTCGTTAAGTAAGCAGCTCCAGCAGCTGCGGCAATAGCTCCGGGCTCGCAGCCGCCAGGCCCTGCGGGTCGCCGTCGAGCTCGGCCACCTGGCCGCCGGCCTCGGCCACGAGCAGGCGTCCGGCTGCCCAGTCCCACGGCTTCAGCCCGCGCTCGTAGTACCCGTCGAGGCGCCCCGCCGCGAGCCACGCCAGGTCGAGCGATGCGGCCCCGGCCCGCCGGATGTCTCGGACGTCGGGGAGGACGCTACGCAGCGTCTCGCCCTGCGCCGCCCGGGTGCCGCGGTCGTAGCTGAAGCCCGTGGCGATGAGCGCGCGGGCGAGCCGCGGCGGCTCGCGCAGAGCAATCGGTTCGCCGTTCAGGGTGGCGCCCGCTCCCCGCGCGGCGGCAAAGGTCTCGTCGCGGACCGGATCGCGAACCACGCCGGCGGCCACGCCGTCCCCGTCCTCCACGGCGACGCTCACCGCCCACTGGGGGATCCCGTACAGGAAGTTCGTCGTCCCGTCGAGCGGATCGACCACCCATCGGCGTCCGGTCGAGCCTGGGGCGCGTGCGCCTTCCTCACCGAGGACGCCATCGTCCGGCCGCTCGCTCTCCAGCAAGGAGGCGATCGCGCTCTCCGCGATCCGGTCGGCGTCGGAGACCATGTCCGTCGAGGACGACTTCCGGTCCACGCGCGACGCCGGGTGGCCGAAGCGCGCGATGAGGAGCTGACCGGCCTCCCGCGCAGCTCGGTGGGCGAGCTCGAGATCCGCGAGATCGATCGATCGCGACGCGTCCGCGACCCGCGCCTGCCGGCTCATGTGAGCGCGCGGATGATCTCGACCAGCGCCACGATCGCGGCCACCGTCACGACCACGTAGATGAGGAAGCGGAACGCTTCCGCCTCTGAGCGCAGCGGATTCAGCACGGCGCGCGTACTGTACCCGCGCCCCGTGCTGTTCCGGTAGCTTTGTCACCGGTTTCGTCGCGGGGGCATAGCGTGATCACGGGCTCCAAGGTAATTGGGTTGGGCGCCGTCTGTTTGGCCCTGGCGGCGAGCGCGTACGCCGTTGCGTCGATCCCCGCCAAGGACCGCAAGATCACCGCGTGCTTCAAGAAGACCAGCGGCGACCTACGTGTAATCGATGCTGCGAAACAGCACTGCTCCAAGAAGGAGCGCAGGCTTACGTGGAATCAGGCCGGGCAGAGAGGGCGCGCCGGACCACCGCGGAGCCTGACGCCTGAGGCGAGGCACTTCGTCGGGCCCCGCGTCGTCGGGTCCATCCCGTCGTGCGACACACATCTCGGGACGTTTTGCGTGGGCGACTACGACGGACGGTGGGACAACTACGGGAATGGCTACGCACCGGTGGCGTACTTCAAGGACAGCGCGGGGTTCGTGCATCTCGAGGGATTGGCTGGAGTGTTCACCACCCCGGCGAATGCCCCTCCGCCGAAGACCATTTTCTATCTGCCCAGCGGCTACCGCCCCCTTAACGGGACGCGCGAGTTCACGGTTCGAGCGTGCGGCGGCGAATTGGATTACGTCGACGTCGGAACGGATGGCGCCGTAACGGCGAGCACGTACAGGCGCTGCGTCCCGCTCGACGTGGTCTCATTTCTGCCGTAGTTGCTCGCTGCGTGCCCGCGCGGGCGGCCTACAGCACGTAGACCGTCGAGTACACGATGATCCACATGGCGTCGACGAAGTGCCAGTAGATACCCGGCACCTCCACGCCGCGGTGCTCCTTGGCCGAGAAGTGCCCGCGGAACGCCCTGATCGTGGAGAACGCGAGCAGGTTCAACCCCACGAAGACGTGCGCACCGTGCAAGCCGGTGAGCCCGTAGAAGATCGTCCCCTGCGCCGTGTCGTGCGGTGCAAAGCCGAGGTGCACGTACTCGTTGATCTGGATGGTGAGGAACGAGAGCCCGAGCAGGAAGGTCGTCAGAAGCCCGGCGCGCATCCCCCAGCGGTTCTCGTTCTTTGCACACAGGAGTGACCAGTGCATGGTGAGGCTCGAGAAGAGCAGGATCGCCGTGTTCACTCCTGCGACGGCCACCGGAAGCTTCGTGCCGGGGGCGGGCCAGTGGTCGTGATTCACCACCCGGATGAAGAAGTAGGCGGTGAAGAACGCTCCGAAGAGCATCACCTCGGAGATGATGAAAAGCAGCATCCCGAGGAACTGCGCCTCCACGCGCGACGAGCGATTTGCCGGAGGCGGCCCGTGGTGCTCGTGGGCGTGTTCGACCGCTACCGAGGCTGACTCCATCAGGCCTCCGCCTCGACCGGCGCCACGTCGACCACCACGTGTTCGACGGGCTTGGAGGTGGACGTCTTCACGCGCTCGATCAGGTCACTGCGAAGCCACCCGGAGCGCGTCTCGGGAAACGTGGAGATGACTATCTCGTCCGCGGGATAGAACTGAAGCGCGTTCTGCACCGCGGTGAACGGATCGGGGTCCATCACCTGCCCGATCGCCTCGAGCCCGGCGTCGTGCAGCATCTGGAGGGTGTGCGCGAGCCGGTTGTGCGCGTCCCCGTGCTCGCCGCCCTCGCCCTGGGGCAAGATCACCACGAAGTTGTGAGGGCTCTCGAAGCCCTTCCGCTTTAGGAGATCGAGCAGCGGCTGGCCCCCCACGGTCTGGTTCGCCACGACCAGCGTGCGGGTGACGTGCGCGCGGTCCGCCTCCAGGTCCACCACCACGTGCTCGACCGGCAGTCCGGAGGCGTCCCGCACGCGGTCCACCAGGTCGCGCCGAAGCCAGCCCGAGCGCGTGTCGGGGTGCGTCGAGATGATCACCTGGTCCGCCCCGTAGGCGTCGATCGCGTCCATCGTGGCCGAGAACGGATCGGGGTCCATCACCTCGCCGTCAGCCTCGATGCCCACCTCGCGCAGCTGCGCGAGCGTCTGGCGAAGCCGGTTCTCGGCGGCCGCGCGCACCGAGTCCTCGTAGATCACGTACCCGCTCCGGGGCTGGTTCTGCGGGCAGATGACCGTCACGTGGAAGGGCTCGCCCCGCTCGTGGGCCTCCTGCGCGTGCGTCTTGACGGCGTCGATCAGCGCCCGCCCGCCGACGGTCTCGTTGGCGACCACCAGGATGCGGTGCGGGACCGCGGTCATTCAGGTGCCACGCCCGCCACCGCGGTACTCCCGGCGGCCACCGGCTCCTGCTCCTTGAAGACGCCGTGCACCGCGCCCGGCACGCCGAACTCGTACGGTCCGCCGACCACCGTCGGCACATTGTCGAAGTTGAAGATCGGTGGCGGCGAGCTGACCTGCCACTCGAGCGTGTGCGACCGCCACGGGTTCGCCTCCGCAGCCGGGCCGTGCCGCCAGCTCGCGACGATGTTGTAGAGGAACACCAGGAACGACAGCCCGAAGATGAACGCGGAGATCGAGATGATCGCGTTCAGCGTCGCGTACTGGTGTGCGTAGTCGGCCACCCGCCGCGGCATCCCGTCGATGCCGACGAGGTGCATCGGCCCGAACGTGAGGTTGAAGAACACGAACGAGAGCCAGAAGTGGATCCTCCCGAGCGTCTCGTCGTACATCCGCCCGGTCATCTTCGGGAACCAGTGGTAGATCCCGGCGAAGATCGTGAACACGCTTCCGCCGAACAGCACGTAGTGGATGTGCGCCACCACGAAGTACGTGTCCGACACATGGATGTCGAACGGGATTACCGCGAGCATGATCCCGCTGATGCCGCCCAAGGTGAACATCGTGATGAACCCCAGCGCGAACAGAAGGGGCGTCCTGAGATGGATCACGCCCCTCCACAGCGTGGCCAGCCACGAGAAGATCTTGATGCCCGTCGGCACCGCGATCAGCATCGTGGTCAGCATCATCGGGACGCGCAGCCAGGGGAACATCCCTGACACGAACATGTGGTGCGCCCAGACGGTGAACCCGAGCACCACGATCGCCACCAGCGAGAACGCCATCATCCGGTAGCCGAAGATCGGCTTCCGCGCGTGGGTCGAGATCACCTCGCTCATGATCCCGAACCCCGGCAGCATCATGATGTACACCGCCGGGTGCGAGTAGAACCAGAAGACGTGCTGGTACATCAGCACGTTGCCGCCCCTCGACGGATCGAAGAAGTGGGTCCCCAGCGTGCGGTCGAACAGCACGAAGAACTGCGACCCGGCGATGAACGGCGTGGCGATGACCACCAGCAGCGACGTGGTGAAGTTCGCCCACACGAGCAGCGGCATGCGCCAGAACGTCATTCCCGGCGCGCGCATGGTGATGATGGTCACCAGGAAGTTGAGCGCGGTGGCGATCGACGACGCTCCCGCGAGCTGGATGGCGACGTTGAAGAACGTCTGCCCGAGCGGCTGGACGTCGGAGAGCGGCGCGTACGAGGTCCAGCCCGTGGCGAACGAGCCGCCCGGCGCCAGGAAGCTCGCCATCATCATGATGCCGGCGGTGGGCAGCAGCCAGTACGAGAGGGCGTTCAGGCGCGGGAACGCCATGTCCGGCGCCCCGATCATCAGCGGGATCACGTAGTTCGCGATCCCGGCGAACACCGGGATGATGAACAGGAAGATCATCAGCGAGGCGTGCACCGAGAACAGCCCGTTGAAGGTGTTGGGCGTGATGAACTGCATGCCCGGCGACGCGAGCTCCGCGCGCATCAGCATCGCCATCACCCCGCCGACGATGAAGAAGAAGAACGTCGTGACGATGTACTGGATCCCGATGACCTTGTGGTCGGTGTTCACCCGGAAGTAGTCGCGCCAGGTGCGGGCGCCGTGGCCCGAGTGGTCCTCGGGGATCGTCGGTGCGCCGGAGGCCCAGCGGAACCAGTAGTCGAAGCAGCCGATCGCGACGATGAAGGCCAGCGGCACGGTGATCAGCGAGATCGTCGTGACCGCCTTGCCGTCGATCACCGGGTGCTGGTGCTGGAGCGAGCGGATCAGGACGTCGAGCCCGAGCGCGAACGCCACTGCCAGCGGCATCGCTACCGCGACCCGGTACCAGCCCGGCGCCCTGAGTCTCTGGGCCAACGTCACTTCTTCTTGCCTCCTCCTCCGCCCCCAGACGCGATGAGGAACTTCACGAGCGCGTCGATCTGCTGGGGGCTGAGCTGCTGTCCGAAAGTCTGCGGCATCGTACCTCGCGGGAACCCAGGCACAACGAAGGCGTTCGGGCTGACGATCGACTGCCTAATGTAGTCGGCCGCCGGCCGTCCCTTCGCGTACTTGGCGGCGTCCTGGACGACCCTGTCGAGGTCCGGACCGACCTTGCCCGAGGCGCCCGCGGCGGCCAGCGTATGGCAGCTTGCGCAGCCATTTGCAGCGAAAACCTGCTTGCCGGCGGCGGGCGTGGCTGCCCCGCCGGGGGCGGCGGCAGTACTCGTGGCAGCGCCCCCGAGCTTCGCGAGCCAGGCCGTGAACGTCCGATCGGTGACAACGTGGACCGTCCCGCGCATCAGGGAGTGTCCGGGACCGCACAGCTCGGCGCACACCACGTCGTGGATCCCGAGCCGCGTCGGGGTCGTGCGCCAGTTGGTGGTGATGCCGGGGACGGCGTCGGACTTCAGCCGGAAGTCGGGGACCCAGAAGGAGTGGATCACGTCGTGGGTCCGGATCAGGAACTTCACGGGCTTGTCGACCGGGAGGTAGAGCTCGTTGCTCTGGATGAGCCGCCGGTGCGGGCCCTGATACGCGTAGCTCCACTCGAACTGCCGGCCGTAGACGTGCACGAGCATCTCGCCCTTCTTCTTCGTCTCGATGTCGTTGAGCGTGATCCAGGCGTAGATCGCGAGGCCGGTGACGAGCAGGAACGGGATCGTCACCCAGGCCACCTCGAGCCGCGCGTTGCCGTGGATCGGCGGCCCGTCGCGCATGTCGTCCGGGCGCGCGCGGAAGCGGATCACGCTGTAGATCGCGACCGTCATGACGAGCACGAAGATCGGGACCGACGCGATCAGGAGTACGTCGTAGAGCGTGTCGATCTTGTGCGCGGAGGCGGATCCCTGCTCCGGGAACCAGTCGATCGACAGGGTGATCGGGAGCAGGATCGCGACGGCGATCGCGCCGTAGATGAACATCCGCGCGAGCGGGCTCTTAGGCAGCATGGCGAAGTGAGGCGTCTTCGGGCCGGCGGCCGCGCACGGCGCGCGATCTTATAGGCGGAGGGCGCGCCGACCGGGCAGAACCGGGCGGCCCCTCGCGCCCCGGACCGACAGCGCTACCCGGCTCAGCCGCCGAAGCCCGGCGGGGACGTGGCGCCGATTGGCTCGCCGCGGAACGTCGACGGGGGCCGGCCGTGATGGCGGCGGAACGTCTTCGCGAACTGCGCGGCCTGCCTGTACCCGACGCGTGCGGCCACCTCGCGGACGGGCAGCGAGCCCTCCCGCAGCATCTCCACGGCCTTGCGCATGCGGACCTGCGCGAGGTGCGTCCGGAAGCTGGTTCGGCCGGCCTCCGTGAAGGCGCGCTGGAGCTGGCGGCGTGAGGTGGCAAGCCGGCGGGCGACGTCGTCGAGCTCGAGCTCGTTGGGGTACTCGCGCTCGATGATCTCCTTGGCCTCTTCGAAGAGCGCGCGGCGGCGCTCGGCTGTTCCTGGTCTGATCGCCATCGGCAGGGGTACTCCGCGGGGGTTTCGTGAGGGGAAGCCCGCGTCAACTATGCATTCAAGTAAATCGAAATGAATGTTGCGTAAGACGCGTCCGGCGCGGCGCCGCGTTAGTCTTGAGTCAATTGGCACTTGATCGAGCGAGAGGGGAGCCATGCAGGTATGTGACGGGATGAGCTCGGTGGTCCTGACTGTCGGGCCGGACCACACCCTCCGCGACGCCGCGCGGCAGATGGCCCGCCGCGGCGTGGGCGCCGCCGTCGTCCTCGATCCCGAGCAGCCCGGGCCCGGCATCATGACCGAGCGCGACATCCTGCTCGCGCTGGCAGACGGCCAGGATCCCGACCAGGAGAAGGTTGGGGCGCACCTGTCCGAGAACCTGACCTTCGCCGCGCCCGACTGGTCGCTCGAGCGGGCGGCCGAGGCAATGGTGCGTGGGGGCTTCCGCCACCTCGTCGTCGTCGACAGCGGCGAGACCGTCGGGGTCCTCTCGATGCGGGACATAGTGCGCTGCTGGACGGGCGAGGGCGCGACGACGCCGGTCGACACCGCGCGGTCGCGGGGGTAGCTCCACGGGCCGGTCCGCGTTCCGTTCGGTTCGCTCTCGGGTGCGTAGCCGTGCCCGATGGGCGACGAAGGCGAGCGGAATCGGTGGGCACGCGCCAGGTTCGGCCTTCCCCGATCCCGCTGTCCTGCCCTAGCTACACATAGTGTCGTCAAGTCAGGACAGCCCGGCCGGAGCGGCCGGCCGGAGCGTCCCGGCCGGACCCGTCCTCCTTCGTCGCCTTCCGTAGCGGACAGGGCTTCCGATTCGGGTTGAGCGGAGCGCGGCGCGGCCGGCGCCGAGCTAGTGCTCTAGCGGCAGCTGGGAGATCTCCTCGCGCGTCAGCCGGATCCAGCGGATCGCGGCGGCCGCCGCGATCACGAGCCCGATCCCGCTGATCACGTAGGAGAGCACGAGCCCGACCAGCGTGAGCGTCACCCCGAACGCCACCAGCACCGGCAGGTACGAGGGCTCCGGGAGGTGGACTTCCTCGCTCGGCTGCGGAGGGGCCCCGTCGGGGCCAGGATCAGTCATCTAGTACACCGCGGCCACGAAGAACGCGGCGCCGAACGTGAGGAAGCAGATGGCGCCGGCGATCAGGCCGGTGCGGAGGTTCTTGCTTGCCAGCCGCCTGTCCACGCCGGCCTTTCTACCAGAAGCGCCCCCGGCCGGGTAGCTTTCCCTCATGGTCTCGAGGGGGAGAGACGTCGGGAGCAGAAGCCACGGCTGACCCGGCGGTCATAGGCGTTGACGTGGGCGGCACGAAGATCGCCGCCGCGCGCGTCATCGGACCCGAGGCGCGCGCGCTTACCCAGCACCCGACCGACCTGACCGGCCCGAGCGCCCTGCTCGACGGCCTCGAGGCAGCCGTCCGCGAGGTGATCGAGAGCTCCGGCGCGCCGGACGCCGTCGGCGTCGGCGTGCCGTCGCAGGTGGACTTCGCATCGGGGACGGTGGTGTCGAGCGTGAACATCCCGCTCGAGGGCGTGGCGCTCGCGCACGACCTGGGCGAGCGGCTTGGCGTGCAGGTCTTCGTGGACAACGACGCCAACTGCGCCGCGCTCACCGAGGCGTCGTCCGTGGAGGGGGATCCCGCGCAGCACCTCGTGATGCTCACGCTCGGCACCGGAGTGGGCGGCGGAGTTGTGATTCGCGGCCAGACCTTCCGCGGCGCCACCGGGCTGGGCGCGGAGCTCGGCCACGTGACGCTCAACGCCGACGGCCCGGAGTGCCCGGGCGCCTGCCCGGGCCGCGGCTGCGTCGAGGCCTACTGCTCGGGGACGGCGCTCGAACGCGACGCCACCGCCGTGGCGCGGGAACGGCCGGAGTCCCGGCTCGGCCAGGTCGCCGTGGACCACGACGGGAGGGTGAGGGGCCGGGACGTGGTGGCGGCCGCCCAGGAGGGCGACGAGGACGCCGTCGCGCTGATGAACACGCTTGGCCGCTGGCTGGGCGTGGCGATCGCGAGCTTCCAGAACGTGTTCGAGCCCGAGCACGTGGTGATCGGCGGAGGACTCTCCTCCGCGGCCGACCTTTTCCTCCCGGCCGCCGAGGAGGAGGCCGCGTCGCGCGCGCTCCCGGCGCTCGCTGAGCGGATGCAGATCTCCGTCGCCCGGGCGGGAGCCGAGGCCGGCGTGATCGGCGCCGGGCTGCTCGCAGCCCAGGAGCTCGCGCTGAGCGGGGATACTTCGGACCCACGACTCCGGCAGGAGGTTCGATGAGCACGACCGAGACCGACACCGGCAGGAGCGCCCTCGACGAGCTCTGCATCAACACGATCCGGACGCTCTCGATCGACGCGGTGCAGAAGGCGAACTCCGGCCACCCCGGCGCGCCGATGGGGCTGGCTGAGCTCGCGTACGTGCTCTACACGCGGGTCATGCGCCACAACCCCGCGAACGCCGACTGGCCGGGCCGCGACCGCTTCGTCCTGTCGGCGGGCCACGCCTCGATGCTCCTCTACTCGATGCTCTACCTCACTGGATACCCGCTCACGCTCGACGAGATCAAGCGCTTCCGGCAGGTCGGCTCCCCAACGGCGGGGCACCCGGAGCGCAGGGACACGCCGGGCATCGAGGCCACAACAGGTCCGCTCGGCCAGGGGATCTCCATGTCGGTCGGCGTTGCCCTGGGCGAGCGGATGATGGCCGCGCACTTCAACGAGGACGATCACGAGATCGTCAACAACTTCACGTTCACGATCGCGAGCGACGGCGACATCGAGGAGGGCGTCTCTGCCGAGGCGTCGTCGTTCGCCGGGCACCTCGGCCTCGGCAAGCTCATCGCCTTCTACGACGACAACAAGATCCAGCTCGCCAGCGAGGTGGACGTGGTGATGTCGGAGGACGTCGGCAAGCGCTACGAGGCCTACGGCTGGCACGTCCAGAACCTCGGCGAGGAGCACAACCTCGACGTGATCGAGACCGCGACGCGCGAGGCGATGCAGGTCGAGGACCGCCCCTCGCTCCTCATCCTCCGCACGCACATCGGCTACGGCAGCCCGCACAAGCAGGACACGACGAGCGCGCACGGCTCGGCGCTCGGGGAGGATGAGGTCCGCCTCACGAAGGAGGCCTACGGCTGGGATCCGGACAAGCACTTCTACGTGCCGGACGACGCGCTCGCGCACTTCCGCGAGTGCTGCGAGCACGGGCGCCGCCTCGAGGAGGCCTGGAATGACGTGTTCGCCGCCTACCGGGAGGCCTACCCGGAGCAGGCGAAGCTGTTCGAGACGATCCAGCGCGGCGAGATGCCCGAGGGCTTCGACGAGGACCCACCGCCGCGGTTCGACCCCCGGGACAAGCCGATGGCGACCCGCGCCGCGTCGGGGAAGGCGATCCAGTGGGCGGCCGCCCGCGTCCCCCACCTGACGGGCGGCGCGGCCGATCTGGCGAGCTCGACTGTCACCGACATCGACGGCGGCGGCGACGTGACCCGTCACGACTACGGCGGCCGCAACCTCCACTTCGGCGTACGCGAGCACGGAATGGGCGCGATCGTGAACGGCCTCTGCCTCCAGGGCTTCCGCGGCTACGGCAGCACGTTCCTGATCTTCTCGGACTACATGCGCGCCCCCGTCCGGCTTTCGGCGCTCATGGAGCTGCCCGCGGTCTGGGTCTGGACGCACGACTCGATCGGCCTCGGGGAGGACGGTCCGACGCACCAGTCGATCGAGCAGCTGGCGGGCCTGCGCGCCATGCCGCGCCTCAACGTGGTTCGTCCGGCCGACGCGAACGAGACGAGCCTCGCCTGGCGCTTCGCCATGAGGCAGACGGAGGCGCCGACCGCGCTCGCGCTCTCGCGCCAAGCGCTCCCGATCCTCGACCCGGACGCGATCCCCGACGACGCGATCGAACGCGGCGCCTACGTGCTGCGCGACGCCTCGAACGGCGACGGGGAGCCCGACGTGATCCTGATGGGAACGGGCTCGGAGGTGTCGCTCTGCCTCGAGGCCGCGGACGCGCTCGAGGCCGACGGCGTGGCCACGCGCGTCGTGAGCATGCCCTGCGTCGACACCTTCGCGGAGCAGGACGAGTCCTACCGCGACTCGGTCCTGCCCCCGGCGTGCCGCGCCCGCGTGGCGGTCGAGGCGGCGGCGCGGCTTGGATGGGACCGCTGGATCGGGCCCGATGGCGCCTTCCTCGGCATGCACACGTTCGGGGCGTCGGGTCCGGCGACAGACGTTTACGAGCACTTCGGGATCACCGCCGACCGCGCCGCCGAGCTCGGCCGGCAGGTGATGGAGGCAACCGGCGCGCGAGCCGCCGGGTGAGCAAGAGGAGGCTGCGATGAGCGTCACTGTGGGTGTCAACGAGCGGCTGGCGGCGCTCACCCGGGCCGGCACGAGCGTCTGGCTCGACCAGATCCGCCGCGGGATGATCGAGAGCGGCGAGCTGCAGCGACTCATCGACGAGTTCATGCTGCGAGGCGTCACCTCCAACCCATCGATCTTCGAGAAGGCGATCCTCGGGAGCTCGGACTACGACGACCAGATCCAGGCGCTGGCCGAGCAGGGGCTCGACGCGCGCGGGATCTACGACGAGATCGCCGTCAAGGACGTCGCGATGGGCGCCGACGTTCTCCGACCCGTGTACGACGAGCTCGGCGGGGACGACGGCTACGTCTCGCTCGAGGTCGGGCCGGAGGCCGCCAACGACACCGAGGGCACGCTCCGGGAGGCGCGCGACTACTGGCAGCGCGTCGACCGCCCGAACATCTTCATCAAGATCCCGGGCACTCCCGCCGGGGTGCCGGCGATCGAGCAGGCGATCTTCGAGGGCATCAACGTGAACGTAACCCTGCTGTTCGCGGTGAGCGCCTACGAGCAGGTCGCCGAGGCCTACATCCGCGGGCTTGAGCGCCGCCGGGAGCAGGGCGAGTCGCTCGACATTCGGTCGGTGGCGAGCTTCTTCGTCTCCCGCGTCGACACCGAGGTGGACAAGCGGCTCGAGGCTGCCGGCGGGCACGACGAACTGCTCGGCACGGCGGGCCTGTGGAACGCGCGCGCCGCCTACGTGCGCTTCAAGGAGATCTTCCACGGCGAGCGCTTCGCCGAGCTGCGCGAGGCCGGCGCCGCGGTCCAGCGGCAGCTCTGGGCCTCCACCGGCGTGAAGAACCCGCACTACTCCGACGTCATGTACGTGGAGGGCCTGATCGCGCCCGAGACCGTCAACACGATGCCGCTGCCGACGATGCTCGCCGCGAGCGAGAAGCTCGAGGTGACCGGCGCGACGGCCGACGCCGACCCCGCCGACGTCGAGCGGGCGATGGGCGCGCTGGCCGACGCCGGCATCGACATCGACGACGTCACCGACAAGCTCCTGCGCGACGGAGTCGATCTCTTCGTGCACGCGCTCGACAAGCTGCTCGGCGGGGTCGAGAGCAAGCGTGAGGCGATCACGACCGGGCGTCCGGAGACGTTCGAGTCGGCGATCCCGGACGAGCTCGAGCCGGCGATCGCGGAGCGCGTGCGGAAGGCTGCCCAGGAGGACGTCGCACGGCGCGTCTGGCGCAGGGACGAGACGCTGTGGGGCGGCCCTGGCCCCGAGATCGGCAACCGGCTCGGCTGGCTGACGATCTCCGATCAGATGCTCGACCGCGCCGGCGAGCTCAAGGCATTCGCGGACGCCTGCCGGGGCGACGGGCTCACCGACGCCGTGCTGCTCGGCATGGGCGGCTCGAGCCTCGCCCCCGAGGTCTTCCGTCAGTCGTTCGGCGACTCCGGGGGCGGCATGCGCCTGCACGTGCTCGACTCGACCGATCCCGGCGCGATCCTGGCCGTGGAGCGGGCGATCGACCTCTCGAAGTCGCTCTTCATCGTGTCGAGCAAGTCCGGCGGCACGATCGAGACGCTCTCGCAGTTCCGCTACTTCCACGCGCGCGTCGGCTCCGCGGTGGGGGAGGGCGCCGGCAAGCACTTCATCGCGATCACCGATCCGGGGACCTCGCTCGCAGACCTCGCGGCGGAGCACGACTTCCTCCACACGTTCCTGAACGACCCCGACATCGGCGGGCGCTACTCGGCCCTGTCGTACTTCGGGATGGTGCCCGCCGCGCTGATGGGGGTGGACATCGCCGCGATCCTGGAGAGCGCCGAGGTGGCCGAGCAGGCCTGCCAGCACTACGACAACAGCGCCAACAACTCCGGGCTGTGGCTCGGGCTCGCCATGGGCGAGCTCGCCGAGCACCGCCGGGACAAGCTGACGTTCGCCGTCGACGAGCCGCTCGGGAGCTTCGGCCTCTGGGTCGAGCAGCTCATCGCCGAGTCGACCGGCAAGCACGGCCGCGGGATCCTGCCCGTGGCCGGCGAGCCGCTCGGCGCGCCCGACGTCTACGGCGACGACCGCGTCTTCGTGCACATCAAGCAGAAGGACGCCCCGGACGCGGGGTTCGCGGGCCAGATGGCGGAGCTCGCCAAGGCCCGCCATCCCACCTTCACGCTCACAGCGGAAGGTCCCGAGGACCTCGGGCGGATCTTCTTCTTCGCGGAGTTCGCCACCGCCGTGTCGGGCTGGGTCCTCGGGATCAACCCGTTCGACCAGCCGAACGTGCAGGAGGCCAAGGACAACACGGCCAAGGTGCTCGAGCAGTTCGGCGCCGAGGGCAAGCTCCCGGAGGAGCCGAACGCCGAGGACGAGGGGCTGAGGCAGCTCCTCCTGAACGCCCAGCCGCCGCACTACGTGGCGATCATGGGCTACGTCCAGCCGTCGGAGGGCTTCGATCGGGCGATCGAGGGTCTGCGCGCGGCGATCCGCGACGCCACGAAGGCCACCACCACCTTCGGCTACGGCCCGCGCTTCCTCCACTCGACCGGGCAGTTCCACAAGGGCGGCCCGAAGACCGGGCTGTTCCTCCAGCTGATCCACGACGGCCCGGACGACATCGAGATCCCGGAGGCGGGCTACACCTTCGGGACGCTCAAGAACGCGCAGGCCACGGGCGACCTGCAGACGCTCCGCTCGCACGGGCTGCCGGCGGAGCGCATCCGACTGGAGGGGGACCCGGCCGAAGCCGTCGTCGCCCTGACCGAGAAGATCAAGGAGATGCTCTGATGCAGCTCGGGTTCGTAGGCCTCGGGAAGATGGGCGGCAACATGGTCC
>VAXR01000112.1 GCA_005885165.1 Actinomycetota bacterium
TGACGGCGCTCAGCCGCGACGGTCAGCATGCGAGCGCGACCCTCCGGTACACCGTGGCGCGTCACCGGCCGCTTGTGTTCGCCCCGCCGAGCCTGGTCGCTCTGGCCCGCCGGCCTTGCGTCCTGTACCGCTGTCGCCGGAACCCGGCGCCGCACGCCGCGTGGGAGAACGAGCTGCGCGGGCTCCAGACGAACTTCTGCGGCGCCTACCCTCGCGGCTGTACCAGCCCGATGGACCTGGTGCCGACCAATGGCTTCGACGACAACATGTTCCCGTTTAACCCCGACTGGGCGTCTTTCGTGCTCACCGGACATCCGCCCGACGCTACACAGCTATGCAGCTACTTCGTGCGGCTGTCGTGCACGTCGCAGCCAGTCGGCCTAGACCAGGCGGGGTCGGAGCCGTCCTACGACGTGTGCCTGAGAGGAAGGAAGGACTCGCTCGGCTTTCGCGGACACGTCAACTGGGAGCCCGCGACGTACGAGGGGACGCTTCAGTGGGAGGAGCATGCCCCGCCCGGTGCCGACGACGAGTACAGCCTCCAGCTCTATCCGTTCAACCTGGACGGGGCGACCACCGGAAACGCCGGCGGCGACTCGGTGCACATCGAGTTCGACTCCGACGAGACGATTGATCACTTCGACGACGACCTCTGGTGGAAGGAATTCCACGACATAGTGGACAACTCCCATCCCCACGTGTTCATCGACGGGGCGCTCGCCGAGGTCACAGGGCTGGCCGGGATCGACACTGTGCACACACCCGGCACCGAGCTGCACCCCGTTTACGGGATCGCTATCGAGGACAAGGCGGCGGGCCATTCGGTGCAGCGCGACGGCAACGACCTGTGGACGTTCTTCGCGCGCAACTGGGGCAACGAGGGCTACTGCTCCGACCTAGAGCATGGGATCAACGTGCGCAAGATCACCGTCCGGATACCGTGGTTGTACAGCGCCCGAGGCAAGACGCTCGCGCAGCAGCCGCGACCGGCAACCGACGTCAAGGTGCGTGGCGGTTCCGCCGACTACATGAACATCGACGACAGTCACGCCGGCGTCTCGGTGCGGAAGCTCCCTGGCGAGGGCGTGTTGCTCACGTTCAACCTCGAAGCCCCGGAGAGTCAGAGCGAGTACTGGGGGCACATCTACCTCAAGTGGATCTTCGGCCAACCGAACTCCGTGGCCGTGGCCGCGGGGCTGCCCCCCGGATCGCCCATGAACAGGGTCCCCATACGAGGTCTGCCGCACCCGCTTGTAGGCGCCGAGGGACACGACGTCGAACGGCTGGCGGGGAAGCTGTGGCGGCGGCTCCCGACGGCTGTGCGCAGGCGCGCCCTTGCGCAGGTTCCCAAGCTCGCGATCAGACGCGGACACGTGGGGAAAGTGCGGTTCGTCCGCCGGCCCCCGCCGAGAGTGCCGTTGGTCGCCGACGCGCTCTTCTTTCGGTCACCGTTCTATACGGCACTGCTCGCGCGCGAGCATGCAGAGCGGCGCGCCCTGTGCCACGCCTACAGAAACCACGTGCCCAGATTCCCGAGAATGTGCCGCAAGAATAAGCACCACCACTAACCCTGAGCGAGCGCGGCTAAGCCCGTAGCCGGCGACGCAGGCGGTCGATCGCCTCGCGGGCCTCGGGGTTTGAATACCGTCTCACCCAGTCCGCTTAAGCAGGCGAGCATTTGCACGCTCCACACGCGCTACCGCTTCGCGAGAAAGCAGCACCAGCGGCGTCGCTCTCGCCTTCCCACCGAACCGGCACCCACCGGGCCCGCTTCGCGTGTCTGACCTTGGTCTAGATCGGCGTGGTTCTAGCCCCGACCGCGTAGCCGACCACGTTTATCGGAAGGTGCACGACGGCAACGACCGCGGAGGCATCGAGCGCTTGCCGTGCGGACATCCTGAACACAGGACGCAGCAGCAGCCAGGTGCCGAGCATGAAGTCGGCTTGATCGAACAACGCTAGCGCCGCGCCGGCCAGCGAGCGATGGCGCTCGCCAGGTTGGATGTCGAGCTGCCGCTTGAGAAAGCTGTTGGGAAGCTCGCCAAGTACGACGCCGCCAGCCAGCAGCGCGCCCGTGATGACCGGCGGAGAAGCTTGAAGCTCGCGGGGGAGCCGTGAGCGGTACCAGGACGAATGCCACAGCGCGAGCGTCGCGCCGAGCACCCCGGTGAACATCACCGCCGCCCCGCGCCAGGTCTTGTTGGCTCCCAGGAGCCGGCGCCCGCGGACGGTTCTGCCTCCGTCGATTGGGCGCGCGAGCGCTGGGAAGAGATCGAAGCGCAGCACTGGCGCATGGGCCAAGTGAGCGCCGAGAACCGGCAAGAAGACCCAGCGCGCATGCATCGCCGTGGCAATCCTAGGACGGCAACCACGCTCGCGTTGACGGATTCGTCAGCCTCGCAGTCGTCGCGAGCTCGATCGTCGTAGCGCTCGGGCTCCAAGTCGCCGACCCGCTGATCGGCCTCACGATCACCGTCGTCATCTTGCGCATCACGTGGCAGTCGCTCAAGACGATCCGCGCCGACGGCCAGCATCACCACTGACATTGAGAGGTGGTAGGGGCTCACCGGCCCGCCTGGCTGAGCTTCTCACCCGCCCGCGGCAGCTGCGTTGGCGGATGGTTCGGCGCCCGTCGACGGCAAGGCATACTGCGCGCGATGGAGGCCGATGCCTCGGTCACGCCGACCCGGACGGCCCGCATTGCGCCCGCTGGACCGCGGACACTTCGTGGCCTCGTCCGTTACTTCTTGAAGCTCGGCTCGTCTGGTTTCGGCGGTCCGATCGCTCTGGTCGGTTACATGCAGCGCGACCTCGTCGAGGAGCGGGCGTGGTTCACCGACGCCGAGTACAAACAGGGGCTTGCGCTCGCCCAGACGATGCCGGGGCCGCTGGCCGCGCAGTTGGCGATGTGGTTCGGCTTCCTCGAGGCTGGGGCGCTCGGCGCCGCCGCTGTGGCACTGCCATTTGTGTTGCCGGCGTGCCTCCTGGTCACCGGCGTCGCCGTTATCTACGCCTCCTACCAGGGCTTACCTGTGGTTCACGAGATCTTCCTCGGCGTCGGCCCGGCGGTGCTCGCGATCATCGCCATCGCCGCCTACAAGCTCGCTCGCTCGACCAACAAGACAGACCCGGTGCTGTGGGCCATCGCAGGCGTCGTCTGCGCCGTTACAGCCATCGCCAAGACGGAGATCGTCTGGCTGTTCCTCGCTGCTGGGCTCTTCGGCATCGTCTACTACGGGGGCGGGCTGCCGAAGCGCACCCCGGGCGGGGCGGCGAGCATCTCGCCCCCTGCGCTGGCGGTGGCCGTCAAGGGGTTCGCCTGGACCAGCAGCGGGGCCTCACTCGGCACGCTCGGCCTGTTCTTCGCCAAGGCGAGCGCATTCACATTCGGTTCCGGGCTGGCAATCGTGCCCTTCCTCCACCAGGGTCTCGTCCACGACCACCATTGGCTTACCGAGCCACAGTTCATCGACGCTGTCGCGATCGGCCTGATCAGCCCGGGTCCGGTCGTGATCATGGCGACCTTCGCCGGCTACCTCGTCGGCGGCATCGCCGGTGCCGCGATCGCCACGCTCGCCGTCTTCCTACCGGTCTACGTCTTCGTCATCGCTCCCGGCCGTTACCTACGCCGCCACGGCGAGCACCCGCGCCTCCAAGGTTTCATCAAAGGGGCCACGGCTGCTGCCGCCGGCGCGATCGCCGGCGCCGGGATCGTCATAGGCGAACAAGTCATCAGCCGGCCTGGCTCCGTCATCATCGCGCTAGCGGCACTCGCGCTGCTGCTCCAACGCAGGATCAAGGTGCCCGAGCCCGCGCTTGTCGCCATGGCTGCCGCCGTTGGCATCACGGCTTTCAGCTGACGGTTGTCCTCACAACGAGGCCGGTGAACTAGCGGAGGAGCCTCGACTACCGCTTACGCGCCAGCATGCGATGGAGATGCGCGATTCTGGAGCGGAACTCGGGGTTCCAATACCGTTCCCTAATCCCCAGCTCGTTCGCTCGCTCAACCAGACGGCACCGCTGACCCGTCCGCTGGGAGGGTGCGAACTTCGCCACCACGATGACTTACCCCCCTCAGGGGATGAAAGTGAACGCGGTGGAGCACGAGATCGCCCGGATCGAAGCGCGGGCGGGTCCTGGGAAGACCCTCAGCGGGTCAGTGCTTGTGGTGGTGCCGGTGAGCCTGGGCCTTGCCGCGTGCGGTCTGGTCGAAGTCGTTTAGCTGCACGGTGTCGACGTCGGTGGGCGCGGCGAAGTTGGGGAAGGTCAGTGTCCGGACTCGGCCCTTCCCCCTCGACTTGATCGAGACCGTGACCTTCCCTTTGGGCGGGATCTGTGCAGGCGCGAAGACGTCGACCGAGCTTATGAAGTAGGGGCTCGCGTTCTGATACGGGGCCCAGGTCTGGTCGGTCTCGGACTTGCCGTCGTGATTGAAGTCGGCCACGAACAGCCCGTTGACGAGCTTGTTGAGCGGGCAGGTGGCGGAGTTGCACACGCTGAGTCCGTTGACCTTCAGGACGTCGTTCCGGCGCCCCTGATCTCCCCACAGCTCCTTGTAGCGGATGATCACCATTGCCGAGCTTCGCGGATCCGGAGCCCCGCCCGCGGAGCGGAACGCGTCGGATTCGAGCAGGCGGATCAGATTGTCGCTGCGAACGAATGGCTCGTAATAGAAGTGGTGCACGGGTGCGCTCGGATTGTCGGTGCGCACAAGCGTGAGCTCGTAGCGGCGTCCGGACTGGACGGTCACGGGACCCCAGTCGCCGGCGCTGCCGACCACGAACTGAACGATCGGCTTGGTGCTGGTGCGCTGGCCGGTCGCCTGATTGATCGGCCATACCTGGACGGTCGCGCCCTCCAGCCCCGAGTTCTGGGGGAAGTTCACCGCTCGCCCTGAAAGAGTTATCCGTCCTTTCTTGCGCACGATCCTCGTGGTCGTCGCGGCCCTGCCCGTGAAGAACTTGTAGAACCACCGAAACGAAAGCGGCGAGGTCGCGACCTGGACGTGCGTCGAGTCCGGGATGAAGACGTGCTTCGCTCCCTTGATCCGCCGGCCCGGCTTCGAGGAGAGCGGTCCCTTCGTCCCCCACAGGGCAAGCGTTGGCACGCCGCCCGGTGGCGAGTTCGCCGTCATTCCGTCCATGTTCACGTAATGGCCGACGTTCGATGCCCGCTGCTTCGAGCTGTTGAGGTAGTCCTGCATCAGCTTGGTGCCGAGCGAGTGCCCCAGCAGATCGACCTTGCGCCGGTGCGTGATCGCCTTCATGTGAGCGACCGCCTGGTCCATCTCCGCGAAGAGCTGCTGTTCCTGCGCCTGAACGGAGGACCCGCTCTCCAGCGCCGAGGCGAACGCGAGCGAGTTGTACTCGAACACGGTCACGTAGCGGTCGGGATATCCGTTGCTCGTCAGGCGCATCTTCTGGGACTCGAACTGCGAGCCCGAGCCCTCGAACCCGTGCACGAAGATGACGCCGTTGTGGTGGAAGGTGGCCCGCGGGTGGGAGTGGTGCTTATGCGCGGCGAAGGCGGCAGACGGCGCGCACAGAAGCCCGACCATCGCGAGCGCCGCGACGGCACCACGGGCCATCGCCCCCTGCCAAATGCGCAACCGGTACAGCGTGTGGGAAACGTACCAAAAGGGTGCTTCTACGCGAGCCAGGTCGCCAGGCGATCGCCGACCCGCGTTGCCAGGCCAAGCGGGGCGAGGAGCACTCGGGCGATGATCGATCGGAGGCGACCGTGCTTGCGTGCCACGCGCGGGACCAGCGCAGCAGTCAAGGTGGCCAGGCCAGGCAGCGGTCGGAAGAACAGCGTGATCTCCCTTATCTGTTCGTTGTCGTCCAGCTCGATGCGGGTGGCTTCCTCGACCGGTTCGCCGTTGACGTTGGCCCGGTAGAAGAGCGCTCGAGTGCGGGCGTCGCCGACGTCCGCGAAGTAGCTGATGTCGTCGATCGTCGCGAATACCGATCGAAGCAGCTCGCGTACTTCGTCGCGGCCTTGGAAGGTGACCCTGTCCGTGATCGGCGAGCGGAGGACGACGTCCGGCGCAAGGGTCTCGAGCACACCCTCGATGTCATGAGCCTCCGCCGCGCGGCGGAAGCGCGCGGTCGTCGCGGGGTGAGCGGTCGAAGGTTCGGGCGTGGCCATCGGTTGCCTCCTGTATCGATCAGCCTGACATCCTCCGCG
>VAXR01000024.1 GCA_005885165.1 Actinomycetota bacterium
GCCGCCTCAGAAGCCTCCGTCGCACAAGCCGACGCCGAAGCCGCCGGCCCAGACTTTCCCGCCCGACTTCGTCGGCATGGTCGCCAACAGCACCTCGCTGGAGCTCTACCGCGCCAACCCCATGCTCGATCGCATGGTGAAGCAAGGGGTCGGGACCGTCAGGTTCGAGATCAACTGGCGGGGCGCGCAGCCGTACCCCAAGATGTCCAAGGTCCCGAAGAAGCAGCGCTCCGGCTACGTCAAAGAAGGCGGCGTGCCAACGAGCTACTGGAACAGCGACCGGCTCGTCGGGGCGATGGCGCAGCGCCACCTCGACATGCTGCCGGTGGTCGTCGACGCGCCGAAGTGGGACGAGGCGAAGACGAACGGGCAGATCTTCGTGCACCCGCCGCAGAAGTTCGGTCCTTACGCGCACTACTTCAAGCTCCTCGTGCGCCGCTACGGCCCGAAGGGCAAGTTCTGGTCGGAGCACCCCAAGATCCCGTACCGGCCGCTCAGGAAGTGGCAGATCTGGAACGAGCCCGACATCAGGCTCTTCTGGCGCGTCCAGCCGTGGGACAAGCTCTACGTGCAGATGTCGAAGGCCGCACACAAGGACATCAAGCACGTGGATCCGGGTGCGGAGATCGTGATGGGAGGGCTCTCCCGCTACTCCTGGTCGGTCCTGGCGAGCCTCTACAAGATCGGCGGCGTCGGGGTCTGGGACGCGATCGCCGTCCACCCCTTCACGCGTCACGTCAAGGACGTCGTCGGGATCCTGCGGAAGGTCCGCAAGACGATGAAGCAGTACGGCGAGGGCGGGAAGCCGCTGCTCGCGACCGAGCTGAGCTGGCCGTCGGCGAAGGGCAAGACGACCATCGGCCAGGACATCGCGGTAACGAAACAGCAGCAGGCGAAGAACCTCACCGCGGTGTTCAAGCTGCTCGCCAAGAACCGGAAGTCGCTCCACCTCCAGGCGGCGTACTGGTTCACGTGGCTGACGTACGACAAGGCCCACGACAACCACTTCGACTACGCCGGCGTCCTCCACCTGAACGCCGACGGGACCATCAAGCAGAAGCCGGCGTACAAGGCGCTCGGCAAGGTGGCGCTGGGCCTGGACGGCTGCAAGGCGAAGGCGGGACTCGCGGACGCCTGCTCGCCGTGAACCAGCGCTACCTCCCCACCTACCTCAACGACCACCTCGCGGCCGCGGTCGCCATGTCAAACCTCGCCGGGCGGGCTGCCTCGAGCAACGCCGGCACCGGCTACGGCGACTTCCTCGAGGAGCTCCACCACGAGATCGCCGAGGACCGCGCGACGCTCGAGCGGATCATGGAGCGCCTCGACGTCAGGAAGGACCTGGTCAAGACCACCGCGGCGCAGGTCGCCGAGCGGCTCGGGCGGCTCAAGCCCAACGCACACCTCACGACCTACTCGCCGCTCAGCCGGCTCGAGGAGCTCGAGTTCCTCGAGCTCGGCGTGAACGGCAATCTCGCGCTCTGGCGGTCGCTGCGGCGGGTTGCCAGCACGGATGACCGCCTGGACCTCGGGGAGCTGAACACCCTCGCCGAACGGGCGGAGCGCCAGCGCCACGCGATCGAGACCCAGCGACTGCGGGCGGCCGAGGAAGCGCTGGCATAGAAACTACCCCCGGCGCGGCGTGTTCCAAGCCGGGAGCGGTGCGACCAGGTCTTCGGCTACCCTCGCGCCCTTCGATTACGCATTCGAACGACGCCAGGGAGGCAACATGCGAAGGATCGCGATCATCGTCGGGCTGTGCGCATCACTCGTGCTGTCCGCGATCGCGCTCGGGGCCGCGCCCATCAACGGCGCCACCTACAAGGGCCATACCAAGCAGGGCCTGAAGATCAAGTTCCAGGTCGAGAGCACCGGGGACTACATCGAGCACCTCCACTACGACCTGATCGAGAACTGCTCGAACGGAACGCAGAACACCAACGCGTTCACCTCGGGGTTCGGGACCTCGTACCAGATCGCCGACAGCGGCAAGTTCCACGGCACCCAGAAGCTCGTCGCAAGCAAGACCGTCAAGTCCGGCAAGGTCACGCTCAAGGGCAAGTTCGTCACAAGCCACAAGGCCACGGGGACGCTCAAGGACACCGTTACCTTCAGGAAGAGCGACCCGAATCACCGCGGGACCTGCTCGGGCAAGACCAAGTTCACGGTCAAGACCAAGTAGTCGGCTGAGGATTCAGGGCGAGGGCCGGCGCGGCTGCGCCGGCCCTACCCGCCCGCGACGGCGGGGAGGATCGTGACCTCGTCCCCGTCCTCGACGGGCGTGTCGAGCCCGTCCAGGAAACGGATGTCCTCGCCGGCCACGTAGACGTTCACGAAACGGCGCAGGTCGCCGTCCTCCGCGATCCGGTCGCGCAGGCCGTCGTAGCGCTCGTACAGCCCGTCGAGCACCTCCCCCACCGTCGTCGCCTCGTCGACGACCGCCTCGGCGTCACCGGCGGTGACGCTGCGAAGCTGGGTGGGGATCTTGACCGTGACGCTCACGCCCACGGATCTTAATTAAGTGACCGGCGCTCCTGACGTCCTCTACGCGGCCGCCGGAGAGCCCACCGCCTCCTCGAAGGACTCGACCGTCGGCTCCACCTCGCGCGCCTCGAACGTGCCGCGGACTGCGTCGAGGGTCTTGAGCCCCTCACCGGTGATCGTGAGCACGACGCGCTCGCCCGGATCGATGTCCCCCCGCTCGGCGAGCTTGCGGAGGACCGCGACCGTCACGCCGCCGGCGGTCTCGGTGAAGACGCCGGTGGTCTCCGCCAGCAGGCGGATGCCCTCGCGGATCTCCTCATCGTTGACCGAGTCGATCCCGCCGCCGGAGCGGCGTGCGAGCTCGATCGCGTAGGGGCCGTCGGCCGGGTCGCCGATCGCCAGCGACTTGGCGATGGTCTCCGGGAAGCGCACCGGCCGGCAGACGTCGCGGCCGGCCTCGAACGCGGCTGCCACCGGGGCGCAGCCCGCCGGTTGGGCGCCGTTCATCGCTGGGATCCGCCCCTCGAGCAGCCCGACGTCGATCCACTCCTGGAAGCCGCGCGCGATGCGCGTGAACAGCGATCCCGACGCGATCGGGGCGACCACGCGATCCGGCAGCTCGAACCCGAGCTGCTCGGCGATCTCGAACCCGAGCGTCTTAGAGCCCTCCGCGTAATAGGGGCGGAGGTTCACGTTCACGAACGCCCAACCGCGGTCATCCGCGAGCTGGGTGCATAGCCTGTTCACCTCGTCGTAGCTGCCGCGGACTGCAACGAGGTTGGTGCCGTAGACGCCCGTCGCCAGGATCTTCTGCTCCTCGAGGTCGGCCGGGATGAAGACGTACGACTCGAGCCCGGCCGCCGCGGCGTGGGCGGCGACCGCGTTCGCTAGGTTGCCCGTCGAGGCGCAGGCCACGACGTCGTATCCGAGCTCGCGCGCCTTCGCCAGGGCGATCGTCACTACGCGGTCCTTGAACGAGTGTGTCGGGTTGGCGGCGTCGTTCTTGACCCAGACCTCCCGAATGCCGAGCTTCTCGGCGAGCCGGTCGGCACGGACCAGCGGCGTGATCCCCGCCGCGAGTGCCGTCCGCGGTCGCCGCTCGAACGGGAGGAAATCCGCGTAGCGCCAGATCGACGGCGGCCCGGCCTGGATCCGCCTGCGCGTCTCCGCCGCGTCGAGGCCCGCCAGGTCGTAGTCGACCTCGAGCGGCCCGAAGCACTTCTCGCAGAAGTAGCGCGCGTCGAGCGGATAACGCTCACCGCACTCCTTGCACTTCAAACCCTGTACCGGCATAGCCCCCTTCTCCTTTGGTCTCCGCCGCTTTCGCTTGTGACGGAGCCTGGAGCGCTCTGCCACATCTCCCAGGCCCTCCTTGGCGGACCTGATGGAATTGGCACCGTTCCGCGTAGCGGATGGTTGCCGGGGCTTCGTAGGGCCATGTCCCTCCACCCCTCTAGATGCGAACGGCTATGTGGCGGGAAGGATACCCGCTCGCGCGACGGGCGCAACCTCCGCTTTGTGAACGGGCTCTCGGCTCCGAGGTCTTCGGGACTAGAAGTAGAATCACCCTCCGTGACGGCGATAGTCGACGACCCGCTCAGATCCGATGCCCAACCTGCCAAAGCCCAGGCTGCGAAGGACGCTGCGATCGCGGGTCGACGGGCCTCGCGCCGCACCGCCGACCGCCGCTGAACCCAACCTCGAGGTAGTCGAGCACGACGGGCTCCGCTGGATCAACATCGAGCGGCCGGGCCCGGTCGACCGTGCGTGGCTCGAGGAGCACTTCGAGTTCCACCCCCTGACCTACGAGGACGTCGCCTCGCGCAACCAGCGGCCGAAGGTCGACGAGTTCGCCGACTACCTCTTCATCGTCCTCCACTTCCCGGTGTTCGACAGCACCGTGGGGCGCCTCAACGCCGGCGAGCTCGACATCTTCATCGGCGCG
Organism: Actinomycetota bacterium; assembly: GCA_005885165.1. Taxonomy (GTDB): domain Bacteria; phylum Actinomycetota; class Thermoleophilia; order Solirubrobacterales; family Thermoleophilaceae; genus AC-37. The sequence goes on from VAXR01000024.1 coordinate 4,430, forward strand.
GACTTCCTCATCACGCTGCCGAACACGCCGCTCCAGCCGGTCGAGTACCTGTTCGAGCGCTGCCGCACGTCCGAGGAGGCGCGCGACGAGCTGTTCAGCCGGGGACCCGGCTTCCTCCTCTACAAGGTCGTCGACGACTCGTTCGACTACTGCTTCCCGATGCTCCGCAAGATGGGGAACAAGCTCGACCGGATCGAAGGGGAGATCTTCGAGGGCCGCTCCCGGGAGATCGTCCGTGACCTCTCAAACGTCAAACAGGAGATCATCAACTTCCGCAAGATCATCCGGCCGGAGCGCTCGGTGCTGCGCGATCTCGAGCGCACCAAGCAGGTCTACCTGGCCGAGGACCACGAGCTGTACTTCGACGACATCGTCGACGCCTCCGAGCGAATCTGGGACATGCTCGAGAACTACAAGGAGGTCGTGCAGGCCCTCGAGGAGACGAACGAGGGCGTGATCTCGCACCGCCTGAACGACATCCTGCTCGTCCTCACCTCGCTCAGCGTCGTGATCCTGCCGCTCACGCTCATCGCGAGCATCTGGGGCATGAACGTGCGCGTCCCGGGCGAGGGATCGATCGAGGCGTTCTGGATCATCATCGGGGTGATGTTCGTCCTCCTCGTCGGGACGCTCGGGTACTTCCGCCACCGCGGCTGGCTGTAGGCCGGCTCCGGCGGGCGCCGCCGTCGAGCAGGCGCGCGAAGAGGAGCTCGTACAGGGGCGGGTAGATCTCGAGCGGGACGTCGTCGGGATCGACCAGGTTCTGGACCGCCAGCCCGATGTCGAGCGCGATCGTCGCGGTCGCGAGGTGCTTGGGATCGATCGGAGGCTCCGCGCCGCGCTCCTTGAAGGCGGCGGCGATCTGCCCCGTCCCGATCGCGCGCGTCCCGCTCCAGAAGGTCGCCGCGAGCGATCTGAACTCGGGGTGGCGCGCCGCGTGCGCAAGGCATTCGAGCCACAGCGCGAAGAGCCAGCGGCTCTCGTCCTGGCGGTAGATCTCCGCCAGCTTCTCGGCCACCCACCGCAGCGACTCCGCCGGTGACAGGTCGGGCGGGGTGCCGGTGACGATTCCCCGGTAGCGGTCGTAGACCCGCTGCTGCAGGAGCTCCACGAAGAGCCCCTCCTTGCTCTCGAAGTTCGAGTAGAAGGCGCCGCGGGTGAAGCCGGCTTCGGCGGTGATCTCCTCGATGCTGGCGGCCTGGAGCCCACGCCGGATGAACACGCGCGCGGCCGCGTCGAGCAGCCGCCGCCTCGTCTCCTCCTGCTTCTCGGCTCGGGTGAGGCGCCTCGGCGCAGCACTCGGATACATTGCTGTATTAGGATACAGCACCGTATTTGAGTGTCATGATGCTGCGCTTGCGAAGGACGGGGCTGATGGCGGCGATGACCGTCGTCGGGCTCAACATCTGCACGGGCAATCCGCTTCTCGCCCTCTGGGTGGGGTCGCGCGTCGTCGGCGGGGGAACGCTGACGATGGGCGCGGTGGGGCTGGTGGCGGCGATGATGGGCGTCGTCGGGCTCGCTCTGGCCCAGCTGCTCGCCTGGCTTGGCGCGGCCTACGACCGCGCCAGCGGGCGGACCTCGTCGGTCCGGACCCACGTCCCGTGGCTGCGGAGCATGCGAAGCGAGCGGGTCGAGTACGAGCGCGGCCGGTCCGGGCTCACCGGCATGGAGATGGTGCTGATCGCGATGGTGGTCCTGTCCGTCGCGGCCTTCGAGATCTGGTTCTTCTTCTTCTCGACCTCGCCGATCGACCAGCGCTCCGGCCGCTGAGCGAGACGCGGATCAGCCCGCCGGGTCGAGCAGGGCGTCCACCGCTTCGCCGCCTAGCCGCACGCTGTAGTTCGTTCCGCGGTCCTCCGGATAGATCTGGGTGGTGTTGGCCAGCACGAGGCCGGGGACGGGCGTCCTGAGCGGCGGTATACGCCGCGCGTAGCCCGCCGTCATCACCGGCTGCGCCGCCGGCTCGCGATGGAGCCAGCGCTCCTTGATCCAGTCGCGCGAGTACTCCGGGTTCACCGCGCGGAGTCCCTCCTCGTAGCGCTCGATCAGCCGGTCGGGGCCGAGCTCGAGCAGCGGATCGTCCGGCTCCAGGTAGTTCGCGACGTACAGGAAGCGCCGCCCCCCGTAGCGCTCGGGCTCGATGAAGTTCGTGTGTTCGATGAGCCCGATGAACGGAATCCGCCGGTCGGCGATGTTCGTCCAGTAGAAGCGGCCGAGCGGCCGGTCGAGCTCGAGCAGCAGGCAGAGCGCGGTCTGGTAGCGGGCACCGCGAACGCGGTCCACGTACCCCGCATCCATGCCCTCCGCCAGCTCCGGGTCGAGCAGCTCGAGGAACACGTCGCTCGGCACGGTCGCGATCACCGCGTCGTACGGCTCCGGCTCGCTCACGGGCTGAAACGAGCGCGGGTCGAGCCCGTGCCGGAACGACCCCAGGGCGCCGGGTGTCACCACGAGCCGACCGTCCCTTCTCCCCAGGCGCGCCGCCGGCCGGTCGATCATCACGGCGCCGCCGGCGCGCTCGACCTCCTCGCGCAGCCGCTCGTAGAGCGTCTCCCAGCTGCGCCGCGGGTACCCGAGCATCTCCTGGCGCGCCTCGGCTCCCTTGATCTGCCGGCGCATGGTGAGCTTGCTCCAGAGCCAGGCCATCGTGACGTCGTCCGCGTAGGGCCCGAACTTCTGGTGCAGGAGCGGCCCCCAGACCTTCTCCCAGGCCTCGCGTCCCATCGCGCGCTCGACCCAGGAGCGCGCCGTGACGTCGTGGAACGGGCTCACGTCGCGGTGGCGGCGCTGGAGCCAGACCACGGCGGCACCCATTCGCAGCCTCGCACGTAGCGACATCGGCGAGAACCGCAGCAGGTCCATCGGGGTCGTGAACGGATAGGCCACGCCGTCAACGAACATCCCCACGCTCGAGGCGCGCCACTCGATCTCGTCCGGCATCCCGAGCTCGTCGTAGAGCTCCGCGATGTGCCGGTCGCTCGTGAAGAGGTGGTGGTAGTAGCGCTCGAGCAGGTGCCCCTGGCCCACGTCGAGCGTCGCCGCCTGCCCGCCGAGGCCCGGCCAGCGCTCGTAGACGTCGGCCCGGTGCCCGCGCTGCGCGAGCCGGTAGGCCGCCACGAGGCCCGTGACGCCCGCGCCTATGACGGCGACCCGCAAGCCCGATTCCCTCGCGGACGCTACGGGGCGGGAACCCGCTCGGGGACGGGCTCCTCATCGCTCGGCACCTCGTCCTCGAGGTTCCGCGCCGACCGGACCACGTAAAGCGGCCGCCCCTTGACCTCGTCGTAGATCCGCCCCACGTACTCGCCGATGATCCCCACCGTGATCAGCTGGATGCCGCCGAGCAGCAGGATCACGAACAGGATCGAGCTGACGCCGCGAACGTAGATGTGCGCGTAGCGCGCGACGATCACGAGCGGCAGCCCGAGGAACGCGACGATCGAGAAGACGAACCCGAGCAGCGTGGCGGCCTGGAGCGGGAGCCATGAGAACGACGTCATCGCGTCGAGTGAGAAGCGGACCATCCGCGAGAACGTGTACTTGGTCTCGCCGGCGTGCCGGGCGTCGCGGTGGTAGTGGACGGCGATCTGGCGGCCTCCGACCCAGGTCGTCATGCCGCGAAGGAAGCGGTTCCGCTCCCGCATGCTCAGGATCGCGTCGAGCGCACTGCGGTCCAGGAGGCGGAAGTCGCCCGCGTTCTGCGGCAGGTCGAGCTTCGTGACCCGCGAGAAGAGTTTGTAGAACCAGCGGGCCGTGGCGAGCTTGAACCAGCTCTCGCCGGCGCGCTGCTCGCGGACGCCGAACACCACGTCGAACCCCTCCCGCCAGCGCGCGAGCATCTCCGGGATGACCTCGGGCGGATCCTGGAGGTCGCCGTCCATCATCACGACGACGTCGCCGGAGGCGTGCTCGAGCCCGGCGGTGAGCGCGGCCTGGTGGCCGAAGCTGCGGGCGAGATGGAGCACCTTCACGCGCGGGTCGGCGTCGGCGAGGGAGTCGAGCCGCTGCGGCGTGGTGTCGCGGCTCGCGTCGTCGACGAGGACCAGCTCGAAGCGGACGCCGTCGAGCGCGTCGCGGACCCTCTCGTAGAGCAGCTCGACCGTCGCCTCCTCGTCGTGCATCGGGGCGACGACGCTGAGCAGCCGGACATCGCGATGGGGCGGAGTTGGGTGCGACTCGAGTTCCGCCATTGTGGCCCGAGGAGGATATGGCACGTTGGTTAGCCGTACCTGAGGTTCATCTAGAGTCCGGGCGATGGCGGAGGAGAGGCTGTGGGCGCCCTGGCGCCTCGAATACATCAAGGGGCCGAAGGGCGGCGAGTGCATCTTCTGCGTCGGGCCCGACTCCGGTGACGACCGCGCGAAGTACGTCGTCAGGCGCGGCGAGCACTGCTTCGCGATCCTCAACAAGTACCCCTACAACAACGGGCACCTGATGGTTGCGCCCTTTCGCCACGTCCCCTCGATCGAGGAGCTGAACGAGGCCGAGCTGCTCGAGCTCATGACCCTGACCCAGGAGTCGCTCGCCGCGCTCCGTGAGGCCTACCAGCCGGAGGGATTCAACCTCGGCGTCAACCAGGGGAAGATCGCGGGCGCCGGTGTAGAGGATCACGTGCACATGCACGTGGTTCCGCGCTGGGGTGCTGACACGAACTACATGCCGGTGATCGGCGACACGCGCGTCCTGCCGCAGAGCCTCGACGACTCCTTCGACGACATCACCCGCGCGTTCTCCGTCGCAGCGCGTTGATCGATCCGGCGATATTCAAGGCCTACGACGTCCGCGGGCTGTACCCCGACCAGATCGACGAGGACGTCGCGTACCTGGTCGGGCGCGCGTTCGTGCGGGTGCTCAGGGAGACGAACGGCGCGGGCCCGGCCTCGCCCATGCGCGTCGCGCTCGGGCGCGACATGCGCCTCAGCGCTCCCGCGCTCGCGGCGCGCTACGCAGACGGGCTGCGCGACGAGGGCGCCGAGGTGCTCGACATCGGAATGGTCGGCACCGAGATGCTCTATTTCGCCGTGGGCTCGCGCGACCTCGACGGCGGGCTCATGTGCACTGCGTCCCACAACCCGAAGGGCTACACGGGCGCGAAGCTCGTGCGCCGCGGCGCGATCGCGTTGTCGGGCGACAGCGGGATCGGCGACCTCGCGCGAATCGTGACCGACGGCGATCTCGGGCCGCCCGCGGATCCTCGCGGAGAGGTGGCCGAGCAGGACATCGGCGAGGACTACAGGGCGGCCGTGGCGCGCTTCATCGATCCCGCGGCGGTCAGGGCTATGAAGGTCGTGCTCGACGGCGGCAACGGGATGGCCGGGCCGATGGTCGGCCCGCTGCTCGACTCGCTGCCGATCGAGCAGGTGCAGACGTACTGGCGCCCGGACGGCGAGTTCCCCGACCACGAGCCCAACCCGCTGCTGCCGGAGAACCGTCACTTCGTGGTCGAGAAGGTCCTCTCCGAGGGCGCCGAGCTGGGGATCGCCTGGGACGGCGATGCCGACCGCTGCTTCGTCATCGACGACCTCGGCCAGTTCGTGGACGGCGACTTCCTCACAGCGCTCCTGGCCGAGTCGATCCTGCGCAAGGAGCCTGGCGCCTCGATCCTCTACGACGTGCGCGCGTCGCGGGCGGTGCCGGACACCGTGGCCCGCGCGGGCGGCACGGCGTACGTGAACCGGGTGGGCCACGCGTTCTTCAAGTCGCGCATGCGCGAGGAGGGCGCCGCGTTCGGGGGCGAGGTCTCCGGCCACTACTACTTCCGGGACTTCTACTGCGCCGACTCCGGGGCGATCCCCGCCCTGCTGATCCTCGAGCTCCTGTCGATTCAGGGCAAGCGGATGAGCGAGCTGCTCGCGCCGCTCCGCGAGCGCTACTTCATCTCCGGCGAGATCAACTCGGAGGTGGCGGACCAGGAGGCGAAGATGCGCGAGCTGGCCGACGCCTATTCGGACGGCGAGGTGAGCTGGCTAGACGGCGTCTCCGTGGACTACGCGGACTGGCACTTCAACGTCCGCCCCTCGAACACCGAGCCGCTCCTGCGCCTGAACCTCGAGTCGCTCGTCTCCCGCGACCACATGGAGGAGCGGCGGGACGAGGTTCTCGAGCGGATCCGTGGCTGAGGACGCGTGGGTGGCCGCGCGCGCGGCGGGCATCCACCGGCTGCGCATCCCGACGCCGTTCGCGGTCGGGCGGGTCAACGTCTACCTGATCGAGGACGAGCCGCTCACGCTGGTCGACTCGGGGCCGAACTCAGGGATCTCGCTCGACGAGCTCGAGCGCCAGCTAGCCGCGCTCGACCGGCGCATCGAGGAGATCGAGCTGATCCTGATCAGCCACCAGCACCTCGACCACATCGGGCTGGTCGACATCATCGCCGGGCGGTCGGGCGCGGAGGTCGCCGCGCTCGACCGGCTCGCACCGTTCGTCGAGAAGTTTCGGGAATCGATGGCCGCCGAGGACGAGTTCGCCGGCGAGATCATGCTCCGGCACGGCATCGCCCCGGAAGTCGTGCAGGCGCTGCGGGCGGTATCGCAGGGCTTCCGCGCCTGGGGCGCGCGTGCTGACGTGACGCGCGTCCTGCGCGACGGCGAGCGGATCGTGATGCGCGACCGCACCCTCGAGGTCCTCCACCGGCCGGGGCACAGCCCCACGGACACGGTCTTCCACGACGCCGAGCGTCGGATGCTGATCGCCGCCGACCACCTGATCGCGCACGTCTCGTCCAATCCGCTGCTCGCACGGCCGCCCGACGGCGGCGGCGAGCGCCCGCGGTCGCTCCTCAACTACCTGGAGTCGCTCGCGCAGACGCGGGAGATGGACCTCGACCTCGTCCTACCGGGGCACGGCGACCCGATCACGGATCACCGTCTCGTGATCGATCGCCGCTTCGACCTACACCGGCGCCGGGCCGACAAGATCTACCGGCTGATCGCCGAGCAGGCGCGTACGGCCCACGAGCTGGCGCAGGCCATGTGGGGCGACATCGCCGTCACCCAGGCGTTCCTCACGCTCTCGGAGGTGATCGGCCACACCGACATCCTCGCCGCGGAGGGCCGTGTGCGGGAGTTGGAGGAGGACGGCGTCGTGCGTTTCGAGGCCGTCTGACCCGGTGTGAGAGACCGCTCAGGCTTGCCGCCGCCCTGACCGCACGGCGGCGGATTGGTCTGAAGCGGTCGTGGCGACGTGGCGCGTAACGGAAACGCCGGGCCGGGGTTGTGGGTTTCATGCCGCCGCCTGAGACGGCACTCGAGCGTGCGGAGGAGCTCGCCGAGCGCGTCGTTCCGCATCGCCGCGACAAGCGCCGGATGCTCGTGATCGTGAACCCGTACGCGACCACCGTCTCCGACCGGCTAAAGCACCTGGTGGTCTATGCGCTGCAGGGGCGCTACTCCGTCGAGGCGGTTGATACCGAGGCGCGCGCGCACGCGACGGAGATCTGCCGCGAGGCGGCCGCCGAGGGCTACGACGTCGTCGTCGCGTTCGGCGGGGACGGCACGGTGAACGAGGCCGCGAACGGGTTGATTGGGAGCGACACCCCGCTGACCGTCCTTCCGGGTGGGTCGACCAACGTCCTGTGCCGGACGTTCGGCATACCGGCGGACGTCGTGGACGCCACCGAGCACCTCCTCGGAATGGCCGACCGCTTTCAGCCCGTCCGGATCGACCTCGGGCGCGCCGGCGATCGGTACTTCACCTTCACGGCAGGCATCGGGCTCGACGCGAGCGTGGTCGAGCGCGTGGACGCCCACCCGCGGCTGAAGGCCCGCTACGGCGAGTGGTTCTTCACCTATGCGGCGCTCATGACCTTCAACAGGCGTTACCTCGTTCGCCCGCCGCGTGTGCGCGCGGAGATCGGCGACACGACCCTCGACGGGGTGACGGTGATAGTCCAGAACTCCGACCCCTACACGTACTTCGGCCGGCGCCCGATCCGGATCTGCGAGGGCGCCGACCCCATCAACGGCCGGCTATCGGCCGCCGTCCTGAAGCGCGCGACCCCGTTCGAGATTCCCACGCTCATCCCGCGCCTGTTCGCCAACCGGCCCGGAGCGGTCCTGCGCCACCGCCAGATCGAGGGATTCCAGGATCTGACGAGCCTGCGTGTGGTCTCCACCGAGGAGTCGCCGTTCCCCCTGCAGGTGGACGGTGACTACGTCGGCGAGTTCGACGAGCTCGACTTCGGCGTGAGCCCGGCGGCGCTGACGGTCGTCTCGTAGCCCGCGCGAGCGGGGCCAAGCCTCATTTCCGGTCTGCCGTGGGGACTTGGGGGCAATATGTCCCCCTTAGTCCCCACATCCGCGAAGAAATGCGCGCGGTTACCGCGCCGGCGCTTCCGCGCCCGCTCCGGCGGCCGCTCTGCACGCCTCCACCACCTCGGCGATCGCGTCCTCGCCAAGCTGCGTGCCCATCGGCAGCGCCAGGTTGGTCCGGGCGAGCTCGGCGGTTCCGGGAAGGTCCAGCGAGTCCCCGCCGAAGCGCTCCATGGCTGGCTGGAGGTGCGCCGGGAGGCGGTAGAAGCCCCGCGCTCCAATCCCACGCGCGGCGAGGGCGCCGACGAGCGTCTCGGCCTGCTCGTGGCGGGTGACGTAGAGGTGGTACGCGGGGTCCGATCCCGGCACGGGCTGCGGGAGCTCGAGCCCGGGGACGTCGCCGAGCCCCTGGGACACGTACGCCGAGGCCGCGGCCCGCCGCGCCTCGGTCCAGCCGTCGAGCTCGGGCAACAACACCCGCAGGGCGGCGGCCTGGAGCTCGTCGAGGCGCGAGTTGTAGCCGACCTCGTCGAAGGTCTCCTTGTCGGCCGATCCGTGGAAGCGAAGCCGCCGGGCGCGATCGGCGACGTCGTCGCTGTCGGTGACGATCGCGCCGCCGTCGCCGAGGCACGGCAGGTTCTTGGAGGGGAAGAACGAGAAGGTGCCCGCGTCGCCGAGCGCGCCGGCACGCCGGCCGCCGCGTGCCGCGCCGGCCGCCTGCGCCGAGTCCTCGAGCACCGGCAGCCCGAGCTCGGCGAGGTCGTCCACCGGGGCGACGTTGCCGAAGAGGTGGACGGGGACGATCGCGCGCGTCCTGGGGGTCACGACGCGCTCGACGGTCTCGCGCGTGACGCACCCGGTGGCGGGGTCGACGTCGCAGAAGACCGGCACAGCGCCGGCGTTTACCGCGGCCTCGGCAGTCGCGTAGAAGGTGAACGACGGCAGCACCACCTCGTCGCCGGGCTGCACCCCGAGCGCCCGGAGCGCGATCGTCAGCGCGTCGGTCCCGTTCGCGACGCCGACGCAGTGCCGCACGCCCAGGTACGACGCGAACTCCTCCTCGAACGCCGCGACCTCCGGCCCGAGGATGTAGCGGCCCGAGCGGGCGACGGCCTCGAGCCGCTCCGCGAGCGCGTCGTGATGGGGCTCCAGCGAGCTTGCGAACAGGGGAACCGCCACGAGCGCGCTACTGTAGCCGCCGCTCGATGACCGGCACCGGGGGCCCGCAATGCGCGTAGTGACGGTCGTCGGAAACCGGCCGCAGTTCGTCAAAGCCGCCGCCGTGTCGCGGCGGCTGCGGGAGCACCACGACGAGCTACTAGTCCACACCGGCCAGCACTACGACGACGACATGTCGCGCGTGTTCTTCGAGGAGCTCGCGCTGCCGCGGGCCGATAGGGAGCTTGGCGTGGGATCGGCCAGCGCCCCCGTCCAGACCGGGCGCATGCTCGAGTCGCTCGACCAGGTGCTCGCCGACGCCCGCCCGGACCTCGTGATCGTCTACGGCGACACCAACTCGACCCTCGCGGGCGCGCTTGCGGGCGCCCAGGTGCGGGCGCCCGTCGCCCACGTGGAGGCCGGCATGCGCTCGTTCGACTGGTCCATGCCGGAGGAGCTGAACCGCGTCCTCGCCGATCACGCCAGCGCGCTCCTCCTCTGCTCCACGGAAACGGCCGCGCGGAACCTCCGGAGCGAGGGGATCACGGCCGGGGTCCACATCGTGGGCGATGCGATGGCCGACGTCCTGCTGGAGATGACGCCGGTTGCAAAAGAGCGCTCGAACGCGCTCAAGCGGGAAGGGGTCGAGCCCGGCCGCTACCTACTCGTCACCGCGCACCGGGCCGGCAACGTCGACGACCCGGCGCGCCTCGGCGCACTCGTCGACCTGCTCGAGGCCGTGCCGAGCCCCGTCGTCTTCCCCGTTCACCCGCGCACCCGCGCGCGGCTCGATGCGGCCGGCCTCACGGCGAGGCTCGAGGCGAACAAGGGCATCCGGCTGAGCTCGCCGGTCGGCTACCTCGACCTGGTCGCGCTCGCGGCGTCCGCCCGCGCGATCCTCACCGACTCGGGCGGGCTGCAGAAGGAGGCGTACCTCCTCGGCGTCCCCTGCATCACGCTCCGCGACACGACGGAGTGGGTCGAGACCGTCGAGAGCGGCTGGAACACCCTGGTCGACCTCTCCGCCGACGCCGCGCTCGCAGCCCTCGAGCGCGAGCCGCCCGCCGAGCGGCCGGAGCTCTACGGCGGCGGGCACGCCGGCGAGCGCATCTGCGAGGAGATCGACGCGTTCGCCTGCGAGCGGTCGGGCTGACCAAGGCCGAGGAGCTACGTCCGGGTACCCGCGGGTCTTCCGTTCAGCTCAGGCGTTTGCCGGGCTGCGGACCCCGCCGGATGGGCAACGAAGGGAGGACGGGCCGCTGTCACGATCCAATGCTGTAACACACGCCTCCGGAACCTGGCGCGTTCGCGGGGTTGGGCGAATAACGGCCGATATACGAGCGGAATTCGCCCAACCCCCCGGCATCGCGCGAACGGAGCGTGAACGGATGCGAACGAAGGTGACGGGAACGTAACGTCCCCTCCCTTCGTCGCCTTGCGGGAAGCGAATGGGGCGGCTCCAACGCACGAGCGGAACTCGCCGAGGGACAAGGGGAGCGCGGCGGCGAACGCGGGAACTCGGGCGCGGGAAGGGCCGGAGCTGACTACAGCCGCACGAGGTTCTGCGCCTCGATCCCGCGCGTCACGCCGCGGAAGTCGACCACGAGCGGCGCCTGCTGGAGGACGCGCTGCACGTCGAGCCCGGGGTGGGCCGTGACGATGATCGCGACGTCGCAGTCGGTCAGCGCGCTCCCTAGCGACTCGGTCCGGAGGCCGAAATCCGGGAGCTCGGGCACGAAATCGTCCGAGTAGACGAGGTCGGCTCCGCGCGCCCGGAGCAGGCGCATGATCTTGATCGCCGGCGACTCGCGCAGGTCCCCCACCCCCGTCTTGTATGAGACGCCGAGCACGGCGACGCGCGACCCGCGCACCGGCTTCGCGTGCTCGTTCAGCGCGCGCGAGACCTTCTCCACGCAGAAGTAGGGCATGTTCTGGTTGACCTCTCCGGCGAGCTCGATGAACTCGGTCGGCGTGTCGTACTCGCGCGCCTTCCAGGCGAGGTAGAACGGGTCGACCGGGAGGCAGTGCCCGCCCATGCCCGGGCCCGGATCGAAGCGCATGAAGCCGTACGGCTTCGTGGCGGCCGCCTCGACCACCTCCCACACGTCGATCCCCATCCGGTCGCACAGCATCGCCAGCTCGTTGACCATCGCGATGTTGACCGAGCGGAAGACGTTCTCGAGCAGCTTCGTCAGCTCCGCGGCCTCGAGCGTCGAGACCTCGACGATCTCGTCGCACACCGGCCGATAGAGCTCGACGGCGCGCTGCAGGCACTCCGGGGTCAGCCCGCCGATCACCTTGGGCGTGTTGCGAAGCGTGTAGTCGGTCCGGCCCGGATCCACCCGCTCGGGCGAGAAGGCGACGTTGAAGCCGGTTCCGGCCGCCAGCCCGGACTCCTCGAGGAGGGGAACGAGCCGCTCCCGCGTCGTCCCCGGATAGGTGGTCGACTCGAGCACGATCAGCTGGCCCTCCTGGAGGACGCCGGCGAGCGATGTGCCGGACGAGACGAGCGCGCCGAGGTCCGGCTCGCGGTTGCGGGTGAGCGGCGTGGGCACCGCGATAACCACGGCCTCGGCCTTGGACAAATCGGCGTAGCGGCCGGTCGCGCGCAGCCGGTCGGAGACCGCGCGGAGCCGTTCCGAGGAAACGTCCTCGATGTAGCTCGCGCCCTCGCCGACGGCCGCGATCCGGCGCGCGTCGGTGTCGAGCCCGATCACCTCGTGACCGACCTCCGCGAACGCAACGCCTAGGGGCAGGCCGACGTAGCCGAGTCCGACGATTCCGACTTTCATACCGCTGCTTCCTCCAGGGATTGGGAGATGGTGCGTGGAGGGTTGGGCCGACTAGGGTAGTCGCGGTTCCCGGCGTGCGCCAGCCCTGGGCGCCGCCGCCCGCCAGGCCGCATCCCGACCGGGATCGCGCCCCACATCGGCAGGTTGTCCAGAGCGGGGGCCGGCGCGTCAAGCCTGCGCACCCCGCGCCGAAGCCGAACGTGTGTCCCTCCGCACGCTTCGGTTCGCCCTTGCCGTAACCGCGGTCACAGGCGCCGTCTCGGCCACCACCGGCGCAGCCGCCGCCGCAGCAGGCCTCCCGGCGCCCATCGCCGGCGGCACGAGCGCCGCGAACATCCAGCTCAACTCGGCATCGACCTGGGTGCTGATGCGCTGGGTGGCGCGCTCGACCGGGACGCTCAGCGCCCTGCACCTCCGCATCCAGGCGGACGGCTCGACGTGCCGGCAGGACGGCAGCACCGGCTACGGGCTCGGGAACGGCGGTAGCTGGTACGTGACGACGCATCCCGTCCTCGCGGACGGCCGTCCGGACATGTCGAGGACGCTCGCCACCCAAGACCTCCGACCCTGCTCCGAGCCCACCTCGGTGGTCGACGTCCGTCAGGGGATCGTCCGCCTCAAGATGGGCATCGACGTGACCCGCGGCCACGAGTACGCCACGGTGATCCGCAACACCGATTCCGATCCGGACCACAACTTCACGTCGCCGAACTTCCTCTACACCGAGACGGGGATCCTCGGCGCGAACGGCCGCAACGAGCGCTCGCCGGACGCGCCGGACGCGTACTACGGACTCGACCCGCGGGAGCTGATCGGCTACTCCACCGACGGCGGCGACACGTGGGCGCTGCCCGGCGGGCAGTACGGCCTCCCCGGCGGGCGGAACTTCCTCCCGACCTACATCCAGGAGTACGCGAGCGGCCTCATGACGGGCCAGCCCTACTACTACACGACGGCTCCGAGCACTAGGGAGACGATGGTCTTCACGAACATCAAGCGCTCCTGGACGATCACGGCGCTCGGCGCCTACACGGCCAAGGGCGGCTCGGGGACGCTCACGCTGACGGTGAACGGGAGCGTCCGGGCGCGCGCCCGCGTCGCGGGCCCGGGGATGGTCCGCGCCACGATCAAGTCCGTCACTGTGCAGCCCGGCCAGACGGTCAAGGTCACCTCGAGCGGACTCAGCATCCAGAACGTCGTGGCGGACGACGCCTGGGGCTACCTGATGGGGATGAACCTCCCCAGCGCACCCTGGCACCTCGACGGCGACCCGGAGTTCAGCCACGCCGCGCCCGTCTACGCGCTGCCGGCGTACGGCTCAGACGCGACGGCCCCGGTCGCCTCGGCCGGGCACAGAACGACACCGGCCATCCAGCCCTCCCGTCCAAAGCACCACCGCAAGCACCACAGGCACCACCGCCACCGGCACCACAGGCACCACCGCCACCGGCACCACTCGAAGACGTTCGGCGTGCCGGAGACGACCGGCCTCGCCGCTCCCTTCCCTAGGTAGTCACCGAGCGCGGGCCGAACCGCTGCCGGGCCGGATCTTCGTCCGCAGCGCTGCGCTCACCGTCTTGAAGGTGTCCTGGACGAACAGCCCCGGAGCGTCCTTGCGCACGTTGTACCAGCGGTCGTCGCGGCTGATGCGCAAGACCTCCTTCAGGGCGCGACGCCGGCTCGTGCCATTCCACAGTGCGGGCGAACCCGGGCCTCGCATGACGCCCAAGACGTGGAGGATCTCCCGTCCGAGATGCCGGCACGTGATCGGAGCGGCCGGCGGTGGATGCGGCGGGCTGAAGGAGGCGTCGAGCTTCTGCAGCGCGGCCCAAGCGGGATACTCGAAGCCCATTCTCCGCGCGAGAGCCATGCTCCCCCACGCGCGTCCGTTGAACTCGAGGAACCTCGCCCTCCCATCGTCGTCCCGGAGGAACTCGAGCATGAACAGCCCGTTCCACTCCGCATCCGCCAGCATGCGCCGGCCGATGGACTCGAGCTCGGGGTCGACGGGGAGCGAAACGCAGGCACTCGTCCAGCGCTTCGCGCTGCCAACCGCGCGCAACCGGCGGTGAGCGCTGGTGATCAGGACCTCCCCGTTCCGCGCGAGCCCGAACAACCCCTCCATGTGCCCCGGGACGAATGGTTGGACGATCACCGGGCTACCGGCGCCGTAGACCCTTACCGCGGCGGCTAGCTCGGCGGCGCTCGTGCAGAGGGCGATCGGTGCCACGACGAAGCTGGTCTCCCCCCTCTCGACCGCCAGCGCGGGCTTGACCAGGAGCGGGAACTCGTTTTCAGTCTCGAGCAGCTCGTCGGCCGATTCGAACGAGCGGGTCGGCACGACGTCGAAGCCCGCCAACAGCGCGGCGCCCATCTGAAGCCGTTTGTCGAGCGCGAAGCGGGCATGCGCTCCGGTTGGCCCCGCCACCCGCGACCGCACCTCCTCGCCGGCGCTGTCGCACAGGGCGAGCACATCGTCGCCGAGGGGAAGGATCACGTCCGGCCGGGTCGCCTCGACCTGCCGTTCCAGGTCGCGCAGGGCGGCGCGCGCGTCGTCGACCGGGGTCGTGATCTCGACGACACGAACCGCGGGGCACCTATTGAGCGAGGGCGCGGCGCCGCGCCGCGTAAACGCGAGGACCTCAAACCCCGCATCCAGCACGCTGAAGGCGACTTCCGGGCCCGCCACCTCATCGGCGAAACCGATCAGCACCCTGCCCCTCGATCGCGATGGCGCGCCGATCCCAACGTCAGCCATCCGCACCTACACTACTGAGGTGGCGGAGGCCACCCGACCGGGTTCGCTCGAGGGACCGGTCTCGTCAGAGCGACCCAACGAGCGCCACGGCCTCAACATAAGGCGTGACGTTGCGATCACGACGGCCGCTCAAGTCGGGGTCGTCATCGGGGGTCTGCTCCTCTACCGGCTGATCGCAATCCACAAGGGGCCGTCCGGCGTAGCCGCATACACGCTGGTCAAGCAGGTCGTCGTCTTCCTCTTCCCGGTCACGATCCTCGGGATGCAGATCGGCGTCCCGCGCTACGTGGCGCTGTGCCGGGACGAGCACGACCGGCCCGAGCGATTCCTGCTCGCAGCGATGGTGTGCGCGACCGCGGCGTCCGCCGCAGCGTGCCTGCTGCTGCTCGCCTGGCCGAGCGGCGCAGCGTCGCTCCTCTTCGGCAGCTCGCATCGAACGACTCTGCTCGCGCCGCTCGCCGCGACGCTCCTCGCGACGGTCGCGGTCGAGGTCGCGGCCGGTTATTTCCGGGGGCTCTTCGACTTCAAGACCAGCGCCGTGCTCCGAGTCGTCGGCGTCGCGGCGGTGCCGGTCGTCCTGCTCGTCGTCCTGCCTCAGAAGTCCATCGCGACGCTGATCCTGCTCATGGCGCTCGCGCTGCTCGCGTTGAGCATGTTGGCCGTCGCCCTCCCGCTTGCACGGGCGTTCATCGCCACGAGCCGTGCTGCATTCGCCGGGGCGGCGGGAACCCTCCTGAACTACGGAACGCGCCGCGTACCGGGAGACCTCGCCTCGGTGGCGCTCTGGACGGTGACGCCGGTCGTAGCGTCGCACTTCGTCTCGCTCAGACAGGTCGCCTACCTGGGGGCGGGCATCCAGGTGCTCATGGTCGTGTCGACGGCCTTTCAGCCGATCGGACTGATCTTCCTCCCGATCATGACCAGGCTGTGGGCGGTGGATCGGGAGCGAGCGCGCTGGTACGCCGGCCAGCTCAGCGCGGCGGCAATTCACATCGCCCTCTTCGCCACCCCGCAGATCCTGCTCTTCGGGGACGTGGCGGTGCGCGCCTGGCTCGGCCCGTCGTTCAATCACGCGGGTGGGATCGTCCGCCTCACCCTCTTCCCGGTGGCGGCGTACATCTGCTCCGTCGTGCTGCGATCGACCCTCGACGCCGCGACGGTCAGGGCCTACAACTCGCGCAACCGGCTCTGGGGGCTCGTTCTCGCGGTAGCGATCGGCGCGGTCTTGCTCGGGACCGGCGTCGGGACCCGAATCGAGGCGATCTCGCTCGCGTTCTCGAGCGGAGTCCTCGCCACCGGAGTGCTCACCTTCCTCACGACGCGGAGGCTCTACGAGGTCCCGAGCTCCGCCTGGGCGTCGGGAACGGCGCTGGCGCTCGCAGCCGGAAGTGCCGCGATCGGAGCCGGTGTTCGCTTCCTCGTGATCGGCTCGCACGCCTCACTCTCGGTGCTCGTGCTGGTGCTCGTCCTGGAGGCCGGTCTCGCGACCGCCTTCGTGGTCGGGTTGCTCCGCGCCGGCCTCAGCTGGCCGGCGGAGTTTCAGCATCGGCTGCTTCGACGGCGCTAGGAGCCGCGCGAGGCGCGGCGGATTACGAGGCCGGTCCCGACCAGGAACCCGCCCGCAAGCACCACGATCCCGACATCGAGGCCGGTGAAGGGAAGGCCGGACTTGTCCGACTTCGCCTGCGTGTTCGACTCCACCTGCCCGAGCGTGCCGCCGTATACGTCGTCCGTCGGCGTGGCCGAGGCGACGGCGGGAAGCGCGACGAGCGCCAGAAGCACCGCAATCAGCGCGAACGCTGACCACAACGATCGCGTACCCCTGTTCATGGGTCACAGGTTACTGGGTGTGCTCGGACGTGTAAAGCGGGAGGGTCAGAACCCGTCGGTTAAACGACACCGGATCGATGCGCCGGTGCCTGCGAACCAGCTGGGATGCGGCGATGACGAACGGATCGAGCGGGTTCAGGCTCCGCGCACGCGCGACCTCGCTTCGCGCCCGCGCGAATCGGCCGGTCCGGGCGTCCAGCAGCGCCAGCTCGAGGTACGGGTACCAGGTTCGCTCGATCGACAGGGCGCGACGGAAGGCGCGCTCGGCGGTTCCGTAGCGGCCCTGGCCCATCGCGATCACGCCCTCCGCGTAGCGCGGCTGCGGCGATAGCGGATTGAGCGACGCCGCGCGCTCCGCGTCGCGCCGCGCAGCGCCGGCATGCGTGCGCGACTGGGAGAGCGCCGCGTTCGTGTACTCGTACGACAGGTAGGGGAACAGCAGCGCCACGAGCGCCGCAAGGGAGACCGCGACCGCGGCGCCGGAGAGAAGCCCCCGCCTCCGGATCGCGGGTGGCGGCGGAGCGCCCGACAGCGTGAGCGCGAGGAACGGCAGCGCGACCCCCGGCACGCCCACCGCCGGCACCAGCTCGAGCCAGTCGAAGGAGCCGTGCCCCACGAAGTACGCGCCCACCGCGACGCACGCGGCAACGAGCAGCCTCCGTTCGTCGTCGAGACGCCTCCTCAGGCTCAGGAGCCCAGCCAGGGCGGCCAGGACCGTGCCCGCCAGCAGGGCCGTGCCGACCACGCCGGTCTCGGACAGCGACCGCATCCAGATGTCATGAGCCGAGCGCGAGTGCTTCGGGTAATCGCGCCGCAGCGTGTAGACCCGCTCGAAGTTGCCCGCCCCCACCCCGGCCAGGGGGTGATCGCCGAACGCGTCAAGCGCCACGCGCCAGTAGTCGTAGCGCTTGTCGCTCGTCAGTGTCCCGAGGCGCGTGTAGCTGGCCCTCTCGCCGGTATTCGCCGGCCGCGCCTTGAATACGCGCCACTGGTGGCTCACGTAGTGGGGCAGCGAGCCCCCACGCGCCGCCGCAAGGCCGAGCAGGGCGCCGAGCAGCGCAACAGCAACCGCGCGGCCGCCAAGACGCGCGATCCGGACGGTGCCGGGTGAAGGTCGGTAGCGCGACTCGACGGCGACCAACGCGATACCGATCACGACCGCTGCCGCCAGGCTCACGACGATCCAGCGGGCCGCGTGCTCGATCGCAGGCGCGACCGGATGGTGCCCGTCGGCTGCCCGGATCACCCCGAACACCGGGTCCAGCGCGAGCGCGCTGGCGGCCGCGATGGCGAGGGCCCGCGTGAGCACCCGCAGCCGGTCGGACGTCCAGAGCAGGAACACCAGAAGGACGAGCAGCATGACCACGAACATGGCCCTGCTCTGCGCAAGCAGCGCGAAATCGAGCAGGAAGACGGCGGTGACTACGAACAGGACCTGAAGCGGGCGGGCAGTGCGGCGCCGCGCCGAGAGCATGAGCGCGGGCCAGAAGGCCATCGCCGGAAGCGCGGCGGCGGTGTTCGCGTACCCAGTGGGCTGCTGCCAGCGCGCGTCGAACACGTAGTGCGTGAGGTCGGACGCGCCCAGGGCGGCGATCAGGAAGCCCGCGCACGTGACCGCCACCCCGAGCGACCAGGCGCCGAGGAGCACGGCCGCCGGCCGCCCGCGCCAGGGCAGGAGCGCGATCACCCACGCCGTCGCCAGATAGAGCAGCAGCTCGCCGCCCGCCTCGAGCGCGCTAGCCCGCGAGCCCGCCCAGAGAATCGACAGGAGGTTCCACGCCGCGAACGCCCCGAAGAGCGCAAGCGCGACGTTCGCCGAGCGCGACCCGAGGCGCGCCCGGTGGCCCGCGACGACCATCACGCAGAGCAGGGCGACGACGAACATCGCCGCCGGGTACCACGCGCCCGGGAAGTACCCGCCGTCGAACGGAATCCATGCGAGCCAGATGCCCGTGATCGCGACCGCCGGCAGGAACGGCGCGACCAGCGGGACGAGCCCGCGGCTCAGCCCGGGCGTCGAGAGCGCTCGCCCGTGAACGCCCGCCACCCCGCCCATACGACCGTCCGCGGCGCTTTCCACCCCACCGAGCGATCCCAGTGGTCCGGGTGAGTCAGGAGGATCACCTTGTCGCCCGGGTTGAAGGCGTCGAAGTCGAGCGAGTCGGGATGCCATCTACGGCCGTCGGCGTCGAAGCGCGCGTCGGAAAAATAGTGGTCCTCGCCGAGGTGGTAGGCCTCGTACTCGAATCCGAACTCGGCGAGCCGCCCCTTGCTGAGCACGCATTCCCGGTTCCCGACCTCCACGATGTCGCGGTTCGGGAGCCCCGGCGCGACCTCCTCGAAGTCGTCGAAGAAGTAGTTGTTGTGGTAGCCGAGCCGGCGCGCCCAGTATGAGCCGTGGCTCGCGGTCCCGCGGATGTCGATCCCGTTCGAGCGCAGCCACTCGAGCTCGTTCGCGAGGTACTCCCTCGGCTCGATTCCATGGACGCACTGCAGGGTCACCAGGTCGTTGTGCCAGCCGATCTCGTGACCCATGTCCTGCAGCTCGCGCAGGTGCCCGAGGATCGACGGGCGCCGCTCCGCCGAGCCCCAGCCCGCCTTGGCGTAGTAGCGCGCCGTGTGGAGGACGAAGTAGGTGGCGCGGATCCCGTGACGCGCCTCGAGCCTCGCCAGCTCGAGCGCCGCTCCCAGCCTCTCGTCGACGTCGTGCCTCATCCCCACCACGACGCGGTCCGTCGAGGCCTCGCGGAATTCGCGCAGTGGGACGACGTTGAACCGCCTCGAGTCCGAGAGCTCGTGGAGCACCCGCTCGTAGTCGCGGTGCACGAAGCGGCGCTCGGTCCACGGTCGGGCAAGTACCCGCAGCGGTCGCAGCCTGAGCGCCTCCTCAGCCTGCATCGGTCTCCATGCGGGCATGCCTCCGTTGTCGCCTGCGGGCACCGCCGTCGCCGATGCCGTGGCGGCCGAGAGCGCCTCGACGACCAGGTCCTGCTGGGCCTCTGTCATGTGGGCGAACATCGGCAGCGTGACCGCGCGGGATGCGTAGAGGTCGGTCACGGGGAGGTCGTACGCCGGACTGGCGTACGTCGAGAACCTGTGGACGGGCGGGTAGTGCACGCTCGTCTGCACTCCGCGCTCGGCGAGGGCGGCGCGCACCCGGTCGCGATCCACGGCCGCGTCGAGGACGACCGTGAAGAGATGGTGGGCGAGCACGGAATCCGGTCGCGGCGGGAGCGCCGGCTCCACGCGCGGAACGTCGGCGAGGGCCGCACGGTAGCGCTCGTCGAGCCGGGCGCGGCTCCCGTTCTCCTGGTCGAGGCGCGACAGACGCTCCTCCGCCAGCGCCGCGCGAGCCTCGTCGATCCGGTAGTTGAACCCGAGCTCGACCACGTCGTATTCCGACGCGTGCCCGCGGTGGCGGTCCCAGGTGAGGGCCGTCATCCCGTGCGAGCGCAGCAGCCGCAGCCGCGCCGCGAGGTCGCCGTCGCGGGTGACGACCATCCCGCCCTCCCCGATGCCGAGGTTCTTGTTCGAGAAGAAGCTGAACGCCCCGGCGCGCCCGAACGTCCCGAGATGCCTCCCCCCGAGGCGCGACCCGGCGCCGTGCGCGGCGTCCTCGAGCAGGATGAGCCCCCGTCCGGCACAGAACTCCCGAAGCTCCTCGATCTCCCCCGGGTGCCCCCCGTAGGACATCGCCATCACGGCCTTCGTGCGGGGCGTGAGGGCGGCCTCGACGGAGCGCGCCGACAGCCACGGCTCGGTGGGTCCCGCGACGTCCGCGAAGACCGGCCGCGCGCTGGTGTACGCGATCGCGTTGACGGTGGCCACGAACGTGAGCGACGGCGCGACGACCTCATCCCCGGGCCCGAGGCCGGTGCCGGCGCAGATCAGGTGGAGCGCAGCTGTCCCATTGGTCACCGCGATCGCGTGACCAGCGCCGGAGTAGGCCGCGAACGCGGCCTCGAAGGATTCGGTCCTCGGGCCCATCGTCCACCAGCCCGACCGGTACGCATCGACCACCGCGTCGATGTCGGCCTGGGTCGCAACCACGTCGGCCAGAGGCACCTTCCAGTGCGACATGAGCCCTAGACTAAAGCGGTGGCGGCAGGCTGCAAACGGACCACCTGCGGGATGTGAACGACGCGGACGGCGCCTCGGATCGCCGCTACGCGGGACTCGAGGGGAGACCGGTGCTCGTCACCGGAGCCGGGGGATTCATCGGTGGTCACCTCGTCGAGCGCCTCGTCCGCGAGGGCGCCCGGGTGCGCGCAATGGTCCACTACAACTCGCGGGGCGAGCGCGGGACCCTCGATTGGCTGGACCCGGACGTCGTGGCGAACGTCGAGGTGGCTGCCGGCGAGCTGCGCGACTCGGAGTCGGTGGCAACCGCCGTCTCCGGCGTCGAGGTCGTGTTCCACCTCGGGGCCCAGATCGCGATCCCGTACTCGTACGTCAACCCGCGGGACTTCTTCGAGACGAACGTCCTGGGCTCGCTCAACGTCGCCCAGGCGGCCCGTTCCGCCGGCGTGCGGCGCGTGATCCACACGTCGACGAGCGAGGTCTACGGAACCGCCCAGCAGATCCCGATAACCGAGGACCACCCGCTGCAGCCGCAGTCTCCCTACGCGGCGAGCAAGGTCGGGGCCGACACCCTCATGCACTCGTTCCACCGCTCGTACGAGCTCCCGGTGACGGTGCTGCGCCCGTTCAACACCTACGGCCCCCACCAGTCGGCGCGCGCGATCATCCCAACCATCGTGAGCCAGGCGCTCGCCGGCGGGCCGCTGCGCCTCGGCTCGACGGATCCGCGCCGCGACCTCACCTTCGTGGCCGACACCGTCGAGGGCTTCCTCGCCGCCGCGGAGTCCCCGGCCGCGATCGGCCAGACCGTCCAGATCGGAACCGAGCGCGACGTGTCCGTGCAGGAGATAGTGGAAGTGGTCGGCGACATCCTCGGAAGGCAGCTGGTCGTGGAGCTCGACCCCGGGCGAGTCCGCCCCGAGGCGAGCGAGGTGATGCGCCTCGTGGCCTCGCCGCGCAGGGCGCGCGAGCTCATGCGCTGGGAGCCGCGGGTCGACCTCCGGACGGGCCTCGCGCGGACGATCGACTGGATCGAGCGCAGCCCGCAGCGCTTCCGGACCGAGCAGTACGCGATTTAGAGCAACCCGTGTTCGAGGTCGAATCGGCACCCCGCGCTGCGCCAGGCGCGCCGGAGCAGGCCGCGGAGATCCCGACGGAGCCGGGGGCGGCTGGCGTCGGACGCGACTTCGCCGTCACCGCGCTCGGACAGCTGGGTGTCGCGGTCGGCGGGCTCGTGCTGTACAGGTTGCTCGCGCGCGACCAGGGGGCTTCCGCGCTCGGCTCGTACGCCCTGGTGAAACAGGTCACGCTCTTCCTGTTCCCCGCCACGATGCTCGGGCTGCAGATCGGGGTCCCCCGATACGTGGCCCTCGATCGGGATCAGGAGGAGGCGAGCGAGCGCTACCTCCTCGCCGGCATGTCGGTGACCGCCCTGGCGATCGTGGTGATCGGGACCGTTCTTCTCATCTCCCCGCACACGACCGCCGATGTCTTCTTCGGCAACCGCGACCGGGCCTCGCTGGTCTTCCCCCTCGTTGCCACACTGGCCGCAACCGTGGTCTTCGAGGCCGTCTACGGCTACTACCGCGGCCGCTCCGAGTTCAAGCTCGCGAGCGCCGCGCGGGTGTGGGGAGTGGCGGCGCTGCCGGTGGTGCTCGTTCTCGCCGCCCCGCACGAGCCGATCGGCCACCTCATCACGTGGATGGCCGTCGGCCTCGTGGCCACCTGCGCGGTGATCGCAGCAAGGCCGCTCGCCGCGGCGTTCGCTGCCATCAGCGTCGAGAAGACGATCACCGCGATCAGAACGCTCCTCGACTACGGCCGCCGCCGGATACCCGGCGAGTACGCGTCGGTGCTTCTCATGGCGCTGCCGGCCGTGATCGCCTCGCACGCCGCGAGCCTGAACGAGGTGGCGTACCTGACGACCGGGATCTACGTTCTGAGCGTGCTGACGATCGCGTTCCAGCCGATCGGCCTCGTGTTCCTGCCGCTCCTCAGCCGGTTGTGCCGGGAGGACTTCCAGGCGGCGAGGCGATCGGTGGCGACGCTCGCCACCTGCGCGCTGCACCTGGCAGTGTTCACCACGCCGCAGCTGCTGCTGTTCGCGGACGTCGCGGTGCGGGCCTGGCTCGGCCACCGGTTCGACGCCGCGGCGCCCGTCATCCGGCTGACGGTCCTCCCCACCGCCGCGTACCTCTTCTACCTCATCCTCCGCAGCACGCTCGACGCCGCGGCCGTCAAGGGCTACAACTCCCGCAACAACGTGATCGCCCTCGCCAGCGCCGCAATCGCGGTCACCGCGTTCCTCGGCATTGGAGTCGGGAAGCCGGTCGAGTCGATCGCGGGCGCGTTCGCGTTCGGAATCGCCGTGCTCGGCACGCTGACGCTCGCCACCGTCCACTCGGTATACCGGCTCGAGCGCCGGTCGTATGCCCTTGCCGCCAGCCTCGCACTTGGCCTCGTCACTGCGGGCATCGGCGTGGTCGTACGGCTCGCGCTCGTCGGATCGAGCAGCTCGACCTGGACGATCATGGGCGTCGTGGCCCTGGAGGTTGTGCTTGCGGTGCTCTACCTCGTCGGCCTGAGCCGGGCCGGGGTGGCCTGGCCCGCGGAGGTCGGCCACCGGCTTCGCCGCCGCCCTGCATGAGCCAGAAGACGATCCTCACGTTCCACGGGATCGGGGACCCGCCCCGCCCCGTGCAGGAGTCCGAGCGTTCGGTCTGGATCTCAAAGCCCCAGTTCGAGGCCGTGCTCGACGCCATCTCCGATCGCGAGGACGTGATCCTCACCTTCGACGACGGCAACGCCTCCGACGCCGAGATCGCGCTGCCGGCGCTCGCCCGCCAGGGCCGCACCGCGATCTTCTTCCTGGTCGCCGGACGCCTGGACGAGCCCGGCTTCGTGACGACCGAGGACGCGACGAAGCTGGTCGAGGCGGGGATGACGGTGGGCTCGCACGGGCTTCACCACACCGCCTGGACGGCCCTGGACCAACCTGACCTGGTCTCGGATCTGAACGAGGCCCGCGCGGTCCTGGAGGCCGCGACCGGACGCCCGGTCACCGAGGCCTCATGCCCATTCGGGCAGTACGACAGGCGGGTCCTGGGGGCGCTCCGGCAGCTCGACTACGAGCACGTGTACACGAGCGACGGCGGCACGACCCGCGAGCGTGCCTGGCTTCGCCACCGCACGACGGTCGATTCGGACCTGCTGGTGGTCGAC
Source organism: Actinomycetota bacterium (assembly GCA_005885165.1). GTDB lineage: Bacteria > Actinomycetota > Thermoleophilia > Solirubrobacterales > Thermoleophilaceae > AC-37. The sequence continues at coordinate 28,522 of VAXR01000024.1, forward strand.
CGCGCGGTCCGCCACCGCAGCTCGATGGGAGAGCTCGTGGCGCGCGACCTGAAGAGCGCGATCAAGCAGCGGCGGCTATTGCAGGCGAAGGCGCGCCCCCGTCGCACTCAAGGGCGACAGCACGTCGTGATCGGGTTCGCGGAGGCCCTGTCGGCGCCCGAGGTCGCGTGGAGCCTCCTGGAGGCCGGGTTCCAGGTGACCGCGTTCAGCCGCCGTGGCTCGCGGCCGTCCCTGCGCCTCTGCCACGACGTGCGCATCGAGGAGGTGGCCGATCCGCGGCGGGATGCCCGTGCTGCGGTCGCGGACATATCGCGGTTGGCCCAGTCGACCGGACCCGCGGCCGTCATGCCGCTCGACGACACCGCGGTCTGGGCGTGCATCGAGGCCGAGCTCCCCGGCGGCTCAGTCCTGATCGGGCCGAGCCGATCCCAGGCGGAGCTGGCGCTGGACAAGCGCGCGCAGCTGGACGCGGCGGAGCGCGCGGGCTTCATCGTCCCGCCCACGCGCATCTGCAGGGCCGCCGACGAGGTGCTCGAGGTGCACGAGCCGCTCGAGTTTCCGATGATGATCAAGCCGGCGCTGGCCGTGGCGTCGACAGGGCGCGGAGTCCACACCGCGCGGCGCCACGCCTGCGCCAACCCCCATGAGCTGGGGGAGGCGATGCAAGGGCTCGGGGACGACGTGCCGCTCCTGGTCCAGCCGTACATCCCGGGGGTCGGCGAAGGGATTTTCGGACTGGCCCGGGACGGGCACGTCCTTCGCTGGAGCGCGCACCGCCGCGTGCGCATGATGAGCCCGCACGGCTCCGGATCGAGCGCGTGCAAGTCGATCCCGCTCGACGCCGAGCTGAAGGATGCGGCGTCGGCCATGATGCGGCGGGCCGGATGGGACGGGCTGTTCATGATCGAGCTTCTGCGCGATCCGGCTGGAAGCGCCTGGTTCGTGGAGCTGAACGGCCGCCCCTGGGGCAGCATGGCGCTGGCACGCCGGAGCGGTCACGAGTACCCCGCCTGGGCGGTCCAGGCGCGGCTCGATCAGGCGTTCGAGCCTCCCCCGCCGCCGCCGTACGCACCCGTGCTCTGCCGCCACCTGGGGCGGGAGCTCGTCCACCTGTTGATCGTCATGCGCGGCCGCCCGAGCGGCGCGCTCATCCTGTGGCCGCCGCGGCTGCGCACCCTGCGCGACGTGTTGACGTTCCATCGCGACGACCGCTGGTACAACCTCCGCCCCGGCGCGTTGAGCCTTTTCCTCGACGACAGCGTCCGGACCGTGTCGTCCGCGGTGAGGGGCGCGCTGCCCACGTGACGACACTGCGGGTGGCCCCGCACGTCCACTCGGAGTGGTCGTACGACGCGGAGTGGTCGCTGCCTCGGCTGGCCCGGCTGTTCGGCCGGCTCGGCTACGGCGGCGTCCTGATGACCGAGCACGATCGCGGCTTCGACCAGGGCCGCTGGGAGGCATATCGCGAGGCGTGCGCGGCCGCAAGCAGCACCTCGATGGTGGTCGTGCCGGGGATCGAGTACAGCGACTCGTCCAACCTCATCCACGTCACGGTCTGGGGCTGCGAGGAGTTCCTCGGCGAGGGAACGGGCACAGGCGAGCTGCTCGAGCGTGCGAGCGCCGCCGGCGCGAGCACGGTGTTCGCGCACCCGGGGCGCGGCGGCGCCGACCGCGCATTCGACGCAGGCTGGGCCGACCGGCTTGTGGGGGTCGAGTGGTGGAACCGCAAGTACGACGGATACGCGCCGCGGCCTGACGCCGGCAGGGCGCTCGCCGCCCATGGGCCCGTCCCCTTCGTCGGCATCGACTTTCACTCGCCGCGCCAGCTCGTCCCCTTCGCGATGGTCCTGGAGCTCGACGGTCCGCCCTCGGTCCGCCCTCGGTCGCGGGCGTGCTGGCGGCGCTGCGCTCGCGGCGGTGCCGCCCCGAGGTCTTCGGCGTCTCCGCCCTCCGGCTCATGAATGGACGCGGCCTGCGCGCCGCCGGTGTGGCGGAGGGAGCCCGCAAGCTGGCGGCGTCCGCGTCGCGGCGCCTCTGAGCCCATGCCGCGCGTCGCCCACCTGACCGCCGTGCACCCCGCCGACGACGTGCGGATCTTCGCCAAGGAGTGCCGATCGCTCGCCGCGGCCGGCTACCAGGTCGACCTCGTGGTCCCCGGAGCATCGGACGGCGTCGTGGACGGGGTCGCGGTGCACGGCGTCGCCCCACCCGCGGGGGGACGGCTCGGCCGCATGACGCGCACAGCGCTCGACGTGTACCGGGCCGCGCGCCGGCTCGACGCCGACCTCTACCACGTGCACGACCCCGAGCTCCTGCCCGCCGCACTGATGCTCCGCGGCCGGGGAAAGCAGGTCGTCTACGACTCACACGAGCACCTGCCGCAGCAGATCGTCACGAAGCCATGGATACCGGCTGAGATCAGGCGTCCG
>VAXR01000113.1 GCA_005885165.1 Actinomycetota bacterium
AGATCTACGCGGCGCTCGAGCCCAAGCGGCTCGTCCTCCGCCCCTACGCGAAGGATCCCGAGCTCGACCTCCACGCCATGACCGAGGAGTACCGCACCCTCGGCCACCGGCTCGAGCCTTACATCGCCGACACAGCCCACATCGTCTGGGACGCCCTCGACGCCGGGCAGCTCGTGATCTTCGAGGGAGCCCAGGGCACGCTGCTCGACATCGATCACGGCACGTATCCGTTCGTCACCTCCTCGAACCCGATCGCCGGGGCGGCGTGCGTCGGGGCCGGCGTCGGCCCGCGCGCGATCGACGAGGTGTGGGGCGTGGCGAAGGCGTACACCACGCGCGTGGGCGCCGGGCCGTTCCCGTCGGAGCTCGACTCGGAGCTCGGCGTCCGGATCCGCGACGCCGGCGGCGAGTACGGGACGACCACCGGCCGCGCGCGCCGCTGCGGCTGGCTCGACCTGGTCGCGCTGCGCTACGCGATCCGCCTGAATGGGCTCACCGGCCTCGCGATCACCAAGCTAGACGCGCTGACGGGGATCGATCCCCTCGGCGTCGCGGTGCGCTACCTGGGCCCCGATCAGGTGAGCTTCGACGAGTTCCCCTACCACCAGTCGATGGTCCACAAGGCGTCGGCCGAGGCGGTCGAGCTGGCCGGCTGGCACGAGCCGATCTCCGAGGCGCGCAGCCTCGATGACCTGCCGAGCCAGGCGCGCGACTACCTGGCGTTCGTCGGCGAGCGCCTTGGGGTGCCGATCGTCCTGGTGGGCGTCGGCCCGGGCCGCGACCAGGTGATCAGGACCGACGCGGGCCGCGACCTCATCCCGGTGCCGGAGACGCCGCCGGAGGCTCCCGTTCCGCAGGCGTAGCCGGCGGCTCGGCTCCGTCACCGTCCCCCACGGCAAGGACCCGCTCGCCGCGGCGGATGAACCGCACCCCGAGGATGAGAGTGCCGAGCAGCGCCGTCACGGCCAGCGAGATCTGGACGCCGAGCACGCCCTCGGGGCTCCAGTAGACGTCCTCGAGCTCGAGTAGCAGCGCCGACTCGTCGAGCGTCAACCCCATTCCCGCGCCGAACGGGATCGCGAGCTTCGGCTCGAGCTTCTCGTCCCGGGTGACGATCGCCGCCGCGCCCGAGCCGAAGGCGATCAGGATGCCGGGCACGAAGTGGTGGATGTGCCGGCGCCCGATCACGAAGTTGCGGAAGGGTCCGACGTGATCGCGGCCCCTCAGCTTCCAGGCGACGGTCCGCACCGAGACGAACGTGAGGACGAACGACGCCAGGAGGTTGAAGGTGGCCGTCTCGCGCGGGGAGACGTCCTGGTAGCCGGCCACGGCCAGCTCGACGGTCTCGGTCACGGCCTCCTGTGCCGCGGGCAGGAGCTCCTCGGTCTCGCTTGGCAGCGGTGCGCGCCCGCGGCGCCAGATGCGCCCGACCTGTCCGGCCGCGACCGCGACGGTGGTCAGGCCTGCGATCACGCCGAGCGCAACGGTCCGGCGATCGGGTGCCCACGGCCACCCCCCGGATCGCAGCGCGGCGCCCGCGACGCGCCGTCTGACGAGGGCGGCGGCGCGGCGGGGCGAGAGGAGGTCCCGCGCGACTCCGTGGAGGCGGCGGGTGGTCGTCAGCGCCAGGCCGAGCTCCTCGAACAGTCGGTCAACCCAGCTCCTCGGGCCGCAGCTCGCGAACCGGGCGCGCCGGCACGCCCACTACGAGCGTGCGCGGCGGAACGTCGCGCGTCACGACCGCGCCGGCGCCCACGAACGCCTCCTCGCCGATCTCGACGCCCGGGAGGATGGTGGCCCCGCCGCCTACGCGGCAGCGCCGCCTGAAGGTCGGCCCGCGCAGCGGCTCGCCCTCGGGGCGCCGCCCCGCGGTGGGGTCGTTGAGCGTTCTCACGCCGGGCGCGACGAACACCTCGTCCTCGATCGCGCTGAAAGCGGTGATGTAGCAGGCGCTCTGGATCCGGACGTCCGCGCCGATCACCGCGTCGTTCTCGACCGACGAGCCGCGGCCGACGACCGATCCGCGGCCCACCGCCGAGCGCTCGCGCAGGTGCACCTGGTCGCCGATCACGGCCTCGGGTCCGACCGCAGCGCCGGTGACGAGCACGGAACCCGCGCCGATCGTCGCGCCGTCCCCGATCACGAGCGGCGGGGGCTCCTCGCGCGCGGCGCGGGAACGCGGCCCGAGCGAGACCGGCTTCCCGAGCACCACCGCGTCCTGGATGCGGACGTGCTCGCCGATCGCCGTCCCGTCGTGGATCACCACGTGGGCGCCCACCTCCGCGCTCTGCGGGAGCGCCACGCCGTCGCCCAACATGAGCCCCGGGGCGCGATCAGACTCGCGCAGCACGCGAGCTCTCCTCGAGCGAGCGCTGCAGCGACTCGAGCACCCGCACGACCCGTACGCCGCTCTCGGGCCCGGAACGCGGGTCCTGCCCGGTTCGCACGCACTCGACGAAGTGCGCGCACTCGATCCGCAGCGGCTCCTCGTTCGAGACGCGCGGGCTCCAGATGTCCCCCGAGCGCGCGATGTACTCGCCGTAGGACTGGAAGCTCTGGTCGAACCCCTTGTCGTAGACGGTGACCTTGCGCTCGATCTCCATGTCGTCGAAGGTGGCCATGCGCTTCGAGCCGACGACCGTGAAGCGGCGCTCCTTGTGAGGGTCGAGCCAGGAGAGGTGGAGGTGGGCGGAGAGGCCCGACGCGAAGCGCAGGTAGCAGAAGACAACGTCCTCGACCCCCTCGCGCATGTAGCTCTCGCCGACCGCACGCGCCTCGATCGGCTCCTCGCCCGCGAGTCGAAGCACGACCGAGACGTCGTGCGCGCCGAGCGACCACAGCGCGTTCTCGTCCGCCCTCAGCTTGCCCAGGTTCAGCCGGTTCGAGTAGATGTAGTGGATGTCGCCGAGCTCGCCCGACTCGGCGATCTCCTTCAGCTTCTGGACGCCCGGGTGGTACTCGAGCAGGTGTCCGACCATCAGCACCCGGCCGGCGTCGCGGGCGGCGTCCGCAACCTGCTCGGCCTCGGCCGAAGATTGCGCGAGGGGCTTCTCCACGAAGCAGTGCTTGCCCGCCTCGAGCACGCGTGTCGACAGCTCGGGATGGCTCGGCACGTGCGTGGCCACGACGACCGCGTCGAGATCGGGGTCGGCGAGCAGCTCGTCCAGTTCACCGGTCTGGCGCACACCAGGAAGCTGAGCGCCCGCGCGCGCACGTGCCTCCTCCGAGGCGTCGCAGAGCCAGCGGAGCTCGGCGTCCGGCAGGCGGTCGAAGTTGCGCGCGAGGTTGGGGCCCCAGTACCCGAGTCCGACCACCCCGACCCGCACCGGGCCGCGAATCTCGCCCTCCGTGGACACCGTCGCAGTGTATGAGGGACGCAGGTCGCAACCAGCACCGAACCTGCGCCCATGCAGGCATATCAGGGTTAGGATGGATGGGGAATCGAGGGGAAGCAAGGAGGCCATTTCCGCGTGCAGCGACTTGCAAGCGCGGGTCGAGGGGCTATGGCGGCCGCCACGGCGGTGGCCCGCCACGCGATCTGGTACGTCCGTTACCAGCTCGACGGCACGGCGCACACGCGCCGTAACCGCCCGCCCAACGGGGCGGGCAACGGGCGCTGAGCGCGGGCGCCCGGCGGCGTCAGTCGGCCCCGAGCGCCGCCTGAATATGTGAGCGAATCGCAGCCGCCGCCGCGCGCGTCCGCTCGCCGGGCGCGGTCAGCTCGCGGCTCTCGATGGCCGACACCGGCTGGACCTCGCGCGTGGTCGAGACGAGGAACGCCTCGGGGACGTCGACGAACTCGTCGGCGGTCACGGCGCGCTCCTGGGCATCGGTCAGCCGCAGCACGAGGTCGCGCGTGATCGACGCGAGGATGTGCTCGTCGAGCGGCGGCGTGCACAGCGCGCCGTCGCCGGCCAGGTAGAAGATCGACGACGTCGGTGCCTCGAGCACGTGGCCGTGCGGCGTCACAAGGAGCGCCTCGTCGAAACCGCGCTCGCGCGCGATCCGGCTCGCGAGCATGTTCGCGCCGTAGGAGAGCGACTTGACCCCGTCCAGGACGCGCGGGGGCGAGTAGGCCACGAACCCGAGCCGGACCTGCTCGGGCGTGGGGGGCGTGGGCTCGGTCATCGCCAGCCGCCGCCCTCCGCGGGTGAGAACGAGCCGGACTATCCCGTCGAACGCGGCGCCGCCGCGCCGCTCGAGCAGCTCGGGGATCTCGCGCTCGAGCTCCGCCCTCGGCACGCCTTCCGGGAGGCGGATGTTCGCCGCGGAGCGCTCGAGCCGGTCGAGGTGCTCGCGGAGCGCAAATGGTCGACCGTCGTATACGCGGATCACCTCGAACACGCCGTCGCCGCGCAGGAACCCCTCGTCCGTCGCCGGGATGGTCGTCTCGGCGGACGGCGCGAAAGCTCCGTCCAGGCAGGCGAGCTCCATGCGGCCATTCTCACAGGCGCCGAGGCGGCCTACATCTGGATCGGGCGACGGGGCGTGCTAGAGCAGCGAGTCGACGCCGCCGGCCATCTCGCTCGGCTCGGAGGCGACCACTTCGATATCTACGGTGTCACCCCGCAGCCGCTCCTCGATCGAGTTCTCGGCCGAGAAGAACATCACCGCGCGGTCGCCGCCGAGGTTCTGGGCCTCGCCGAGCGCGTGGTGAGCCGCGTGGAGCACGGCCTCCGGCGAGGCGCCGTGCTTCGGGTAGCTGGCGATGCCGAAGCTGAGGGTCTGCAGTCTGCCGGTCCGGGCGAAATGCTCGCGGACGATCGAGCCGGCCCGCTCGGCCATGATCGCCGCGCCGCGCTCGTCGGTGTAGGGGCAGACGACGGCGAAGCGCTCCTCCTCGATCAGCGCGGCCTCGTCGGCGATACGGATCGTGCCGCCGATCTTGCCGCCGACCGCGGCGAGCACCTTCTCGGCCTCGCGCTCGCCGAGCCGCTTGCGAATCGGCCCGGAGCCGTCGACCTCGGCCACGACGACGCCGACGCGGTTTCCGCTGCGGCGCGCGCGCTCGAGCTCCTTCTCCAGGATCTGCGCGAAGCCGCGCTCGTCGAGGAGGCCGGTGAGCATGTCCCGCTGCATCGTCTCGTCGAGCGACCGCAGGAGGCCGTCGATCCGCTCGCGCATCACCCGTACGAGCAGGCCCGATACGAGCAGCGCGACGATGAACACGAGCCAGCGCACGACGTCGGTCTTGAGCGGCGCGTGGCCCACCGCGAGCACGACGGCGTAGGCCGCTCCGATGAACACCGTCTGAAGCGCTGCCTGGACGCGGGTGAGGAAGTAGAAGGCGTAGAACGCGACCCAGATGTAGAAGAGCAGGAAGGGGCTGGTCGGGTCGCCGCTGCCGTAGACCGCCCACTCGATCAGCATCGATCCGCACAGGAGCAGGACGGACAGCGTCCAGCGCGGGAGTCGGTCGTAGCCCACGAAGAGGACCACCGCCATCACGGCGGCGCTGGCGGCCGTGATCGCGACCCGGGCCTCGTTGGCGGCGTGCGAGACGGGCGAGATGAGTGCCGCGCCGGCGATCAGCGCCCCGACCACGAAGATGTACATCAGCGATCGGGTCGCCAGGGCCCGCTCCGCACGGTCTCTGTTATTGGGCGCCGTGGGCGGCTTCAGCCCGAGGCGCTCTCGAGTCGATGGATTCATCTGGTACCGCGGCTCTTATCGGCAGAAACGCCGCGAAACTTGCAGGTTTGAGCCGTCCTGCAAGACGGGTGGCCGAGCCGTCAGGGAAGGATCTTGAAGCCCT
>VAXR01000114.1 GCA_005885165.1 Actinomycetota bacterium
CCTGCACCGCGGGCGCTACACGCTCGTCGTGCGCACTCGCGGCGCACACCACCGGACGGCGGTCGCGCGCGTGCGCATCAGGATCTAACGAGGCTGGCGACTGCCGCTTCTCGATCAAGCCGGCATCGAGCCCCTTACGGTTTCGGGTCCTGATCTCTTCTGGATCTAGAGAAAGCGGCAGTCGTCTATGGATGCAGGCGGCCGTGAGCTGAGCGATTCGGTCCCGAACCTCGGGGTTTGAATACCGTCTCACCCCCTCCGCTGAGGCAGGCAACGGCCTCGACGACGCGCCTCGCCCAGCGCGCATCCAGCTTCATACTGAAGCCCGTGACCCCGTTCGTGACCACCGGCGGAGCGTTCCTCTTCACCATCCTCTACGCGGACCTCATGTTCGACCTCCAGGTGCTCGGCCACGGTGGGCGTGAACTACCAGAGGGCGTTCTCGCATCGATCTCCAACTACTACCGGAGGGTCACCGTCGAGGCGCGGCCGCTGAACAGACTCGTCGTGGCGGTCATGGTCGGGACCCTCGCGGCGATCGTCCTCCAGCTGGCGGGTGATGACGTCCCGGGCTGGGTCGGACTTACCTCGCTCGTGCTCGCCGGCTTGCCCATCCTGCTTGCCGCGGTCCACACTTTCCCGACCGCGGTACGGCTAGGGCTGCGAGCCGAACCATTGGAGGTTCAGAGTCGGCTCGCGCGATCCATTTGCCGCGATCACCTGCTCTGCCTCGTGGCCATCACCTCGCTTCTCGCTGTCGAGCTCGGATTCGGGCGCTGAGCGTGCGGGCGCAGGCGTGCCCTGCACGGGGCAGGCGAGCTGGAGTGCGAAAGCGAAATGACCGACGCGCCTACCACCACTTGCGCTCGAGGGCGCGATCCGTTCCGCCCGTCCGGTCGAGCGCGTCGAGGTCCGCCATGTCGTCGTCGGAGAGCGTGAAGTCGAAGATCTGGGCGTTCTCCTCGATCCGCTCGCGGTGCGTCGACTTGGGGATCACCGGGATGCGTCGCTCCAGGCACCAACGCAGCAGGACCTGTGCGGGCGTCCGTCCGATGCGCTGGGCGATCCCGGAAACCGTCTGATCCGAGAGCAGGCGGCCGGTTCCCAGGGGGCTGTAGGCCTCGAGCACGACGTTATGACGCTCGCAGGCCTCGAGCAGAGCGCGCCGGTAGGCGAAGGGGTTGAACTGAACCTGGTTGACGACCGGGGAGACGCTCCCCGCGCCGATCACCTCGTCGAGCTCGCCGACATCGAAGTTGGAGACTCCGATCGACCGAGCGTGGCCAAGCTCGCGCGCCCGCTCCATGCCGTCCACGCCGAGCCGGCGCAGGCTGCCCTCGATCTCGGCGGCCGGGTCCTCGCGCACGGGAAAGAACTTCGTCGTGATGAAGACCTCGTCCCGCGGCACGCCGCTCTCGCGCAGCGCCTGCCCCACGCTTTCCTCGTTGCCGTAGGCCTGGGCGGTGTCGATGTGGCGGTAGCCGAGCTCGAGCGCCCAGCGCACCGCGTTGACGCACTCCGGCCCGTTTGGTACCTGCCAGACGCCCAAGCCCAGCAGCGGTATTTCGTTGCCGTCCGCGAGAGCGCGCACGGCCGGCGAGGCTACTGCGCCGCGTACTGCTCCGCCGACTGCTGCTCGAACTCGAGGGCGACGAAGCGCTCGTCGCCGTTCACCCAGGCGTCGTGACCGGGCTCGATCACATAGGCGTCGCCGGGCCCGATGTCGACCTCCGTCCCGTCCTCGTGTGCTACGTGAATGCTGCCGGACTGAACGACGCCGACGTGCCGCGCCTGGCAGCTGTCGGTGCCCGCCACCGGCTTGACGCACTCCGACCACTTCCAGCCGGGCTCGAATGCAAAGCGGGCGGCAGTCGTGCCGTCGATGCGGACCACGTCCACGCGCGTCTTCTCCGGAGTACGCGTCTCGGTCGGTGAGTCGAAGTCGAACCGCTCGATACCAGACATTCCAGCCTCCTCCTCGATTTGGGTTGACGCGGCCCCCGCGGGCCACCGCTAATCATGATCGGGTCGCCCCGCCAACGCAAGGTGCGGCCCGGTCACGTGCGGATCGTCACACTTCGCGACGCCCGGTGGAGGATCATCCACGCAGGGGTAGGCAGAGGGAGTTGCTTTCGGCGCGATGAAGTGTGAGCGGAGAACGGCCGTGCCGCGCGTTCGGTGGCCGGATCCACCACCGGTGAAAGCCAGCGGCGATCGGGAAACCGCGGGCCGCACCGTGCAGGAGGTGCGGAGACGGCTCAACTGGCTGGGATGGATCGCGGGCGCAGTCGGCTCGATCTTCGTCTTCAACACGATCGGCTTCCTGATCCCGATCTTCATCGGGGCGCATGAGCGCAGCCACCTCGCGCTTGTCAATGCGCCTGTCGTCGTCGCGTACGGGCTCGTGTGCGGCCTGGTGCTCTCGACGCGGTTTCGCCGGCATTACGACCGGACGCTCGAGTGGCTGGTCGAGGGGCGGGTGCCGAACGAGCGCGAGCACCGGGCCACCCTGAAGCTCGCCATCTACGGTGTGAAGCTCTGGGCGCTCGGATGGTTCGCCGGCGCGATTCTGTTCGCGGTGCTCAACGCGTTCATCCACTCGCTGGGGTTCGCGGCCGTCGTGGGGGCCGCGATCTGGCTCGGCGGTGAGACGACGTGTGCCCTCAGCTACCTCGTGTCCGAGCGCACCCTCAGGCCGGTCACGGCCCTCGCGCTGGTCGCCCGGGCGCCCGAGCGAACGGTCGCGCCGAGCGTGCGCGTCCGGCTCGCCTGGACGTGGCTGCTCGGGACCGGCGTGCCCCTCCTCGGCGTCCTGGTGGTCGGCACCGTTGGGCTGACGAAGTCCGGCGTCGACGGCAGGTACGTCGCCTCGGCCGTGGTCTTCCTCGGCCTCGTCGCGTCGAGTGTCGGCCTGTTCCTGACGCTCTTCGCGGCGAAGGCGGTCGCCGACCCCGTCGCCTCCGTCCGGGACGGGCTCGAGCGGATCGCGGCCGGCGATCTCGACACACACGTCGGCGTCGACGACGGCAGCGAGGTCGGGCTGCTGCAGGCAGGCTTCAACCGGATGGCCGAGGGACTGCGCGAGCGAGAGCGGATCAGGGATCTCTTCGGCCGGCAGGTCGGCGAGGACGTGGCCCGGGCCGCGCTGCGCGACGGAACTCGTCTCGGCGGTGAGGAGCGGGAGGTCGGCGCGCTCTTCGTCGACATCGTCGGCTCGACATCGATGGCGCTTGCGATGCCGCCGACCGAGGTCGTACGCGTGCTCAACCACTTCTTCCGCGTCGTCGTCGAGGCGGTGGAGGCGGAGGGAGGCCTCGTCAACAAGTTCGAGGGCGACGCGGCGCTCTGCGTGTTCGGGGCACCGGTTCCGAGCAAGGACCCGGCGGGCGACGCGCTGCGCGCCGCGCGGCGGCTCGCTGCCCACCTCGCTCGTGACGTCCCGGAGATCGACTTCGGGATCGGCATATCCGCGGGCATCGCCGTGGCCGGCAACGTCGGCGCCGAGCACCGGTTTGAGTACACGGTCATCGGGGACCCGGTGAACGAAGCCGCCCGCCTCTCCGAGCTCGCGAGGCAGCGCCCCGAGCGCGTGCTGGCGTCCGAGGTGGCGCTCTCAAAGGCAGCCGAGGGGGAGCGCGCCTCCTGGAGCGTCACCGACTCCGCGGTTCTGCGGGGCCGCAACGCCGCCACCGGCGTCGCGCATCCGGTGGTCTAGACGGACCTCCGCTCTCTCAGCCGTATCGGGTCGGGGCGCGAGGCGGAGGTGTTCGCCATCGATGAGGACCGCGTCCTGCGGCTGGCGCGCAGGCCCGACATGCGCGAGGCGGTCGAGCGCGAGCAGCTCGCGCTCTCCACCGCCAGCCGCAGCGGCGCTCCGGTGCCCGCCGTGTACGAGACGCTCGAGGTCGACGGGCGGCCGGGCCTCGTCCTCGAGCGGCTCGAGGGCGCCGACCTGCTCACCACGATGCTCACACGTCCCTGGAAGCTCCCCGCCATGCCGCGCGTCCTCGGGCGGCTTCACGCGTCGCTTCACGAGATCCGCGCGCCGGCCGAGCTGCCGGAGCTCCGGGGGGAGCTGAGGCGGCGCCTCGAGTCGGAGCTCGTGCCCGAGGCGCTGCGCGCCGCGGCGATCCGCGCCCTGGCAGCACTTCCGGAGGGCGACCGCCTCTACCACGGCGACTTCCATCCGGGAAACGTCTTGCGCCGCGCGGGCGGGTACGCGGTGATCGACTGGAAGAACGTCGCCCGCGCCGACCCGGCCGCCGACCTCGCGCGCACGCGGCTGTTGATGATCGGCGCGTGGATCCCGGGGCTCGGGTCCCGGTTGCTCCAGCTCCCGCTGGCACCGTTTCGGTGGTTGCTGTACGCCGCCTACATGCGCGCATACAGACGCGCCCGCGCCGTCGACCGAAAGTCGCTCACGGTGTGGAGACCGGTGCTTGCCGCGGCGCGCCTCGCCGAGGACATCCCGCAGGAGCGGCGGCGGCTGATCCGGATCGCGCGGCGGGGGCTCAATCATCGGATCGCCGCGCTCGATGAAGGGATGTCATAAACCGAACCTTCGGGGGCCCGGCGCGTTTCAGGCGGTGCGATGACTGAAGCGCCGAATGCAGTGGTCGGCGGCATCGATGAGCGGTTGCTCCTGGTCCAGGTGGACCAGCTGCGCCGCCGGATGTTTCAGCTGATCGACACGGTCCTCGCCTCGGGTTCGGAGATCGCCCCGGATATTGCCGACGCATTGCAGCGAGCTGCCTACGAGCTCGGGCTTGTGGAGGCCGAGATCCGCTTCGCCGACCGCCGCTGAGGGAGGCAACATCCAGGACGGATGAGCCTGGTCCGTCATCGCGTGCCGCTGCCCGGCGGAGACCTCCAACTCCTCCAGCCGACCGAGGCGGCCGAGCTACCCGACGACGGGGCGATCGAGTGGGCGCCGGTCGCACCGTACTGGTCCGTTCTCTGGCGGAGCGGCGTGGCGCTGGCGCGCGAGGTTGCGAGCGCGCGCCTGCGCGGATCGCGCGTCGTCGAGCTCGGCTGCGGGCTCGGCGTCCCGAGCCTTGTCGCGGCGCGCGACGGCGCCACGGTGCTCGCGACGGACGCGTGCGGCGAGGCGCTCGAGCTTCTCCAGCAGAACGCGCGCGAGAACGGGCTCGCCGTGGAAACCGCCCGCATCGACTGGGAGGCCGCCGACGAGCTCGTCGCCCGCGGCCCGTTCGACCTCGCCCTCGCCGCCGACGTCCTCTACGAACGGTCAAGCGTTGCGCCGCTCCTGTCGCTCTTGCCGCGCCTCGCCGACCAGGCCTGGCTCGCGGACCCGGGCCGGCCCGCGGCCGGCGCGTTCCTCGATCAGGCCCGCCAGCGGTGGCGGGTGACGACCACCGTCAGGGACGGCGTCGAGATCCACCGGCTCGCCCGCGCGCCGCCTCGATAGCGGCTCCGCCGATCACCTGATCTGGAACGACACCCCGTTCGTGCGCATCGACGGCTGCTCGCGGTTGCCCGCGCTGTCCACAGCCCGCACCAGGGCGATGTAGCTCCCAGGCACGAACTGTCCGTGGCGCTTGAACAGCCACCGCGTGGTGCCCCGCACCCGGAGCCAGCGCGGATCGCCGCACCCTCGCGCGCGCGTGAAACCGTGGTGCGGCCGCAGGAAGGTGCAGCTCCCGCCGCCGACCTTCTGCGCCACCGCGATGTACACGTGGGCCACCCGGCCCGCGACCGAGTGGGTGTTCTGGACGATCGAGCCGAGGCAGCCGCGATCCGACGCCGCGCCGCGCAGCACGAGCCGGCCCACGGACCATTCCAGCTCGTCGTGGATGAAGCGCGAGCGCGGCGCGAGGTGGTCACGGCACGCCGCAGGCGGCAGCCGCGACGCGCCGAGCTGCCCGGTCACGGTCAGCGCGGGATAGACGTTCACGTAGTAGCGCCTCACCACGTTCCCGGCCCGTGACTTCACCAGCATGCCGCGGGTCATGATGTCCGGCAGCCCGCCGGGCTGGTCGGCGCCGTCGAAGTCCATGAAGTCGCCGTTGGAGTTGACGCGCCTCAGGCCGAACGATCCGATGCGCGGGAGGGCCACGATCGTGCCGCTGTCGGGGCGGCCCGGCTGGGCGTTCAAGGTCGTCGAGCCCGGGGCGGCGAGCCAGATCGCAACGGCGTGGCCAAGGAAGTGGCCCGGCGTGCCGTGGTCGGCCGGCGCGCTGTAGGCGTTGGTCAGCGATCCATCCGCCTTCACGAAGCGCCCCAACCTGATCTGGGAGGTCAGGTCGGGCTCGGCGTCGAGCAGGTTGGTGAGCTTCTGGGCGACCATGTTCGACATCGTCGGCCCCACCGCCTCGTTCTCCAGGCCGTGGCGGTGGTTGTGCGGGTCGCTCTGGCAGTCGGTGTTGGCGTACGAGCCCTGCGTGTCCTCCCAGAACGACCAGGCCGGCTTCTCGTAGCCGATCATGTCGTCGCCCAGCCCGACCTGGAACCGGTACTTCGCGTGCGCGTGCCATGTCGGGACCGGCGGGTTCGGGCGGCTGGGACAACTCGCGTCCTCGATGCCCCACGGGCTGCCCAGCATCAGCCCGGGGAAGGCCTCTCCCGGGTTGACGATGAACTGGAGATCGGGGCCGACCTCGAGGACGCCCACCGAGGTCTTGATCTCGTCGCCGGCGCGCCCGCTCGGCCGGCAGTTGGCGTAGGTCTGTCGCGTACCGAAGATCCCTGCCACCGCCAGCGCCCTGAAGAGGTTGTTCTCGAGCGGTGCGCAGAACTCCGTGCGACGCCCGCCGACGGCGCCGACGCGGACGGGCCTGACATGAGTTAGCGCCGCCGCCACGTGGTCGGCCAGCGAGTCGCCGGTGGCCTGCACCTGCGCGTAGCAGCCGTTGTCGCCGCTCCTGCAGAGTGGGCCCGGAATGGCCGGCACCGTGATCGCGTCCTCCATCGATCCGAGGTCGGCAGCCAGGAACATCCCCATCCCCCCGACGTCCTGCTCGAGGCGGCGATGGAAATAGCCGGGCCAGTCGCCGCTGATCGAGTGCGACTCCTGGTAGGTGTCGGACTGCCCGATGTCCTGGTTGTGGTCGGCCAGGTTCATCATCGTGAAGATCGGAGCCCGGTTCGCTGCGCGGGCCTCGAGCACGCGAACCTTCGGATCGGTGGCGGTCGGCTTGCCGCTGTCGTCGGTCGTCGGGAAGCGGTTTGGGATCTCCTGACGCAGCCCCTTCGGGATCCGGAACTCGGTCTCCCCGAGCGAAGCCGGCTGGCGCTTGTCGCAGGCGTCGACGGCGGCGTGGGCGATCTGGTCCTCGAGCCAGCTCATGTAGTACTCGTCGATGCCGGAGTGGAGCGGGAAGTTCCCCGTCGGGT
>VAXR01000143.1 GCA_005885165.1 Actinomycetota bacterium
CCCAACTACCTCGCGCTGACCGGCGGCAGCACGTTCGGGATAACCGACGACTGCACCGACTGCAGCGTCGAAGGCTCGGGGATCGTGGGCCAGCTCGAGAGCGCCGGCTACAGCTGGAAGGCCTACATGCAGGGGATGCCCCACGCCTGCTACCGCGGCGCCGAGGCCGGGTCATACGCGAAGAAGCACGACCCGTTCATGTACTACGACCGGATCCGCACGACGCGTCGGCGGTGCAACCGCATCGTCCGGTTCGGGAACCTGAGCCAAGATCTCCGCAAGGGCCGCCTGCCGACGTTCGTGTGGATCACGCCCGATCTCTGCCACGACACGCACGACTGCTCGATCCGGACCGGCGACGGCTTCCTCCGCCACCTGGTGCCGGCGCTCCTGCGGGAGATCGGCCCGCACGGGTTCCTCGTTCTGACCTACGACGAGGGCGAGTCCGATGCCGGCTGCTGCGGCGTGGCGCACGGCGGGCGGATCGCCACCGTCCTGGCCGGCCCCGACGTCCGCCGGCACGCCACCGGCCCGGGCAGCTACACCCACTACTCCACGCTTCGCACCATCGAGGACGCCTTCGGCCTGCCGCACCTCGGCCGTGCCGCCGACGCCGCGTCCCTCGGCCCGATGTTCAAGACGACGCCTCGCATCCCGCGCGGCGCCTGAAGCGCGTCAGCCCAGGTTCTTCACCTCGCTCACCAGCTCGGTGACCGAGTCCTTCGCGTCCCCGAACAGCAGCGAGGTGTTCTCCTTGTAGAAGAGCGGGTTGTCGATCCCTGCGAACCCGGTGTTCATGCTCCGCTTCAGGACGATCACCTGCTCGGAGCGGTCCACGTCGAGAATCGGCATGCCGTATATCGGCGAGCCCTCGTTCTCGCGGGCGTCCGGGTTGGTCACGTCGTTCGCGCCGATCACGAGCGACACGTCCGTCTGCGGGAACTCCGGGTTGATCTCGTCCATCTCCTTGAGATGGTCGTACGGGACGTTCGCCTCCGCCAGCAGCACGTTCATGTGGCCGGGCATTCGCCCCGCCACCGGGTGGATCGCGAACTCGACGCTCACGCCGCGCTTCTCGAGCTCGTCCATGAGCTCGCGCACCGCGTGCTGCGCCTGCGCCACGGCCATCCCGTAGCCAGGGACGACGACCACGCGGTCGGCGTAGCTGAGCTGGATGGCCACGTCGTCGGCCGACGTCGAGCGCACCTGCCGGTCCTCGCCATCAGCGGCGGCGGCCGGCGCCGTGCCGCCGCCCCCGAACCCTCCGGCGATGATCGCCGGGACCGAACGGTTCATCGCAATCGCCATCAGGTTGGTGAGGAAGGAGCCCGAGGCCCCGACGAGCGTGCCGGCGACGATCAGCGCCGTGTTGTCGAGCGCGATCCCCGTTGCCGCGGCCGACAGGCCGGTGAACGCGTTCAGCAGCGAGATCACAACCGGCATGTCGGCGCCGCCGATCGGCAGGACGACCATGTTGCCGAGCAGCGCGGCCGCGACCAGCACGCCCAGGATGAAGAGCGCCTGCGAATGGACACCGCTGGCCAGCACGACCGCGCTCACGGCGGCCACCGTCATGAGCAGCACGTTGATCACGCGCTGCCCGGGGAGCTGGATCGGGCGCCCGGGGAGGATCTCCTGGAGCTTCCCGAACGCGATGTTCGAGCCCCAGAACGAGATCGAGCCGACGATCGCCGCGAACAGCGACGGGATCTCGGCCTTGAGGTTCCAGAGCTCCCCGCCCTCCGGGAACCGGCGCCGGTACTCGACCCATGCGATCAGCGCCACCGCTCCGCCGCCGACGCCGTTGAACAGCGCCACCATCTGCGGCATCGCGGTCATCTTCACCCCGCGCGCCGCGGGAATGCCGACGGCGGTTCCGATCCCGATCCCGACGGCCATCAGCGCGACGTCGCTGCCGCTCTTGATCACGTGCTCGATCAGCAGCGTGGCGACGAACGCGATCAGCATCCCGACCGCCGCCAGGCGGTTGCCGAATGGCGCGGTCCGCGGGCCCGCCAGTCCACGCAGGCCGAGGATGAACAGCACGAAGGCGACGATGTAGAGCGCCTCGATGAAGTGGTGGTCCTGCAGGAACGAGGTGGCGACGATCACTCCGCGCGCTCCTCCTCCGAGCGCTTCGGGCCGCGGCGGCCCTTGAACATCTCGAGCATCCGGTCGGTGACGAGGAAGCCGCCGACGATGTTGATCGTCCCGAAGGTGATCGCGATCACGAGCAGCACCTTGTTCAGCGCGCCGACCGCCGACGACAGGACGAGCAGTCCGCCGAGCAGCACGATCCCGTGGATCGCGTTGGTGCCGGACATGAGCGGCGTGTGAAGCGTGTTCGGGACCTTCGAGATCACCTCGAAGCCCACGAATGCCGCGAGCACGAGGATGGCGATGTCGGTGAGGATGTCCATGGCCCTCCGGTAGACGGGTTGCTGGTGGATTACGCGGCGGGAGCGCCGGCCGCCTGCTTTGCGCCCTCATGGACGATCTCGCCGTCGCGTGTGATGCAGGCGCCGCTCAGGATCTCGTCCTCCCAGTTCAGCTCGAGCTGGCCCTCCTTGGTGACCATCAGCTCGAGCAGGGACTGGACGTTGCGCGCGTAGAGCTGCGAGGCGTGATCGGGCATCTCGGCGGCGAGGTCGAGCGCGCCGAGGATCTTCACGCCGTGCCGCTCCACAGTCTGCCCGGGCTCCGTGAGCTCGCAGTTCCCACCGGCCGATGCGGCCAGGTCCACGACCACGGAACCCGGCTTCATCTTCTCGACCGCGGCGGCCGTCACCAGGATCGGCGCACGCCGGCCGGGCACGAGGGCGGTGGTGATCACCGCGTCGAAGCGGCCGATCGCCTCGGCCATCGCCTCACGCTGGCGGCGCTGCTCCTCCTCGCCGAGCTCCTTGGCGTAGCCGCCCGCTCCCTCGGCGTCCGCCTCGACGTCCAGCTGGAGGAAGCGGGCGCCGAGCGACTCGACCTGCTCGCGGACGGCCTCGCGCACGTCGTAGCCGGTCACGACGGCGCCGAGGCGGCGAGCCGTGGCGATCGCCTGGAGGCCCGCGACGCCCGCTCCGAGCACGAGGACGGTCGCGGGCTTGATCGTCCCGGCGGCGGTGGTGAGCATCGGCATGAAGCGGTCGAGCTCCTCGGCCGCGAGGAGCACGGCGCGGTAGCCGGCCACGGTGCTCTGCGACGAGAGGGCGTCCATCGACTGGGCGCGCGTGATGCGCGGGATCGCCTCCATCGCGAACGCCGTGACGCCCGCCGACGCGAGCCGCCTCGCCGTGTCCGGGTCCGTGAGCGGGTTCAGGAAGCCGATCAGGACCGTGCCGCGGTCCATGAGCTCAAGGTCCGTCGCGGACGGTGCGCGGACGACCGCCACGACGTCCGAACCCCAGGCGTCGGCAGCCGACCCGATCGTAGCCCCGGCGTCGGCGAACGCCTGGTCGGGCAGGTGCGACCCCTCGCCGGCGCCCGATTCGACCACGATCTCGAGCTCGTGCTGGGCGAGCCGCCGGATGACGTCGGGGACGAGCGCGACGCGGGGCTCGCCCGCGGCGGCCTGGCTCGGCACGCCGATCCTCATCTGGCGGCGGGTCCCGTCATGCGGCGCTCCAGCTTATTAGGGGCTATCCGCCAGCCCTGCGTGCACGGTTCCGGCGATACGATCGACGAGGCGTGGGGGCGAAAGCTGGAACCCAGACGGAGGAGCGGACGCAGGACCGTTCGATCGCGCGCGCGGTCGCCGAGAAGCCGGCCGCGCTGTTCCTGATCCTGCTGATGGCCGTGGGGAGCGTCTTCCTGTGGCTGGGCATCCCGATCGGCTGGATCTGGATCGCTTCGCATTCGGTGAAGACGACGCAGCCGACGCTCGGGCCGTACCTTCTCATCCTGGTCGGGGTGCCCGTCTCGATGTTCATCGTCGGGAAGGTGCTCTTCAGGTTGAACGGGACCTACGAGCGGCTGACCGGCCGGACCCGCGAGGTGAACGTCCAGCTCCCGTGGCACCGCAGCCTGCGCGGCGAGCGCAAGTCGACCCGCCCGACGACGGTGCTCGACGTGGTGATGGTCTCCTCCGTCTCGGTGGCGCTCGTCTGCTGCGCGCTCTGGTTCTTCTTCTTCGCGCACGCGAAGCTGCCCGGTTAGCGCCCGGGCCAGCCGCTCACTCCTCCGCGGCGGCGCGCTCCAGGTCGAGCTCGGTGCGTACTCCCAGGCCGTGCAGGACGTCGTTGGCCGCCTCGATGCTCGTGGTGTCGGTGACCGCCGCCGCGAGCCGCGCGGCCGAGCGGAGCGCCACCGCGACGTCGAAGTAGACCGTCAGCGCGGCCACCGGCGATAGGCGGAGCGTCCGGCGGCCGCGGCGGATCGCGGTGGTGCCGAGCTCGCCGTCGAACGCGCGCAGTGACTGCGCGCTCGCCTCGGTGGGAACCACCGCCGCGGCCTCGCGCAGCCTGGCGGCGACGGCCGGGGTGAGGCCGCGCGCACCCGCGAGACCTCCGGCCGCCGCCACCTCGGACAACCGCGTCTCGAGCTCGGCGAGCGTCAACTCGCCGTCGCAGCCGGGGCCGAAGATCGCGCCGAGGACGGGTTGGCCGTCCGCGGCGAGGAGCGCGGCGGCCGCGAGCATCACCGCGTCGCAGAGGGGACTGGCCAGTCCGGGCTCGCCGCCGTGCGCCAGGGCGTCGCCGCCGACGTCGACGAAGACGAGGAGGTCGGTCCCGAGCGCGTGCGCCGCTTCGGCCAGCCCCGAGGCCACGCCGCGGGCGCCGCGGTTCGGATCGATCAGCAGGACCTCCTCGCCGAGGACGCCTGCCATTCGGGACTCCGCGAAGCGCACGCCGCTCCCGCGCACCTGCGTCTCCGGACCGGCGGCCAGAACGCCCGGCGCGATCTCGCGCGCGCCGTCCACCTCATCCACCCGGCGGGGTCCCGGCGCCGGATCGATCGGGCGCCGCTCCCAGGTCACTCCACCCAGAACCGGCCGCGCGCCGCCGTAGATGCGGCAGGCCTCGGCAGTCGCCAGCGCACCGACGACGTCCCCGCCGCCGCCGATCCCTATCACGAGCGGGCGCGCAGCCCCGCCGAGCAGCCGCTCGGCGTCCAGCGGCTCAGGACTCGAGGACACTCGCGATCGATTCCTCGTAGGGCGGCCTCAACACCACGGTCTCCGTGACGATCGCCGAGACGAGCTCGTGCGGCGTCACGTCGAACGCGAAGTTGACGGCCGGCGCCCCGTCCGGGGCGACCGCAGTCGCGCCGATGTGCGTGACCTCCTCCGGATCTCGCTCCTCGATCTCGATCTCGTTGCCGGTCGGCGTCGCGGGGTCGATCGTCGAGAGCGGGGCGGCGACGTAGAAGGGCAGGTCGTGCCGGGCCGCGAGTACCGCGAGCCCGTAGGTGCCGACCTTGTTCGCCAAGTCGCCGTTCCGTGCGATCCGATCCGCGCCCACCACCACGCGGTCCACGAGCCCGCGGGACATGAGCGCACCCGCGCTGCCATCGGTCACGAGCCGGAACGGGACGCCGGCCTGGCCGAGCTCCCAGGCGGTCAGGCGCGAGCCCTGGAGGAGCGGGCGCGTCTCGTCGACCCAGACCTGCGCGAGGCGCCCGGCCTTCCAGGCGGTGGTCAGGACGCCGCCCGCAGTGCCGATTCCGCCCGTCGCCAGCCCGCCCGTGTTGC
>VAXR01000144.1 GCA_005885165.1 Actinomycetota bacterium
CCACGACCTCGCGCCCGCGGTCGAGAGCCCAGCCGAGGTTGGCCGCCGTCGGGCGGCTTCCGGCGAGCAGGCGAGCCACCTGCTCGAACCTGGCCGCTGCGTCGTCCGGCTCGCCGATCGAGCGCATGCCGAGCACCGCCCCGTACGCGGCCGCCAGCCCGATCAGCGGCGCGCCGCGAACGGCGAGCCGGCGGATTGCGCCGGCCACCTCCTCGGCCGACTCGCAGCGGATCCAGGTTGTCCCATCAGGAAGGCGGGTTTGATCGAGCAGCTCGAGACCGTTGTCGACCCAGCGCAGCGGCGGTTCCATCGCGGCCGCAACGCTAGAGACCGCGGCGACCGGGCTAGATCCTCCTGAAGCTTCCCGAGCAGCCCGGATCCTCGGTCGCCAGCCGGTCGAGCTCGAAGACGAGCTCGCCGCGCAGGGCATCGAGCTGGGCATGGTCGGCCGCGGACTCGATGCGCTCGGCCGCCGGTGCCTGCG
>VAXR01000239.1 GCA_005885165.1 Actinomycetota bacterium
AGGTCGCGGCCGGCGACTTGGCACGCGTAGCGTTCCCACGTTCGCACGTCTATTGGCCATTCTTCACCGTTCGAGAGGTAGTTGATGAACAAGTCGCCGTTCGGCTCGAATGTTGGGATCGTGATCGCCGCCTGTTCATTGGGGAAGGCATTCCCCAGAGGCTTACGCGATCGGAGGTCCAACAGGGTCGTCGTCTGGTCACTCGAGCCGGCCACGAGCAGGCGGCCGTCCGGCGAGAAACCGACCGTATAGACGAAGCCGGTCGCCACCTGGATCGGCGATCCGAGCTGCTTGCCGTTGCGGGAGTCCCAGAACACGACCCGCCCGTCCTGAACAGCTCCGCGCCGGAACGAGCGTTCCAGACCACGATCGACGAATCCGGCTCGCAGCACCCCAGCGCCGCGAGGGCTCGACCGTCCGGGCTGAAGTACACGCCGCCGGCTCCATACCGAACCCTGTGGGAGTACAGGAGCTTTTCCGATGAGAGGTCTCGCACCTCGACCTTCGCGTCGGAGTCCGCTAGGCCTTGGGTCTGGGTGGCCAGAAGCTCCCCGTCTGGGCTGATCGCCACCTGCCGCACGGGGTCGGGAAGGTGAAGTGTGCGCACGACGGACCGGGTCCGGACGTCCCAGAGCGTGACGTTCCCGTTGATGCCTCCCGTAGCCAGCGTTCGACCATCGGGCAGGAACGCGACGGCGTACGGGTACGTCGCCGAACCATTTTTGGCCGGCAGCGTGTCGAGCAGCCGGAGCCTTCGAAGATCAATGAGCGCGGTCGTACCGTCAGCCTGGGTTGTCGCCATGAGTGTGCTCTGTGGGTCGATCGCCTGGCAGGGTGTGTCGACGCACCCCTTTTGTGGCGAGCTCCAGCGGACCGTCCGGCCGAGGCGTTGCTTGCCGGAGAGGTCCCAGGCCACTACGCTCCCGTCCTCGCTCCCGGCGAGGGCCGTGCGCCCGGAGGGGACGACGACCACGTTCTGTCCACTGGCCTGGCCGGTGAAGGTGTGGACGATCGAGCCGGAGGCGGCGTCCCATACCCGCACCCCGCCGTCGAACGAGCGGCCGACGATGCTCGTTCCGTCGGGGGTGAACCCGACGCTGGTGATCCATGCGTTGACCGGCAGAGCCTCGAGCGACCGGTGCGCGCCGGTGC
>VAXR01000145.1 GCA_005885165.1 Actinomycetota bacterium
CGTGCGCAGCTCGAGAACGCGGACGGCGCGCTCGACATCGCCCCGTTCCCTCCGGACGAGGTCCGCTGCCACGAGGTGCTCGCTCGCGCCGAGCTCGCGCTCGGGCAACCCGATCGCGCCGCCGAGCACGCGCGGCGCGCGGTGGAGATCGCGGAGCCGCTCGGCCTGCGACTTCCCGTTGCCTTGTCACAGCGGGCGAGCGCGCTCGTTGCCCTGCACACGGGCGACGCCGAGGAGGCCGGACGGCTCGCGCTTGCGTCGGTCGAGGCGGCGGAGGGGGCGGGCGCCACGATCGAGGCGGCGCGCAGCCGCATCGTGGCGGGGCGCGCGCTCGCCGCCGCCGGAGAGCGCGAGCGAGCGGTCCGCGACCTACGACAGGCGTATGCGGAGCTAGGCGCCTGCGGCGCGCATCACTTCCAGGGGCACGCCGAGCGCGAGCTCGGCCGGCTCGGGCATGCCGCGCCGGCGGCGGGCCGGCGGACGGCGGACGGCGGGCGAATCGCGGGCCTGACGAGGCGCGAGCAGGAGGTCGTGGAGCTCGTTGCCGCCGGGCGAACGAACCGCGAGATCGCGGACGAGCTCGTCCTCAGCGTGCGCACGGTCGACCGCCACGTCTCGCGGATCTTCGTGAAGCTCGGGGTGAACTCCCGCGCGGCGGCGGCGAGCCAATTCGAACGGGCGCGCTCGGCGGCGGCGCCATAGCCCTGCACCGATTGGGTATGGCGGTTGGGTAGTCCGGCCGATTGAGGGTGCCGAAGCCGGGGCATAGCCTCCACCGAGCGGCGATGCAGGCGGGGATCTCAACCGTATCGAGGGGGCGGGCACCGGCCGCCGGAACGGGCGTGTCTGCGAACTCGGTGCCCGTCCTCTGGCACCTGAAGGTCTCGAACTACAACGAGAAGGCGCGCTGGGCGCTCGACTACAAGGCGATCCCGCACGTGCGCCGCGCGGAGATCCCCGGCCGGCACGTCGCGGTCGCCAAGCGATTCGGGACCGGCACCACGTTCCCGGTCATGCAGCTCGACGGCGAGACGATCGGCGACTCGACGGCGATCATCGCCGCGCTGGAGCGCCGGTACCCGGATCGACCGCTCTACCCGAGCGATCCCGACGAGCGGCGGCGGGCGCTCGAGCTCGAGGACTTCTTCGACGAGGAGCTCGGCCCGTACGCACGCACCCTCGTGGTCCACCACATGCTCCCGGACGCCGGGCTCACGCTGGGGGCGTTCTTCCCCGACCTCCGGGGCCCGCGCCGCGTGGTCGCGCGCGCGATGTTCCCGGGCATCAGGCGCCGCTTCGTCTCCTCGCTCGGCATCTCTGCGGAGAGCGTCGAGCGGGCGTTCGCCAAGGTGCGCGCCGCCGGCGAGCGCTTTCGCTCGGAGGTCCAGCCGAGCGGCTACCTCGTCGGCGACCGGTTCACGGTCGCGGACCTGACCCTGGCCGCGCTCATCGCGCCGGCCGTGGCTCCCGAGCAGTTCCCCTACCCCCAGCCCCAGCGCGACCACCCGCGCCTTGCGCCCGTGCGGGAGGTCCTCGACGAGTACGGGCTGATCGAGTGGACGCGCAACCTCTACGCGTTCCATCGCGGACCGTCGGCGGAGATCCGCGGCACCCCTGCGGCCGCGGGTCCCGTCAGCGGCGCGGGCGCACCAGCCTGAGCGACTCCCTTGCGCCCAGCATGTTCGCGAGGACGCGGTATCCCCAGTAGGTGACGGCGTAGTCGGCGACGCCGAACGGGTGGGCGAACCCGCCGCTCGGGTTCGGCAGGACGGCGCCGAGGATCCGGATGCGCCCGCGCCCGAGGCGGATCTCGCCGAGGCTCGTTCGACCGCTTCCGGTCGTACCCGCCGTCTTGCCGCCGGCCGCCTGCCATGCCGATTGGTCGACCGTCCATACCGGCGAGTGGACGGTCGAGAGCGACGACGAGAACGTGTTGTCGATCTTGTAGCCGACGGGCACCGGCTCATACGTCTGGCGCGACAGCGGCCGCGAGCCCTTCACGAGCGGACTCGAGGGATCGGCGATGTCGAAGTATCCGGCGTAGAAGTCCTTCACGCCGATCGCCCCGGCCTTCACCACGCGGAGCCCGGCGAGCGCCCGGAGCGCGCCGTCGGTGAGCAGGAGCTGACCGCCGTGGACGACGTACGAGCGGAGCGCGCGGATGAGTCGATGGTCCTGCAAGTACGGATCGCCCGTCATCACGACCGCACGCTGCCGCCGGAGCAGGGATCCGAGCCGGGCGGTCAGCGGATCGAGACCGATGACCGGCTTGTCGGCCGCGCGGGCGAGGTCCTTCCAGAAGCGGTTCGTCGAGACGGGGTAGCGGTGCGAGGGCGGCCTGACGGCCGGGCTGCCAACGGCCCTGGTGGAGCCGCGCCCCTGGCCGGTGTGGAGGGCGAAGCGGTTCGGGACGTAGAGGACGCGGCCCGGCAGATGGAATCGCCCGGCCTGGTGCTTCATCGCCAGCGCCATCGCGGCCGCCACGACGGTGCGCATGGAGTGGATGTTCGAGGCCTCGACCGTTTGGTTGAAGCCCGCGAACGTGTTCTCCTGCCCGGGCTCCCCGTTGATCCAGAGCTCGATCGTGCCTGTCACGGCTCCGAGCCCCGTCACCTGGTTGGCCATCCAGTCGGCGAAGCCGCCGGAGACGAGGTAGCCGTAGATGTCCCACGACGTGTCCCACTCGCCCACCTTGTAGACCTTCTGGCCGCTCGCGCCCCCGATCGTGGCGAGCACGTTGTCGTTGGTCGTGGCCGAGAGGTTGGCCATGTAGGTCTTGAAGAGCTGGACCTGCTCGAGCGAGCGCGTGAGGTCGAACTGGCCGGCTGAGAGCAGCACGTCGAGCATGAGCTGGGCGTTCGGCGGCGTCTCGGGCGTGGCGGAGCCGTGCACGTCGAAGCCGTACGCGAAGTGGAGGCGGTCGCGCCGGTGGAGGACGTTCCCGTGAGCCCTCACGATGCCGCCGATCTCCGGATCGGTGAGCGGGAACGTGGCCGGGTTCTGGAAGCCCACGACTGGCCACTCCCGATTCAGGTCGTGGCCCGCGCCGTTCTGGCGCGTGTAGGTGCCACCGCCGGGCGGCACGTCGCCGGTCTGCCAGCCGTCGGGGTTGGCGTCGGTGAAGACGAGCACCTCGTGGCTCAGCAGCCTGTCCGTGGCGTGGGTCCTCGACTCCGCGAGGTCCTCGATCGCCCGAGCGAAGCCCTCGGTGCCGTCGCGCTCGTCGCCGTGGATGTCGCCGTTGAAGTAGAGCCCCGTGCGCTTCGAGAGCGGCCTGTGAGCGTCGAAGTCGGTGACCTTGACCTCGTAGAGCGGCCGGTGGCCCGCGCTCATGCCGATCTGGCGGAAGCGGACCCTGTCGGGGTGCTCCTTCTGGAGCTCCCGCATGGCGCCGATCCACTCGTCGTAGGTCAGGAAGCCGGCCGAGTGCGACGCCTCGGGGATGATCCGCCCGGCGCAGATCGTGCGGTCCTTTCCGGGGCAGGTGGGCGTGGCCCCTGCCGGAGTGGCCAGCAACGGCAAGGCGAGAGCGGCGAGCATCGCCACGAAGCGCACCCCCTGCCGCGTCCCCACGGCCAGGAAACATAGTCCTCGGGCACGCCGCGGGCGGCGCTTCACGCCTCCAGATCGCAGGCGCAGAAGCCGATATCGAGAGGGTGACCCCCGCTCAGTCGAGCGCTGTCGCGATCGAGTTGCGCGGCGTGCCGGGCCGCTCCGCGGAGAGCCGCGCGCGCGTGCTCGCGCGCCGCGGCCCGTCGCTCGCCTCGTTCCTTGCCCTGGTCGGGTTCGGCCTGGTCCCGTTCGCGGTGATCCTGATCAGGAGCCACGGCGGCGTGCTGACGGGCGCGACCGGGATCTTCCCCGCCGATCAGCTCCAGTACCTGGCCTGGGTCCGGGACGTCGGCGGCCACCTGCTGGCGCGCAACAACTTCGACGTCGCGCGGAGCGGGCGCGTGTTCGTGGATCCGATCTTCGGCCTCTCGGGCGGGCTCGTGCGCCTCGGCCTCTCGCCGGCGTGGGCGTACGACCTCTGGCTGCCGGTCGCGGCCGCGGCCCTGCTGTCCTGCTACCGGGCGTATGTGCGCCGTCTCCTTCCCGCGCCGGGCGCGCGCCGCGCCGCGCTCGTGCTCGCGCTGTTCGCCGCGACCCCGGTGGCGCCGGTGCTCGCCTGGATCGTGGGCCTGTCGCCCGATCACTACTCGCAGCTGGCGCTGGCCGTTGCCGACTCCACACCGGCGCTCCAGCTCTGGGGCTACTTCCCGATCGCGATAGCGCTTGCGCTGATGTGCGTCTCGCTGCTCGCCATCGAGCGCGCGATCGATCCGGCGCGGCGGGCCCGGCGGTCGGCGCGCGCCGAGATCGGCGTGGCCGCCGCCGCGGCGGCGTTCGCGGGTTGGATCCACCCGTGGCAGGGCGCGACGCTGTTGGCGATCTTCTTCGGGCTGGCCGCCACCGAGCGCACACGGCGGGCGGTCATCGCCTGCGCGGCCGCCGGCCTCGCGATCTGCATCCCGCTCGCCTACTACTACGCACTCCCGCACCTGGATGCCGCGTGGGCGGCGGCGCGCGTTCAGAACGACCTCGGCGGCTACTTCGGCGGCTGGGTGGCCGCCGCCTTTGTCGGCCCGCTTGCCGTGCCCGCGCTCATCGGCCTCTGGCGGGGGGACCGCGGGGTCCAGGAGCGCATCCTCGTGCTGTGGCCGCTCGCCGCGCTCGGGCTGTACTGGCTGAATCCCCCTTACGCGATCCACACACTCGAGGGCATCACGCTGCCCCTCGCCGTCCTGGCCGTGCGCGGCTGTGCGCGACTCCACGTGCGCGGCGCCGTCGCGGTGCTGCTCGTCTCCGCGGCCACGCTCCCGGGGCTCGCGTTCGCCGGATACCTCCTCTACAAGACGACGAACGAGCGGCGTGAGCCCTACGTCATGGCGAGCGACGACGCGCGCGCCCTCCGCGCGGTCGCCGATTCGCCCGTGCGCGGCGCGGTGCTGGCCCCGCCGCCGCTGGCGGCCTCGGTCCCGGCCCTGACTGCACGCGCCACGTGGCTCGGGCACCCGAGCTGGACGCCGGGGCTCGGGCTGCGCGAGACGGAGGCGCGGCGGTTCTTCGGCGGGAGGATGAGCGCGGCGGTGGCGCGCCGGTTCGTCCGCAACGTGGGCGCGCCGCTCGCGGTCGCCCCCTGTGGCTCGAGCCCGGCGATCGAGCGCCTGCTCGGACCGAGGCTTGGCTCCAGCAAGCGGATCGGCTGCGCCCGGGTTCTGACGCTGCGGCTGTAGGACGGACCGGTGGATCGCGAGAACGTCGAACTAACTCAAATCGGGGAGGGGAGCGAACTCCGTTCAGCCGAGTCTGTACCTGTGCCCTCCGACGACGCCTCGGCGATGACCGCATCCCGTATCCCGCGGTGGGTGGTGCACGCCGTGCTCGCGCTCGCCACGGTCCTGGTGGCCGCCGCAACCGTGGCGAGCGGCGATGCGTCGAGCCCCTACGCCGTCCTCTACGTCTGCGTGGTTGCGTGCGCCTTCTTCCTCCTCGACGGGATCGAGGCGGCGGTGCAGGCGGCGCTCGTCTTCGCCGCGTATGGCGCGGCGCTCGCCATGCTCCCGGGGCGCACCCCGAGCAGCGTGATCGTGCACGCGGGCGTCCTCTTCGCGTCGGTGTGGTTCGCGGGGCTCCTCCTCGGTGCCCTGCGCGTGAAGCAGGAGAGGCTCGTCGAGCGCATAGCGGACAGCTCTTACGGCAATCGCGTGCTCGACAGGCAAGGAATCGATCGCGTGCTCGCCGTCGAAGCCGAGCGCTCGCTTCGCAGCGGCATCCCCTTCGCGCTGATCACGTGCGCGGTCGACTCGATCGACCTTCGCTCGCGCGACGCCAGGAGCCCGGCCGCGTCAGGGCTGATCGCGGTCGCGGCGAAGGCTGTCGGCGGCGCGATCCGCCGCACCGATTTCGTCGGGCGGCTGGGACCGAACCTCCTCGCGGTGATCGCGATCTACTCGGACGAGCGCGCGGCCTCGGCGATGGTCGAGCGGATCCGCGAGCTCGGCCGCGACTCGGGAGGCGCGGAGCACGGTCTCACCCTCAGCTTCGGCATCGGGATCTTCCCTCGCAACGGAGATACACCGGATTCGCTGCTCGAAGCTGCGGAGTCCGCGCTCGAGGCCGCACGCGGGCTCGATGGAGAGCGCAGCCTGGTTGCGACCAGGACCGTGAACTCGTCATCGACGGGTGCGGAGATGCGCCGCGCCGACGTGCACATCGCGCCCGGCGCCTGAGTCCGGCCCCGTCGACCCAAGGTAGAGTCCATCGCCTGCCCGCGCAGGGCGGGCTTTGGAGCTTGTGGGAATGCAGGGATTCGACTCGCCGCTTTCGAGGCGCGAGGCGCTGAGACGCGGCGCCGGCGCAGCGATCGGACTGTCATCCGCCCTGGCCGCGACGCGCGTCCCGATCGCGCGGTCGGCCCTGCGCGCCGCGGCGAGGAAGCCGATCCCGTTGCCGTCGCCGCACCATGTCGCACGCGACTTCCGGCGCATGGTCGACTTCGGCCCGCGCCTCACCGGCTCCGCCAGCCACAACCGCTACATCGCCTGGCTCGAGCGCGAGTTCGTGAAAGCCGGGCTCCGGCTCGAGCCGTGCGACGTGTACGAGACCCTGCGCTGGCAGGCTAAGAACTTCGGCCTCGACGTCCTCGAAGGTTCGGGGGCCGGCCGGGTGAAGGTCGGTACCTACTACCCGCGCTCCCACGAGACGCCCGCCGGCGGGGTGACCGGACCGCTCGTGTACGGCGGAACCGCGCCGGCGCCGAGCGCGAACGGCGTCAACCTCGCCGCCGCGATGGTGGGGATCGAGCGCTATCCGAAGGACCTCGCTTCATGGGCCACGGGGCTCGCCGGCACCATCGCGGGCGGCACCGCGGGCAGCGTGCTGCTGATCGACCTGCCGATGCCGATGCCGCTCACGGCGGGCGCCTTCACGCCGCTCGTGACCTACGAGAACTGGCGGGGTCACAACCAGGTCGACTGGGAGACCTCCGACTACAAGCGACTCTGGATCGAGCCGGGCCTGGGCATCCCGCTCGCTCCGTTCCAGGGCCTGGGCGCAGCCGGAGTCATATTCGTCGTTGACAGCTCCTTCGAGGCGCTGAAGGGCGGCTATCTCCCGTTCGGGCACGGCTTCGAGCCGCTGCCCGCGCTCTACGTCGACCGTGACACCGGTACGCGGCTCCGCCAGCTGGCGATGGGAAGGCCGCGCACCCGCCTGACGCTCATGGCCTCGCGCAAGAAGGTGCCGACCTCGGCGGTGACCGCAGTGCTCCCGGGCGCGAGCAAGGAGACGATCGTCTTCAACACGCATACCGACGGGCAGGGGTTCGCCGAGGAGAACGGCGGCGTGGCATTCGTACAGCTGGCGCGCCATTTCGCCTCGCTGCCGAAGCGCAGGAGACTCCGGCGCACCCTGGTGTTCGCCGCCTGGCCGGGCCACATGACGAGCGACCTTCCCCAGACGCAGGGGTGGATTGACGCCCACCCGGACATCGTGCGGCGCGCGGCCGCGGCCCTCACCGTCGAGCACCTGGGCTGCTCCGAGTGGATCGACTCGACCGAGAACGGCTACAACCCGACCGGCCGCGCGGAGCTCTTCGGCATCTGGACGACCCAGGGCAGGATGTTCGAGCTGACCCGCGACACCGTTGTCGCTCACAACATCCCGCGCGCGGCGCTCCTCCGTCCGCCGGCGCAGTTCGGCGTGGGCGGCGCGTTCCAGTCGGCGGGAGTTCCCCAGATCGGCGCGATCGCCGGGCCCGAGTACCTCGTCACGATCTCCCCGAACGGGGACCTGGACAAGCTCGACCCCGCGCTGGCGTCTCGCCAGATCGCCTGGCTGGCGGACCTG
This sequence comes from Actinomycetota bacterium, assembly GCA_005885165.1. GTDB lineage: Bacteria > Actinomycetota > Thermoleophilia > Solirubrobacterales > Thermoleophilaceae > AC-37. The sequence continues at coordinate 7,891 of VAXR01000145.1, forward strand.
ACGCGACGGATCGACTCCGTTTCCGCCGCGGAGCTCCGAAAGGGCGATCCCACGCTCGGCGCGGGCCCGCCATCGTCGCCGAGCCCGACTCCGAAGAAGGCGCGCTGCGGACCGGCGCCCCCGCGCGGAAGGCATCGGCGGAAGCGGAAGCGGCACAAGGGCGCGCAGCGCCGGCGCGAGCGGAAGGAAGACGGCTAGTGAGGGGCCACTAGCTGGGCGAGGACCGGCGCACCAGTCCGGTCGAGAGTGGCCCGTTACGTATGCCTCGGTCCTGTAACGCGCCGTTCGACTGGCGTGGAGGCGCTCTCGGGTGAGAGTCCAATCCGTGTACCTATAGGTACCCACGATGGACTCTCACTTGCTCGAGCGGACCCGCAGGGCCGGCTTGTTACTTCGGAGTAGCGCTCCGTTCGCCCCCGATGGATGAGGGTCCAGTCTTGGGGCCTATAGCACCTACTAATGGACTCTCACCTCTCTCGCGCCGGGGGCGGGCGCGAACCGAGCGTTGCGAGACAGCGACATAGTGACGGAGCTCCACTCCTTTGTCGCCCAACCGGGCAGCGCGACGTCCGCGGGCAGCGCACGAGTTAAGCAGCCCCGTCCATTCGTCCGCAGCCCGCGAGCGCCCGTCATGCCGCTCCGAACGCCTTCCGAAGGGGAGATGGGGCTTCGGAAGCGGGGCCGCCAACGTTTTTCGAAGGAGGCTCCATGACACGCACTTCCACCCGACTGGCCATCTCGCTTACCGCGGCGCTCGCGCTCGCGTTTCCGGTGACGGCCGCGGCGCACGGCGGCGGCCATCAAGGCCACGGCGCGAAGGGCCATCACGGCCGCGGCCACAACCAGGGCCAGGTCGGCCATGGCAAGCACGGCCGCGCGCTCATCCTTGTCGGCACGGTGTCGTCGGTCGGCACCGACGGGACGCTTCAGGTCGACGTCAAGCACGCGAACCACCACGGCAGCGGGCTCGTCGGCCAGACCGTGACGGTTGACGTGTCGAACGCGCGGATCGTCGTGCGCGACGTGAACGGCGACGGCGTGCGCGACCTCTTGGACGTCGCGGTCGGCGACCGCGTGCTCGTCCAGGCGCGGGTCGACAAGGGCGTTACGCCCGATCCGTCGCAGCCCGTCGTCGCGCGGCGCCTCGTCGACAAGGGCGCGCCGCACGCTGGCGGCGACACCTCGGGCTCGGGCGACACCTCCGGCTCCGGCGACACTTCGGACTCCGGGGGCACCTCGGACTCCGGCGACACGTCCGGCACCCCGCCGGCCGGCTGAGCAGCACCCCCCAAGCAGCGAGT
>VAXR01000146.1:0-11742 GCA_005885165.1 Actinomycetota bacterium
CTCACCAGCAGGCCGGACTCGCCATCCGCAACCGCCTCCGGGGCCGCGCCGGTTTCCGCCGCCACCACGGGACAGGCGCACGCCATCGCCTCGATGTAGACGTTCGCGACACCCACCTCGTGCTGGGCCGGCGAGGCGAAGACATCCGCCGAGCGGTAAAGGTCGGGGAGCGCGGCGCGGTCCTGCACGAAGCCGAGGAGCTCGAGCGCATCGTCCGTGCCCGCCGAGTGGGCCCGGGCGCGGAGGTCGTCGAGGAACGAGCCCTCGCCCTTTCCGAGCACGCGCAGCCGCAGGTCGGGCCACCTCGAGCGGAGCAGCAGAACTGCATCGAGAACGGTGCCGAGGCCCTTGTTCGCGGCGAGGTTGCCGACGAAGAGGACGGTCGGCGGCTGCGCTTCCCGCAAGCCCGGCGGCGGCGGCGTGAAGGCGCTGGAGTCGACGCCGCAGTGAACCACGTCGATCGAGTCGCGGGCCACGCCGTGGCGGTCCGCCGTGAAGTCGGCGATGTTCGCGCTGCACGCCATGAGAGCGTCGGCCCGCTGGATCGAGAGCTCCTCCATGAACGTCCCGACGCGCTCGAAGTCGCTGCCGGCCTCCGGCCAGCCGATGCGTTCCGCGAACATCGACAGCGGGCCGTGCAGCTGAACGGCGACGGGCGCGAAGCTCCACGGCGTGCGGTCGAGCTGGTAGGCGAACCCCTCCGCGCCGTACTCCGCGAAGTCGATCACGTCGAACTCCAGCGATTTCATGAGCCGCTGAAGCGCCGCGAGCACCGACCACGTGTATCCGACCCAGTAGGCGGGCGCCTCGTAGACCGGGAACTCGACGCCGGGCGGCTCGATCCGGTGGACGGTCACACCGTCGCCCTCGCGCGTCGCGATCCCGTCCGTCGCGCCGGTCGAGCTCGAGAGCACGTGCACCTCGTGCCCGAGGCCGGCCAGCGCGTGCGCCTTCGTCCAGTTCTGGCTGCCGATCCCGCCCCGAGCCGTCTCGGGCGGGTACTCCTGCGAGACGATGCAGATCCGCATCGAGCTCAGTCCCGGAGGTCGAACGCCACCAGGCGCTCGCTGTCGAGGACGCGGGGAAAGCGCTCGGTCAGATGGCGCCTCAGTTCGGGATAGCAGTCGAACCACCACATCGCCGGCCAGGCGAACGCGATGAAGTGCGCGCCCTCGGCCCGCATCCGTTCGAGCTCGCGAACCGCAACGGCGCCGTCCTCCGGCGCGCCCCAATACTCACCGTCTCGTTCGAGGAAGGGGAGTGTGCGCCGCCCATGCGCGACCTCCTCCCCAACCCCCTGGCCGTCGACGAGCACCAGGGCGGCATCGCGGGGCAGTGCCGCGTGCAGCTCCTCGCGCGCGGCCACGAATCGATGTAGCCACGACTCGGTCCGCCAGGCCTCCCGGCCGGCATCGAACCCGAGTCGGGCACTCCTCGAACCCGAGGCTCGAGTAGTCGTTATCCCCGTGGAGGCGGTAGCAACCGAGCTCGTCGTCGATCCGAGCGACCGGCCCGAAGAGCGGGGCGACGTCCGAGAGGTACGCGTCGGCGCTGGCGCTCCCCACCTCGTGGCGCACCTCAATCTCCGGAAGCGGCATGACCTCGTCAAGGAACTCGCGCGACCAGGCGTTGCCGCTCGTCGGCGGGGTCGGGTAGCTCTCCGGTCCGTGGGCGAGCACCTCGTCGCGGAGGTCGCCGTCGGCGAGCTGTCCACGCGGCAGGAGCTCGTCGATTGGCGTCCCGTCCGCCTCGATCGTCCGAAGCGGCCAGTGCGCCTTGACCGCGCGGCGTGTGTGGATCGCATCCACGGCGGCTTCCATGGCGCGCGGCGCCAGCAGGTCATCGGAATCCAGGAAGCAGACCACAGAGCCGCTCGCCACGGACAGACCGGCATTGAATGCCGACGTCTGCCCCCCGTTCTCCTTGATCACGGACCGCACCCGCCCGCCGTAGCCCGCGATGATCTCTTGCGAACCGTCGGTCGAGCCGTCGTCGACGACCACGACCTCCGTTCCCTCGAGCGTCTGGGCGAGCGCGCCGTCGATCGCCGCGCGCAGGAAGCGCGCGTAGTTGTAGTTGTCGATCACGATGCTGGCCCGGACGGTCATGCCGGCCCCTCCACCGCGAGCGCCTCGGCGACGTCGTCCTCGACGATCTCGACGGCGTCGTGGTCGGCGAACTCCATCTGCCTCCGGTAGAGCCCGGCGTAGAGGCCGCCGGCCGCGAGCAGCTCCGCGTGTGTCCCCCGCTCGACGATCCTGCCATGGTCGATCACGGCGATGCGGTGGGCGGCGCGAATCGTGGACAGCCGGTGGGCGATGATGAACGTCACGCGCCCGCGCATCAGGCGCTCGAGGGCCTCCATCAGCATCGACTCCGTGAGCGCGTCGAGCGCGGAGGTGGGCTCGTCCAGGATCAGGATCGGCGCGTCCTTCAAGAATGCCCGCGCGATCGACATCCGCTGCTTCTCGCCGCCGGACAGCGTCCCGCCGCGCTCGCCGATGACCGCGTCGTAGCCATCGGGTAGCTGCTCGATGTACTCGTGTGCGTTCGCGGCCTTCGCCGCGGCCTCGATCTCCTCGCGCGAGGCGCCCGGACGCCCGTAGGCGATGTTCTCGGCCGCCGTCATCGGGAAGATGTAGGGGTCCTGGAGGACCATCGCGACCTGGCTCCGAAGCGACTTGAGCTTGATCTCGCGGAGATCGCGGCCGTCGATCGTGATCCGCCCTGACTGGGGATCGAAGAAGCGCACGAGCATGTTCACCAAGGTGGTCTTGCCGGCGCCGGTCGGGCCGACTATCGCCACCACCTCCCCCGGGTTCGCCTCGAGCGATACGTCGCTGAGGACGGGACGGCCGGGCTCGTAGGCGAAGCTCACATGCCGGTAGCGAACCTGTCCTCGAACCTCCACGTCGACGGCGTCCGGCGCATCGTCCGGATCCGGGTCCGTCTCCATGATCTCCATCACCCGGTCGGCCTGGGCGGCGGCGTACTGCAGGGTGGATGACGTGTAGGTGACGGAGTGGAGCGGCTCGTACAGCGCTCCCAGGTATGCCAGGAAGACGATCACGTCGCCGGCCGTCATCTTCCCGTCGAGCACGTAGCCGCCGCCGACGTAGAGGACGGCGCCGGTGCCGAGCGTCGTCGCGACGCCGATCGCCAGCTTGAACCACATGCCCATCACGATCGAGCGTCGATAGGCGCCGACCGTCGCCTCCGCGGTCTCCACGAAGCGCCTGTGCTCGACGTCCTCGCGTGTGAACGACTGCACGACCGGGATCGCCGACAGCGTGCGTTCGACGACGGTCATCATGTCGCCCTCGTAGTCGCGCTGAGCGCGGCTGCGGCGCTTCATGGGAGCGCCGAAGACCCGCATGCTGATGATGAGGAACGGCGCCACAGCAAGCCCCATCAGGGCCAGCGTCGGCTGCAGCGCGAAGATGATCGCGAACATCGCCACGATCGTGATCAGGGCGTGCAGCAGCGGGATGATCCCGTCCACCACGAGGATCGAGACACATGACGGGTCGCCTGTCACGCGCGCGATCGTGTCCCCCACTGCGCGCCGGTAGTGATACAGCGGCGATAGGCGTTGCAGGTGACGGAACAGGTCGCCGCCAAGGCGGTAAGTCATGCGCTGGCTCACGGTCGTCGTGAGCAGCGAATTGAGCATGCCGATCGCGGTTCCCAGGAGGAAGAGGAGCACTAGCACGATGGCGAGCCAAAGCAGGAGGCCGCGACGGCCATCGCCCCCGGGGAGGACCCCCAGCACGTCCTTAAGCCAGCCGGGCCAGTGCTTGTTGCCGACGACGTTGTCCACGAACAGCTTGATCGGCCACGGCTCGAGCAGCCCCACGGCGGTGCTCAGCCCCATGGTCACGAGCACCCCCGTGAGCCCGCGCCAGTGGGGCCTGAGGTAGCGGAGCAGGCGAAGCATCCGTCTCACGGCAGCAGGTCCATCCGCCGGGCGGTGGCGCACAGGGCGCGGAACTCGTACTCCGAGCTCTCGAGGTTCGTCCAGTAGGGACGGTCGCCCAGCCAGCGGAAGCCGAGGTACAGGCGCGCCGCGTCGCAGTCGCGCTCGAAGCCATCCGGCGCGCGGCCGCCGAAGCGCTCGTCGACGTAGGCCTCGAGCGCCTGGTCGTGCACGTCGTCCCAGCCGTCGATCAGCGCGACGAGGTCGATCGCGCCCGGCGCGAGCGCCGCGGACTCCCAGTCGATCGGGTGGATCCGCTCGCCGCGGACCAGCACGTTGCGCGGGTAGAGCTCGCCGTGGATTGCGGTCAGCCGTCCGTGCGCGAGCGCCGGCGCACAATCGCGCTCGAAGCGCGTGCAGAGCTCACCTAGCCAGGGGAATCGGCGCTCCCCGTCCTCGACGTACTCGAGCGTGCGGCGTGACCAGCCGGCGTAGTACTCGGCGTCGTACCGGCGCAGCGTGGCGCGTGTGGCCGCCGGTAGGCGCTCGGCGGCCGCGTGGAAGCGCCCGATCCAGGCCGCGGCGCGGACGATCGCACCGTCGGCGCTGACCGTTCGATCGAGCCGCTCTGCGCCCTCCAGGTGCTCGATCAGGAGCCAGCTGCCGTCGCCATCGACGCCCGCGCCGTAGAACGCGGGCGTCGACATCCCGATCGGCGCGAGCAGGCGCTCGTAAACCGCTGCCTCGTACGCGACGCCCGCCCTGTGCCCGTGGCAGTCGTGCCCGGCGCCGGCGGAGCGCTTGCGGAAGAGGCGAACCATGCCGTCGTCCGGGGCCCGGCAGGTGAGGATCTCGCCGGGGAAGGTGCTCTCGCCCGGGTTGGCCTCCACCTCGAGCACCTCGAGAGCTGCCGTGTCCCGCGCCGCGGAGATTGTGAGGACGTCAGGGGGCGACACGATCCTCCACCTGGCTCGAGCGCGGCGCCCGATGGGCGACCTCCCGCGCGATCGCCGACCGCCACGCCACCTCAGGGCGCTCGAACGCCGTCGAGATCGCGGCCGTGGCGGCCGACCATTCGAGCAGCGACCGAAGCCCCAAGGCGACAGCGGCGACTCCGGCGACGGCGGCCGCGATCTCCTCGCCGTCGAGCGCGCCGGCGACCGAGATCGCCAGGAGGCCCGCGATGGCCATAAAACCGATTCGCGACAGGCGCGGCCAGAGCCGCAGCCGGATCAGCTGTCTCCCGCCGCCGTGCTCCTCGACCGCCAGGCGGGTCCGCACACTGCCCATCAGGCCGGCGCGCGCCTCGAGGTCCCAGCGGTCGAAGTCGCCGCCGCGCTGCACGACCGGGCCGCCGCGGCGGAGGGCGCTCTCGATCTCGCCCAGACGGTCCGCCGGAGCACGCCAGCCTTCGCTCCACAGGACGAAGGTCCGCGGGAGCGGGTGCTTCAGCGCGGGCCTCGCTCGCAGCCGCCAGGGCGAGAGGCCGTGGGCCAGGCGTCCCCACAGCCGCGCGAGCGACTGCATCAGGTAGAGCACGGCGGTCAGCCCGCGCAGCTCGAGGCGGCCGCGCAGCGTGCGCGGCGGGCTGGGGAACGTGGCCCGCGCCGCGCTCTTCATCGCCTGCACCACCACGGCGACCACCGCGACGACGAGCAGCGGTATGGCAACGAGCAGCGGGCTCCACAGGAACCCGAGTCCCGACACCCCGGCGAGCAGGGCGATCAAGAGGTACCACTCCGGCATCAGCGGCAGCGAGGCCAGCGTGCCCGGCGACGGGCGGTAGAGCTGCTGGAACAGCCCCATCCCCCAGCTGCCGTGGTACACGCGCTGGCGCCCGTAGAGCGAAAGGATCAGCCCGCGCCCGTACATGCGGCCCGCCCACGACAGATGGCCGGCCGGGTTGTACTTCTCGGGCCACTTGGCCTCGAGCAGCGCCTCCGCCCGACCGTAGCCTTTCTGCTGGCGCCAGAAGTTGCGGATCGAGTTGCGGCGGTGGTGCCACACGAGCGCGGCCGGCGAGAACCCGAGTGTCCAGCCGCGCTGCTGGAGCCGCCAGCACAAGTCGACGTCGTCGCCCGCCGTGCGGAAGCGCGTGTCCCAGCCGCCGATCGCCTGGAGCGCGCGCTTCCGGAACGCGCTGTTGCAGCCTGGAATGTGCTCGGCCTCGCGGTCCGACAGCAGCACGTGGATCGGGCCGCCGGGAGCGTTCGCGACGCAGTCCGCGATCGGCCCGTCGCCGGGAGGGGCGACGTTGGGGCCGCCGATCCCGACGTGGTCGGTGGTCTCGAACGAGTGGGCGAGATAGCGCAGCCAGTGCGGATCGGGGCGTGCGTCGTCGTCGCAGAAGGCGACGATCTCGCCCGACGCCGCCTCGAGTCCCGCGTTACGTGCGGCGCTCAGCCCCCTGTTCTCGGTCTCGATCAGCCTCGCCCCGAACGCCCGCGCGATCTCGGCGCTCCGGTCGTTGCAGCCGTCGCACACCACGATCGCCTCGAAGTCCGGGTAGTCGAGCCGGGAGACGCCCTCCAGGCAGTCCGCGAGCGTCGCAGCGCCGTTGAACGTGCAGACGACGACCGAGATCCGCGGCCACGGACCGTGCTCGCGCCCGAACGGAGCGTCCGCGAAGGCCTCGCGGACCGCGGCCAGCGCCGGCTTTGGCCGGCGGTCGCGGTCGGTCAGCCCGAAGTCCCAGTCGTCGATGTCGAACCCCCCGCGGTGCCATTCGTCAGTCCAGGCGAAGACGAAGGCCCCCGCACAGCCGGCGCCGTAGGCGGTGCGGACCTGCCAGCCGAGCACGGTGGCCTGGACGTCCTCGCCGTGCCGGCGGCTGTCGAGGCCGATCTCCGCCATCACGAGCGGCCGGTCGCCGGCGAGGTTCTGGAGCCGGGCCAGGTAGGCGTCGAGCGTCCGCTGCGCCTCCAGGTAGACGTTGAACGTCACGAAGTCGAGAAACGGCAGCTCCAGGTACTCCGTGGAGGGGAAGTTGACGTACGTGACGAGCCCGTCGGGGTCCTCCTGCTTGGCGGCGGCGTAGAGGCGCTTGAGGAAGCGCTCGATCGGGCGGCGGCCGTGCCAGCGCACGATCGAGGCCGGTATCTCGTTCCCGATCGCGTACGCAAGGACGGCCGGATGCCCGGCGCAGGCCGCCACGCCCTCGCGGACCCGCTCCTCGATCGAGCGCGCCCGGGCGCGATCCTCGAGGAAGGTCACGTGCTGCTCCCACGGCAGGCCGACCATGACCATCAGCCCGTGTGCCTCCGCGCAGTCGAGCAGCCAGCGCGGGGGCACCGTGTAGGTACGGACGGAGTTGATTCCGGCCGCGGCCATCGCGGCGAAGTCGGCGTCGACGACGTCAGGCGAGGGGTAGTCGCCGCCGCGCTCGTCGGGGCGGAACGTCCCGTACGTGACGCCCTTCAGATAGATCTTCTCGTCGCCGCGGAAGATGAACTTGCCACGGACTTGCGGGCGCGACGATATGCGCGAACTCCGCGCCTCATGCGCGTGTTGCGTGTACAGAGGGTCCCCTCGAAGTTGTCTGTGCGAGCCCGGGACCGTGCGGCCTTGCGCCCGAGCCCCCTCACCTACCCTCTTAGACCCGGGCGCCGATGTCAACCCCTAATTTCCGGGCGCGTCCGGGGGACTCCTATCATCGCCGCGATGGTGTTCGAACCGGCCGCTGCGGCCGAGCCGGAGGCGCCGAGGCGGGCGACCCCGGACGAGCACGGCGGCGACCGGCCGCGGATCGAATTGGAGGTCGCCGCGGCCATCCTCGCCGCGCTCCCCGGCGCGCTCGTCATCTACCTCGGATTCAACGGCGGCGGGTTCTTCCCCGGCACCGTCGGCTTCGCGTCGATCATCGTCATCCAGCTCCTGATCGCGCGGGTCCTGCTCGCCGACACGCCGTACGCCGGGCTGACCAGCCGCGCGGCGATCGTCGGCGGCGCGGGGCTCGCATTCGTGGCCTGGGTGCTCCTCTCCGCGACCTGGTCGCACGCCCGCGACAGGGCGCTGATCGAGTTCGACCGCGACCTCTTCTACCTACTGCTCTTCGTGCTGTTCGCCCTAGTGCCGCGCACGGCGCGGCGGGGGGGCCTCGGGGCTCATCACGCGCCTCCTCCCCCACGTCTGGCCGACCGCGGTGAACGTGGCCAACAACCGCCTGAGCTTCCCGCTCACGTACTGGAACGCGCTGGGGATCCTGTGCGGGATCGGGATCCTGCTGGTGCTCGGCCTCGCGTCCAGCCGGACCGAGCACCGGGCGGCCCGGGCGATCGCGTGCGGCGCGGTGCCGGTGCTGGGCACCACCCTCTACTTCACATTCTCACGCGGGGCGATCGCGGCGACGATCATCGGCGCGGTCGTCTACATCGCCGCGGCGCGGTCGCCGCGGGTCTTCCCCGCCCTGGTGGCGGTGCTTCCCCCCACCGCCGTCGCCGTCGTCGTTGCCTACAACGCCAAGCACCTCTCGTCCGCCCACCCGACGACCGCCGCCGGCGTCTCGGAGGGCCACCGCGTGGTGCTTGTCGTGGTGCTCTGCGCGCTCGCCGCGATCGCGCTGCGCGCCGCGCTGCTGCGCATCGACCGCCTCCTCGACCGCACGCGCGGGCCGCTCATACCGCCGGAGCGGCGGCGGCCCGTGGCGCTCGGCGGCGTCGCGCTAATCGTGATCGTGGCGCTGGCGATCGGCGTGCCGGGGTGGCTGAGCCACCAGTACGACGGGTTCGCCCACGGCACCCCGGAAAACAGCTCGGCGAACCTGCGGAACCGGCTGACCGATCCGAGCTCGAACGGCCGGATCGACCACTGGCGCGCGGCCATCCAGGCCTACGACAGCTCGACGTTCCACGGCGTGGGGATCGGCACCTACCAGTTCGAGTGGGAGAAGCGGCGGAAGATCCAGACGACGGTCGTCGACGCGCACGGCCTCTACCCGGAGGTCCTGGGCGAGGTCGGAATCGTGGGCCTCCTGATTCTGCTCCTCTTCCTCGGGGGAATCGGCTACGGGATCGCGCGGCGGGCCACCGGGCCCAACCGCGTCCTCTACGCGGCGCTGCTCGGCGCGTTCGCGGCGTGGGCGATCCACGCGGGCGTGGACTGGGACTGGGAGATGCCCGTGGTCACGGCGTGGGTGTTCGCCTTCGGGGGGACTGCGTTCGCGCGCCGGACGCGGGACGCCGATACGCACATCACGCCGAACGGCCGCCGCATCCCGGTCGCGGCCGCCCTCGCGGTCACCGCCGTCACCCCGGGGCTCGTGCTCTTCTCCCAGTCCCACCTCCAGCGCGCCGCGCACGCGTTCGACCGCGGGAGCTGCACGACGGCCACGCGCGAGGCGCGGAGCTCAGTCGACGCGCTGGCGATCCGCCCCGAGCCGTACCAGATCATGGGGTACTGCGATCTGATCGACGGGCGGCCGACCGACGCCGCGGCGGCCTTTCAGAAGGCGATCGACCAGGAGCCGCGGAGCTGGGAGTACCGCTATGGGCTCGCGCTCGCGAGGGCAAGCGCCGGCCTCGATCCGCAGCCTGCCCTGGCTCTGGCGCGCATCCGCAACCCGCGCGAGCCGCTGATCAAGTCCGCGATCGCCGCCCTGCGCTCGGCGCCGCGGTCGAAGTGGCAGAAGGTAGCCGCGAACCTGGCGCCTGTCGCTTCGCTGAGGCGGGAGCTCAGCCGCCGGTCGACAGCCCGGCGCCGGCCACGCGCCCCGAGACCACGTACTGGCCGGTCGGGTCGGTGCCCTGGAACGTGCCGTTCAGGGTGACCACGATCCGGTAACGGACCGTGTTACCCGACTGGTAGTGGACGGTGCATACCCAGGGGTTGCGGTTGGGCGGCTTGGACCCGGGCTTGCACGTCGCATCCCTGGCGGCCGCGCGGTTGCCGCCGGGCACCGGATCCGGCGCCTTCACCACGGCGCTCTCCATCTGCTGCGGCTCGAGCGTCGTGGGGTGCTCCTGGCGGTACAGGAAGGCGGTGTCGCTCTCGCGCGAGGCGACAGCCACGACCGCGCCGGCCACACCGACGACAACCACCGCAATCACGAGTAGCGCGGTGAGGCGCATCGGCCCCACTGTAGGTGCTCCCCGAGCCGGAAAGCGACCCGGAAAAAGAGAAGAGGCCGGCTTGCGCCGGCCTCTTCAAGTCCGTCTGAGCGCTCCCCTACTTGGGGCAGCTCTCGCGGTTGGTGTCGCCGTGGCCAGGCGGACCCGTGTGGGTGCCGCTCGGGTTGACCCCGTTCGACTTCTTGGGGCCACAGCCAGGCTTGTACTGAGATTTGGCTGCGCTGCCGCCGCCGTTGCCGTTGCCGTGGCCGGCGAGCACGCCGCCCGTACCGGCTGCCATCAGCGCGACCGTGAGCACTGCCGCGATCCCTCGTGACCTCAAAGCGAATCCCTTCGGTCGTGAGGCCGCGGCCCTTGCCATCGCCCTCGTTTTCATCCTGTCCAGGTCGAGGCCCGTGGCCTCGACCCGCTCTTTGTGCAGGCGTGCCGCGACCTCTTTGAGGTCGTCCGGCAGCCTGTCGTCGAAGTTGGTCATCTCAAGTGCCTGATACGGACGAGGCGCGCCGTTCCTTACTCCGTTTGGCGCGTAGGCGCTCGCCTCGGTCCTCAGGGCGCAAAGAGAAGGGGCCGGCGGCTGCCGGCCCCTTCGAGTCCAACGTGAGCTGCTGTTACTTCGGGCAGCTCTCGCGGTTCGTATCGCCATGGCCAGGCGGGCCAGTGTGCGTACCGCTCGGGTTGACCCCGTCCGTCTTCTTGGGGCCGCAGCCCGGCTTGTACTGAGTGTTGGCGGAGCTGCCGCCGCCGCCGCCGGTGTTGCTGGCGGCGATGACGCCGCCGGTCCCGGCGGCCATCAGGCCGAGCGTCAGCACCACTGCGATGCCTCGTGACTTCAACGCGAGTCCCTTCGGTCGAGAGGCCGCGGCGTTCGCCATCGCCCTCGTTTTCATCCTGTCCAGGTCGAGGCCCGTGGCCTCGGCCCGCTCACTGTGTAGGCGAACCGCGACGTCTCTCAAGTCGTCCGGAAGCCTGTCCTCGAAGCTGCTGTGCGAGTCCGTCATGTGCGAGTCCTCCATCTGGTGCCTTTTACGAACGAGACGTCAGCTTCCTGACTTCGCTCCATCGCTTTGGCGCGTTGCCGCTCGCCGCGAAAGCAAAAGGGACCGGCGGAATCCGCCGGTCCCTCTCGTTGTTCAGCGTCTGGAGCGGCTAGCCGCGACTAGTCGTGGCCGTGGCCGTGACCATGGTCGCCCTGGTCGCCGCCGCCGCCGTTGTCGTTGCCGCCGCCGTTGTCATTGCCACCGCTAGGACGTGGTTCTTGTCGCCGCACCCCTTGCCCGGGCGGTACTGCGTCTTGGCCGCGCTGTTCTCGCTTCCGCCGCCGCCGCCGGCGGCGAGTACTCCGCCGGTGCCGGCCGCCATCAGCGCAAACGTCAGCACGGCCGCGATGCCTCGTGTTCTCACGCAAGCCTCCCTTCGCGTGAACTTGGCTTCGTTGCCCGCTCCTACGAAGAGCGCCGGCGGTTCCTGATTCGATTGACGCGTAGGCGCTCGCCCGCGGGTCGAGCCTCGCGTGCGCGCGCCCGTGGAAGGTGATTGCGTACAGCGCGATGCGCTCAGCCCGCGTCCTGGCGACGACCGTTCTCCTCGTCTGCGCCGGCGTCGTGCTTTGCGCGCTGCCTGCGCCGGCGCTAGCCGCATCCGCCCCCGCCCACGCCACCGCCGGCGCCGCCATGACCCCACCGCGGTCGGCCCTGCGCGGCCTGTCCGCCGCCGACCGCCGCGACTGGCGCCTCGCGATCGCGATCGCCAACACCACCCACT
>VAXR01000146.1:11844-17329 GCA_005885165.1 Actinomycetota bacterium
CGGCCGGATCTACGAGCAGTGGAGCGGCTGGCAGGCCGGCTGGGAGATGGCCCGCGGTTACGAGGGCGACTTCGGGCGGAGCTTCAACTCGCCGTGGGTGCTGATCCCGCTGGGGTTCCTGTTCCTGCTGCCGTTCGTCGATCCCCGCCGCCCGTTCCGGCTGCTGCACCTGGACCTCCTGGTGCTGCTCGCGTTCGGCATATCCCACGTCCTCTTCAACGACGGGAAGATCGGCCAGTCGGTCCCGCTCGTCTACCCGGTGCTCGCCTACCTGCTCGTGAGGATGCTGATCGCGGGCTTCCGGCCGAGGACGAGCCGGCAGCCGCTCGTCCCGCTCTTGCCGGTGAAGCTGCTGGTGGTCGGGGCGATAGCGCTGTTCGGCGCGCGGGTCGCTCTCAACGCGATCGACTCGAACGTGGTCGACATCGGCTACGCCGGGGTGATCGGCGCAAACCACATCGCCCGCGGCCAGGAGCTCTACCGCGGGCGCTTCGCGGTCGATCCCCCGAACGGCGACACCTACGGGCCGGTCGTCTACCTCACGTATGTCCCGTTCGAGCGGCTGATCGGGTGGAGCGGGAAGTGGGACAGCGTGCCGGCGGCGCACGGCGCCGCGATCGCCTTCGACCTGCTGACGATCGCCGGCCTGTTCCTGCTCGGCCGGCGGCTCAGGGCCGGGCCCGAGGGGACCGCGCTCGGCGCCGCGCTGGCGTTCGCCTGGACCGCGTACCCGTACTCGCTCTTCGCGCTATCGACGAACTCGAACGACGCCCTCGTCTCGGCGATCGTCGTCTTCGCGCTCGTGGTGCTCGCGTCACCGGCAGGTCGGGGGGCGCTGGTCGGCCTCGGCGGCGCGGCGAAGTTCGCCCCGCTCGGGCTGGGGCCGCTCCTCGCAAATCCCTCGGGCGAGCGCGGCGGCCGCGTTTTCCTCGTCTACGGCGCCGCAATCCTGCTTGTGCTCGCCGCGACGATCCTCCCGTTCCTGCCGTCCGGGGGCCTGCACGAGTTCTACGACCGCACGCTCGGCTTCCAGCTGGGGCGCGAGTCGCCGTTCAGCATCTGGGGCCAGGACCCGTCGCTCAAGTGGGTCCAGACGCTGGTGAAGGTCGCCGCGGTGAACTTCGCTGCGGTGCTCCTCATCTTCCCCGCCCGCAAGTCGCTGGCCCAGGTGGCCGCACTCGGCGGCGCGGTGCTGATCGCCCTGCAGCTCCCGAGCGAGCACTGGTTCTACCTCTACGTCGTCTGGTTCGCGCCCCTGGTGCTGGCGGCGCTGTTCGCCGCCTATGAGACAGAGCCGCTCAGGTTGCGGGCCCGGCGCCCGTCCGCGCCGCTGCCTGCCGGATGACGCGCGCGGGCACGCCCGCGACCACAGTGTCCGCGGGCACGTCGCGCGTCACGACCGCGCCCGCGCCGACCAGCGCCCTCTCCCCCACGCTCACCCCGCCGAGCACGATCGCGCCGGAGCCGATCGAGGCGTGCGAGCCGACGGCGATCGGGAGCAGCTCCCAGTCGTCGCTGGTCTGGGGCCTCCCCTCCTCGGTGAGGACGCGGGGGGTCTTGTCGTTCACGAACAGCGCGCCATGGCCGACGAAGACGCCGTCCCCGATCGTCACGCCGTCGCAGATGAAGGCGTGGCTCTGGACCTTGCAGTCGCTCCCGATCACGGCGCCGCGCTGGATCTCCACGAAGGCGCCGATCCGGCTGCGGTCGCCGATCCGGCAGCCGTAGAGGTTGGTGAACGAGAAGACGGTCACGCCCTCCCCGAACTCGACGTCCTCGATCGTCCGGTAGGGCGTGTCGTTGGCGGGCTGGGCAGGCACGGGGGTACCGTACCGACGCCGTTTGGGGCCGGTCGGCGCCGACCAAAGTTGCGCGCGGGCGGAATCCGGCCATCATGGAGGCGTGCGCACCGATCGCTTCGAGCGGCTCTTCGAGGAGCACGCCGAGCCGTTGCTCGGCTTCCTCGTGTACCGAACGGGCAACCGCCCACTCGCCGAGGATCTCGTCGCGGAGACCTTCGAGCGCGTGCTGCGCGCGCGCCGTCGCTACGACCCGCGACGGGGCAGCGAGAAGACCTGGCTCTACTCGATCGCGCTCAACTGCCTGCGGGACCACGTACGGAAGAGCGCGGCCGAGGCGCGGGCGCTCGAGCGCGCCGTCCCGGTCGCTGCCGGCGAATCGGGCGGAGGCATGCAGCACGTCGAGGACCGCGACCTCCTCGCACGCGGGCTCGAGGGGCTAAACGACGACGAGCGCGAGGCGATCGCCCTGCGATACGGCGCCGACCTGACGGTCCCCGAGATCGCAAAGCTGACCGGCCAGAAGCTCACGACCGTTGAGGGGCGGGTCTACTCGGCGCTGCGGAAGCTCCGGGAACGGCTGGACTGAGCCCCGCCGGTCCTTTCTACGCTTGCCGCGAATGAGCGACCGCGTCCCGTTCGTAGCCCTCGACCGCCAGCACGAGCCGATCCGGGCGGAGCTCCGCGAAGCCTTCGAACGGGTCGTCGGGGCGAGCGCCTTCATCCTCGGCCAGGAGGTCGCGGCGTTCGAGGACGAGTTCGCCGACTACTGCGGAGCCGACCACTGCGTGGGGGTCGCTTCCGGTACGGCCGCCCTCACGCTCGCCTTCCAGGCGGCCGGGATCGGCCCCGGGGACGAGGTGATCGTCCCGGCCCACACATTCATCGCCTCCGCGCTTGGCGTCCTCCATGCCGGGGCGACGCCTGTCTTCTGCGACGTCGAGGACGGAACGGGGCTGATCGACGTCTCGACCGCCAAGGACGAGGTCTCGGAGCGAACGGCCGCCGTCCTCGCCGTGCACCTCTACGGCCAGGCCGCTGACATGGACGCGGTGACCGCCTTCGCCGAGCGCCACGGCCTCGCCGTTGTGGAGGACGCCGCACAGGCGCATGGGGCAACTTGGCGCGGCCGGCGCACCGGGACCCTCGGACAAGCGGCTGCTTTCAGCTTCTACCCCAGCAAGAACCTCGGGGCCCTGGGCGATGGTGGGGCTATATGCACCTCCGACCCCGACATCGCTGACCGCGCCCGCGCACTCCGGCACATCGGCCAGCGCCGAAAAGGCGAGCACGAGCTCACCGGCTGGAATGAGCGCCTCGACGGCCTGCAGGCCGCATTCCTGCGCGCTAAGCTCCCCTATCTGGACGGGTGGAATGGGGCTCGAAGGAAACGAGCCGAGCGGCTTCGCGCCGAGATCGCCGGGGGTCCGCTACGGCTCCTGGAGGAGCGTGTTGAGAGCCCCTGTATGTACCACGTCTTTCCGGTGCGAAGCGACGACCGCGATGCGCTTGCAGCCGCGCTTGGCGACGCCTCGATCGAGACGGGGATCCACTACTCCCCCGCTTGCCACCGCCAGCCGCCGTTCGACGATGGCGGGGCCGACCGCTGCCCCGTGGCCAGCGCGTGGGCCGCCGAGGAGCTCTCGCTGCCGATGTTCGAGCACCTCGGCGACACAGAGATCGACCGCGTCGCGGCCGCATGCAAGTCGGCGGTCGCCGCGTAAGGGCAGCGTCGGATCTGGGTACGGGTGAAGCGGGTGTCAGCTCGGCGTGAAGCAGCTGTGAAATCTGGCTTGGGAAGGTTGCCATTACCCTCGACCGCGGTTAGAGTGGAGCCCTCCGCGGAACCCTGGCAGGCTAAGGATTCGCAGGCAGGCCGCGCTCAGGGGTGTCGCCTCCGTGGGGCAAGCCAATCCTCTCGATGACGGATCGGAGAAGAGGTTGAAAAACGGACGCCGGTTTTACAGGGACGAGGATGTGCTGCCGCGCATCGAGAACGGCGCCGCCGGGCTGACGAGTGTCGCGGTAGTCGGCCTCGGCTACTGGGGCCCGAACCTGCTTCGAGTGCTCTTCGAGCTCCCGGACGTGCACGTGAAGTACGCGTGCGATCTCGATCCCGATCGGCTGAGGAAGGCGATTCGGCGCTATCCGAGCGTCGAGCCGACCACGGACTTGGAGCGCGTGCTCGACGACCCAGAGGTTTCAGCGGTGTTCATCGCCACGCCGGTGTTCACGCACTACGACCTCGCTTCGCGCGCCCTCGACCGTGGCAAGCACACCTTCGTCGAGAAGCCGCTGGCTGCCTCGAGCAGCGAAGCCGACGATCTCATCGAGCTCGCCGACTCGAATCGCCTGTCGCTCATGTGCGGGCACACGTTCATCTACAGCCCGCCCGTCCAGGCGGTCAAGCGCCTGATCGACGGCGGAGAGCTGGGCGAGATCTACTTCATCTCCTCCAGCCGGGTCAACCTGGGCCTGCACCAGCGCGAAGTACTGGCTCGGCGACCTGCCCGAGAGCGTCAGCGCGATCGGACGCGACTCGGTCGTGAGGGGAATCCCGGACGTCGCGTTCGTGGACTTGAGCTACGGCACGGGCACGCTCGCGCACGTCGAGATGAGCTGGCTGGCGCCGAGCAAGCTGCGCCGAACCGTCATCGTCGGCAGCGAGAAGATGGTCGTGTACGACGACACGAGCTCGGAGCCGATCCGCGTGTTCGACTCAGGCGTGGACTACCAGGACCCCGAGAGCTTCGGGCAGTACCAGCTCTCGTACCGCACCGGCGACATCCTGAGCCCGCGCCTCGAGACGACGGAGCCGCTGTCCACACAGCTCTCGGACTTCATAGAGAGCGTGCGAGGCGGGAAGTCGCTCACTGAGAACCGCCGCGTGGCCCGCGACGTCGTCCGTCTGATCGAGGCCGCGGAGACGTCGTTGGAGGAACGGGGCGCGCCGACGATGTTGGCATTCGCCACGGCATGACGCCGCCGCCCAGCGCCACAAGTAAGTCCACCACCGCACCTTTCCCCCACACTCGGCGGTGGCACGGGCTGCGCCCAGTCGATGTCCATGCAGAACGATCGAACGGGGCCGTTGTGGCCACGAGCTACGGCCACCGTGACTTCTGGATCCGGCGTCTGCTCGCCCTCAGTGACGCCGCCGCCCTATTGCTGGCATTGCTCATCAGCCAACCGTTCGGCAAGGACGTGCACCTCGCAACGCATCTCCTCTGGGGTTACGACCGTGACGCGAAGCGCGTGAGTCACGGCACCGTCGACGACATCCCATGGGTCTTTCACGCGGTGCTGCTCGGGGTGCTCGTCCTCTGGGTCTACTACAAGTTCGTCGGATCTCACCAGCTGATCCTGGCCGAGATCGTCGCGCTCGGCGCGTCCGTCTTCACCGCCACGCTCCTGTTGCGCTTCGCGGTCAGAGGCGCCTCAACGCGATTGCTGCGTGGAGAGCGGGTCCTACTGGTTGGCGAGGACTCGATGACCGACGTCTTGATCCGCAAGATGCGGGCTCATCCCGAATATGGGCTCGATCCGATTGGGGTTGTGACACCCTCGGGCACGGCCACCTCGAGCGTTCCATCTCTAGGACGTATCGACCATCTTCGGGCAGCCGTCGTTGAACACGGGATCGATCGGATCGTCGTTTCGCCCGATGGGCTCGACGAGGCAGAGCA
>VAXR01000146.1:17570-18296 GCA_005885165.1 Actinomycetota bacterium
TTCTTCCGCCAGCGCCGCATCGGCAAAGGCGGCCGGCCATTAATGTTGCTCAAATTCCGCACGATGTGCGAGGACGCCGAGCAGCGCGTCGACGAGCTACGCAAGTTCAGCAAGGACCCCGACTGGCTCCACCTCGAGGACGATCCCCGGCTGACCCGAATCGGTCGGCTCTTGAGGCTTGCCAGCCTCGACGAGATCCCGCAGATATGGAACGTTCTGCGCGGCGAGATGAGCCTAGTCGGCCCTAGGCCGCTCGTGGAGTCGGAGGATCGCCGAATCGACGGCTGGGCACGGAGCCGCCTGCAGCTCACGCCTGGCATCACCGGGCTCTGGCAGGTCCTAGGTAGGACAACCATCCCCTTCGAGGAGATGGTGAAGCTCGATTACCTCTACGTGACGAACTGGTCCCTATGGACGGACGTGCGGCTCATGCTCCGCACGCTTCCGGCCGTCGCGAAGCGCCGGGGCGCCAACTAACTTAAGTGGGCACGCCTAAACCCATGGTGCTCCCAGACTCTCGATTCGACCAGTCTTGAAGAACCTAGGATCACGAACACCAGACGACCCGGCGCGCACTTCTCGCCGTGAATCCATTCGCCGCGCGGCGCTCCTTGCGGCGACAGGCGGAGCCACGACCGCGATGTTCCGAGACTCCGTCGCGCACGCCGCGACTGGAGCTCCCTTCATTGTCGTCGATGCTTCTGGGGGCGGCGACTACACCGATCT
>VAXR01000139.1 GCA_005885165.1 Actinomycetota bacterium
AGGACTCCACCGCCGTCGCCCTCGGCGCGCTCGAGCATCGTCTCGAGCTTGTCCAGGCGGTTGTGCCGGAACGGCCGGACCTTGGCGTGCGACATCGCCACCCCGTCGAGGATCGAGGCGTGGTCGCCCGAGTCGCAGATCACGGTGTCGGTCGGGCCGAGCAGCGTCCCGATCGTCCCCAGGTTCGCCTGGTAGCCCGTCGTGAAGACGAGTGCGTCCTCGGTCCCCATCCACTCGGCGATCGAGCGCTCGAGCTCCCCATGAAGCGGGATCGTTCCGTTCAGGAACCGGGAGCCGGTCAGCGCCGTGCCGTAGCGCTCGAGCGCTTCAGCCGCCGCTCGCTTGACGCGCGGGTCGCGCGTCAGGCCGAGGTAGTTGTTCGAGCCGAGCATCACCCGCTCGGCCCCCTCCATCTCCACTACGGGCCCCGCCTCGCCCTCGAGGATGCGGAAGTACGGGATCAGGTCCTGCTCGCGGGCCGCACGCAGGATCTCGACGCGCTCGTGGCTCCGCGCCTTCTCGAACAGATCGGTAACCGTCGTAGCCATCAGGAGTAGGTTGCCGCGGCGTGCCTGTGGAGATCCGACCCGTCGGCTCGCGAGGCGAGCTCATGCGCTTCATCCGCCTGCCGTGGCGGATCTATCGTAACCATCCGCACTGGGTGCCCCCGCTCATCTACGAGCGGAAGCGGTTCCTGAACACGAAGAAGAACCCGTTCTTCACCCACGGCGAGGCCGAGTACTTCCTCGCGTGGCGGGACGGGGAGCCGGTCGGCCGGATCAGCGCGCAGATCGACCGCGACTTCAACGACTTCCACAAGAACGCCTGGGGCATGTTCGGGTTCTTCGAGGCCGAGGACGACCCCGAGGTGGCCGCCGCCCTGCTCGACGCCGCCGAGGCGTGGCTGAAGGACCGCGGCCGGGATCGCATGGTCGGGCCGATGGACTTCACGATGAACGACGAGTCGGGGATCGTGATCGAGGGTCACGACCTCTCCCCGATGATCAAGCAGCCCTACCACCCGCGCTATTACCAGGGCCTCGTCGAGGGCGCGGGGCTGAGCAAGGCCATGGACCTCTTCATGTGGAACCTCGAGGTCGAGGACCGAGGGAAGGTCCTCCCGATCATCTGGGAGCTCGACGAGAAGCTCGAGCCCGAGCACGGCATAAAGCTCAGGAAGATGCGCAAGCGGGACCTCCAGGCCGAGCTCGACCGCTTCCTCAAGATCTACAACATCGCCTGGTCGAAGAATTGGGGCTTCGTCCCGATCCGCCGCGAGGAGATGGAGCACACGGCGAAGGAGCTGAAGCCGATCCTCGACGAGGACTGGATGATGGCGTGCGACACCGCGGACGGCGAGACCGTGGGGATTGCGCTCACGATCCCGGACATCAACCAGGTCTTCAAGCGGATGAACGGACGCCTGCTGCCGCTCGGCTGGCTCAAGTTCCTCCTGGGCCGGCGCAAGATCGACCGGCTGCGCGTCGGCTTTCTGGGCGTCAAGCCGGAGTATCAGCACACCGGGGTGGCCGCCGCGATGTGGGCCGAGCACTTCCGGATGGCCGCGGTCAAGCCGCAGAGCGGCGGCGAGATGGGCTGGATCCTCGAGACCAACACCGCCATGAACCGCGCGGTGGAGGGGATGGGCGGGCGGATCGTGAAGCGCTACCGGGTGTACGAGCGGGTCTTTACGTGAGGCGCGTCTTTACGTAGTCTCTCGAAATGTTCGGCGGTCGCCTGCTGCTCGGTGTTGGCGCAATCGGGGCGGCCGTCGTGCTCAGCGGCTGCATCGTGTTCAAGGTCGAGCCGGTCGCGGTGCAGAACCAGACACTCGGCTCGGTTCACGTGACCATCGTGGCCTGTGCATCGCGCAGCTCGGGCTCGCCGAGCCAGCCGATGGGCTCGTGTCCGCGGACGGGCAACTCCGGCGCAGATGTGAGGGATGGCGACGTCGTCCAGGTCCTGCTCGCGTTCCGGATCCCGAACGGCTCGACCGCACCCAACACGTTCAGCTCTTCGAGCACGGGTCCGACGAACCCGGGTCCACAGCTCAACTTCGCGAAGAGCGCGACGTATACGAGTGAGCTGCAGCGCCTGAATCCGGCACCCGAGGGCTTCAGGTGGGTTGGCTACATCTCGCAGGCCTTCACATATCAGCCGTCCGGCGAGCAGAACTTCACTGCGAGCCTGGACTTCGGGCTACCGGCCGGGCGCGGCGGACATCCGTTCGGGGGTCCGTTTGCGTGGCGGCCGGTGGTTGGCGCGCGGCGGCTCACGGATCTGACGCACGCATCGGATCCAGTCAACTGCACCCCCATATCCGATTTGGGGAGCGATGCGACGGCGCCGGGAACGGCCCCAGGGGCGAGCTGGATCTGCATCGACGATCCAGACCCGACCGCGGTCGATTCCTTCTTCCTCCTGCGGACCCGGGATGCGGCGATCCTGCGCGGCGCAAAGGCCAAGGTGAGGGCCGGCAAGACGGCCAGGCTCAAGTTCCTGTTCCAGTACGCGGGCCCGGCGTCGCCGGCCGCGTTCACCTTCTCCGCGAATACGGACGGCATCCCGGACTCGACGAACATCTCGCCGAGGACCTATACCCCGTTTGGCGACAGCACCAAGACCGTCACGGTCTCGTTCAAGGTGCCGAAGTCCACGCACAAGGGCACGTACACGATCACGCTGCGCGCCAGGCTCCCCGACGGCGAGACGCGCTCGGGAGCCGGCAAGCTCAAGGTCCTCAAGCCGAAGAAGCACTGAGCGGCGTCACGCAGGACCGCCGCCCGCGCGGTTACACTCGCGCCTCCCATGGATGAGGAGCAGAGACGCATGCCCGAGGAGGCCGCCGACGAGGGGCGCAACCTGCCGGTCCTCGCCTCCGAGGCGCGGCCGATCGAGCCGGTCAGGCAGACCCTCGCCGCCCCGGTCCTGGCCGCGACGGGAGGCTTCCTCGCCGGCCTGGTGACGTTCGTGCTGGTGCGAGCGCTCCGTGCGCGCCCCCGGCGCGGCCTCATCATCGGGCGCCGCCGGCGTCAGAAGCCCGCCGAACGGGCCCTCGAGATCGCGGCGTCGCGCTCTTTCCTCGTAGACGTCCACGTCGTCAAGCGCTAGCGCGTGGCGGCCGCGGTCGTCGAGCTCGACGCCCGCCCGCCCGGCCCGTACCGGCTGCCGCCGGGCGGGCGCGACGGGATCCTCCGCCGCCGCGGACGGGCGCTCGTGCGCATGCTCCACCACGAGGGCAGGCCGGTCACTGTCACCGCCTGGCCCACGGCCGCCGCGGTGCGCCTGCGCGCCGAGGCGCCCGCGCGCGAGTCGGCGGTCTGGGGCCTCGAGCGGATGCGCTTCGCGCTCGGCCTCGACCACGACGTCAGCGAGTTCCAGCGCGGCTTCCGGCGCGATCCCCTCCTCGGGCCCGTGATCCGCCGCAAGCCCTGGGTCCGTCCCCAGCGTCGCCCGGAGCCGTTCGAGGCGCTCGCGTGGGCGATCACCGAGCAGCTCGTCGAGTCCGAGCGGGCCTGGCGGATCCAGCGCTCGCTCACCTGGCGCTTCGGCCGCCAGAGCGCGTGCGGGAGCCTCCGCGATGCGCCGGCGGCCGCCGTGCTCGCCGGCCGCTCCCAGCCCGAGCTCCAGGCGTGCGACCTCTCCGCCGGCCGCTCCCGCGCGCTGGTCCGCGCCAGCCGCGAGGTGGCCGCCGGCCGGGTCGACCTCGCCGACCACGAGCCGGCCTGGATGCGCCTCCGCACGATCGGCGGGATCGGCGCGTGGACGCTCGAGAAGCTGGCCTTCCACGGCCAGGGGCGCGACGACCAGCTCCCGGCCGGCGACCTCGCGTATCTGAAGCTGGTCGGCCAGCTCGCCGGCCTCGAGCGCCGGGCGACGACCGACGAGGTCCGCGCCTTCTTCGCCCCCTACGAGCCGTACGCCGCGCTGGCCGGCCTATACATGCTGCACGGCCGGGCCTGGCTCCCGGGAAAGCCGCGGGCTAGGGGCCCTGTCCCGGCAGCCGCGCGTTGGTGAACGCGCCGCTCGCGTTAGAAGCCCGGATCAGCCCCGCGCCGTGCATGAACGCTGCGAAGGCGTTCCACGCCGCCGGGTCCTGATACGCGAACGGCCGGCCCTTCGCGGGATCGAAGAGGTGCTGGTCGAGCAGGATCTTCACCGACGCGCGCTGGAGCTTGGCGTCGAGGTCCGGGTTCGCGGCAAGCAGGGGACGCACGTCGGGATGCCGCCGCAGGTCGCGCGTCCCGCGCGCCACCGCGCCCAGGAAGCTGCGGATCGCGTCGCCCTCGCGCTTCGCGTTCTTCTCGCTCGTGACGAAGACGAGCTCGTTGTAGGTCGGGACGCCCGCCCGATCGACCACGATCACGTGCGGCTTCTTCTTCCGCAGCTTCAGGTCCACGGCCTCGTAGTTGAAGTAGCCGCCGAGGATCGCGTCGACCTTCTTCGTGAGGAGCGCGGGAACGAGGTTGAAGCCCACGTTCCGCTCCTTGACGCTCGACGGGCTCACGCCGGCGTGTCGCAGGATGGCCTGGAGAAAGGCGTGCTGGTAGTCGATCCCGGCCGTGCCGAGCCGCTTCCCGGTCAGGTCGGCCGGCGTCGAGATCCCGGCCGGCGGCAGGGAGATGATCGAGGTGAGTGGCCGCTGGACGAGCGCCCCGACGGAGACCACCTTCAGCCCCTTGTTGCGGGCGCGGAGCACCTCGGGCTCGTAGGAGATGGCGAGGTCCGCGCGGCCGGCGGCGACCTGCCGGATCGGCGCGGCCGGATCGCTTGGCGTCCGGATCTTCACGTCGAGCCCGACCTGCTTGAAGCGCCCGTCGGCCTGCGCCGCGTAGATCCCGGCGTGGTCGGCGTTGGGGAAGAAGTCCAGCATGAGCTGGAGCTGTTGTGGATGCCCTGGGGACGTGCGCTCCTTGCGCTCGCCGCAGCCAGCTGCAGCGAGCGCGACGAGGCACAGGGCGGCGGCGACCGCGCGCCTCACGCCTGCGCCTCCTCGAGGCTCCACGGCGCCGCCAGCCGCTGGGCGAGCGAGACCGCGATGAACAGGAGCAGTGCCATCCCCATCAGGATCACCACGCCGGCGTACACGCGCGGCGTCTGAAGCTGGTTGATACCCAGCAGCACGAGCCGTCCAAGCCCGCGATCGGCGCCCGCCCACTCGCCGAAGACCGCGCCGATCACCGAGACGGTGGACGCGATCCGCAGCCCGCTGAAGAGGTAGGGCAGGGCGGCCGGCAGCTCGACCTTCCAGAGCGTCGCGACCCGCGACGCGCCGAGGCTGCGCATCAGCTTCAGGAGCTCGGGCTCAACCGAGCGGAGCCCGTCGATCAGGTTCACGGTGACGGGGAAGAAGCAGATCAGGGCCACGATCGCGAGCTTGGGTCCGATCCCGTAGTCGAAGGCCAGCACGAAGAGCGGCGCGACGACCACCACGGGGATCGCCTGCGAGCCGATCAGGAGCGGGTAGGCCGCGTCGCGGAGCGGTCGGAAGAGGTGCATCCCCACCGCGGCGGCGGCCCCCAGCACCACCGCGATCGCCAGGCCCAGGGCCACCTCGACCAGCGTGGTGCCGGCGTTGGAGAAGAGCAGCCCGGCGTCGTTCGTCAGCGCCCGCCAGGTCTCCGCCGGTGAGGCGAGCGTGAGGTGATCGACGCCCGGAAGGCTCGCCACCACCTGCCAGACGCCGACGATC
Organism: Actinomycetota bacterium; assembly: GCA_005885165.1. Taxonomy (GTDB): domain Bacteria; phylum Actinomycetota; class Thermoleophilia; order Solirubrobacterales; family Thermoleophilaceae; genus AC-37. The sequence continues at coordinate 5,693 of VAXR01000139.1, forward strand.
GCGGCGACGAGGACGGCGCTCAGGATGTGTCTGCGCTTCAGCATCCGAGTGCCTCCAGCGCGCGGGCCTCGAGCGCCGCGAATGCCGGGTCGCCCACGAGCTCGCGGCGATGGCGCGGCCTCGGAAAGCCCACCTCGAGCTCCATCACGACCCGCCCCGGGCGCGGCGACAGGACAGCCACGCGGTCCCCGAGGAGCAGCGCCTCCTGGACGTCGTGCGTGACCACGACGACGGTTCGCGGCTCGTCGGCGAGCGCGCTGCCGAGCCACTCCTGCATCTGCGTCCGCGTGATCGCGTCGAGCGCGCCGAAGGGCTCGTCGAGCAGCAGGACCGGCCGGCCCGCGAGCAGCGTTCGCAGGAAGGCCACACGCTGGCGCATCCCGCCGGAGAGCTCGCTCGGGCGGGCGCGCTCGAACCGGGCGAGGCCGAAGCGCTCGAAGAGGGGCACCGCGCGACGGCGGGCCTCGGCGCGCGGGACGCCCTCGCACTCGAGCGCCAGGGCGGCGTTGGCCAGCGCGTCTCGCCACGGGAGAAGCAAGTCGCGCTGGGGCATGTAGGCGCACGCGCGGCGGCGCTCCCGCGCCGCCGTCTGACCGCCGGCCGCCACCGACCCCGCATCCGGGTCCTGGAGGCCGGCGATCAGCTCGAGCAGCGTCGACTTGCCGCAGCCAGAGGGCCCTACGACGGCGAGCACCTCGCGCTCGGCCAGGGCCAGGTCGAGGCCGTCCAGCGCCGTGACCGGCTCAGCACGGCGGCTCCGGGCCGGGTACCGGCGGACCACGCCGCGTACCGCGATCT
>VAXR01000140.1 GCA_005885165.1 Actinomycetota bacterium
GCTTCGCGGAGGGAGCACTTGCCGTCGACGTCGAGCTCGTCCTTCGTCGTCGTGACGGTGATCGTCGTCGCCGCTCGCGCGACCGAGGCGAACGGAAAGAGCGCGAGTAGCGCCAGCATGACGAGTCGCGCGGTCGTTCGAGCTGGCCGGGTTCCCCGCATCGCCCTCGGGGGTGAGCCTAGTGCGTGGCCATCGATACTTCAACACATCGGCCTGAGCCTTGATCCCTCGTCCGAGGGAAATCGCTCACGTTTCGCACGGGCGTGAATACGGGCGAGGTCGTCGTCGGAGAAGGACAGACGGTCGCGAGCGGAGACGCCGTCAACATCGCCGCCCGGCTCGAGCAGGCGGCCCAGCCGGGCGAGATCCTGATCGGAGACGAGACGTTCCGGCTGCGCAACGCCAAGTTCAGTGGGCGGTACTGGGCTCGAACCAGTGACCTCCGGCTTGTCGAGCCGGCGCTCTAGCCAACTGAGCTAACCGCCCCGCGGGGCGGCCGAGCTTAGCAATGGAAAAGCGGCCGAACGAAGGCGCTTACGCGCCGACGGGAGCGCTGATCTCAGGCCGCTCGGCCGGCTTTGCCGGGCCGAGCTTCCCGTGCGCGCGCATCGTGATGTCGAACGTCTCGCGGCTCGTGAACTGTGGCGACCAGCCGGTCGCCTCCTTGAGCTTCTCGGTCGAGACAACCCACGGGTGGATGATGAAGTGGAGGTTCCCCGGCGGCGTCTCCGCGAGCCGCAGCCTCCACATCAGCTCGCCGAACTTCCAGAAGGCCTTCCTCGGGACGCGGCGGCGGCGTAGGCCGATCAGGTCGGCGCACTCCCCCCACGTCATCATCCCGTCGCCCGCCAGGTTGAACGGCCCGTCACAGCGACCGTCGAGCAGACGGATAAGCGCCTCCCCCACGTCGTCCTCGTGCACGTACTGGACCCGCTGGTCGGGGAGGCCGAAGTCGGCGAAGAACGGCTGCTTCGACCACGCGCGCACGATGTAGTTGTCGACGTTCGGGCCGAAGACGATGCACGGCCGGACGATCGTCATCACACGGTCCGGGTGGCGGAGTCCCCACAGCTGGCAGAGGCGGTCGCACTCGGCCTTGTCGCGCGCGTACTCGAAGTCGGGCACGCCGCGAACGGGCCAGTCCTCGGCGATCGGGACCGGGTTGTCGGGGAAGGCGCCGTACGCGGTGGCCGAGGAGGTGACGAGCACCTGCTGGGTGCCGGCCGCGGAGGCGGCCTCGAGGACGTTGTGCGTCCCCCCGACGTCGATCTCGTACATCGTCCGCTCGTCGTGCATCGGGTTGAGCACGAACGCGAGGTGCACGAGCGCGTCCGGCTGCTCGCCCGCGAGCAACTCGCGGGCGGCGGCGGCGTCGCGCACGTCAAGGCGCTCGTACGTGACCTTGGGCCGGAACGCGGTCGGCGGGCGAATGTCGGCGATCACGACCCGCTCGGTCTCCTCACGCTCGGCGAGCCGCTGGACCAGCCGCGTGCCGATGTATCCGGAGCCGCCGGTGATCAGGTAGCGCATGCGGGCGCCATGCTATCCGCTGTCGCGAGCGCCGCCCGGGCGCTACGGCTCGGCACGGGCGACGGGCGGGACGGCCTGGCGGGTCATCATGAGGATGCTCACGGCCACGACCCAGAGGGTGCCGGTGATCGGCGTGACGTAGGTCGCGAAGGCGCCGCCTCCTTCGAACGCACCGCTGGTCGCGAAGAGAGCTAGGCCGCCCAGCACCTGTATCACCGCGATGACGCTGCCGGACCAGTAGGCCCACGGTGGCAATGCCCCGCTCCGTGCGCCCGAGCACGAGGCTGCGGCGAAGAATGCGGCAAACCCGAAGGACGCCATCGCGAAGAACGCGGTCGACGCGTCGAACACCGCCCGTACCACCTGGGGGGCCGCCTGCGAGCCCTTGGCGAGCTCGAACGCCACGGCGTTGAGCACGCCGGCGCCGACGAGGAGCAGCGCGATCCCCGCCACCCCGCCGCCGAAGGCGGCCGCGGACAGCCGCCCTTCCCCACCCTCACCCGAGCGCAGGTAGCTGCGGAGCGTGCCGACGAACCAGATGAACAGCAGGGCGCCGATGCCGAGGAGGAAGTTGCCGACGAGGATGTCCTTGCGGTGGTCGGTGAAGAAGGTCGCGATCTTGGCTATCGGGTCGTCCGCCTTCGGCGGTGTGCCCGGGATCGCAAACGCGACCGCTGTGAAGATCGCAAACCCAATTCCTGTTGCGGCGTCCCAGCGTCTGCCCTTGGCGTCGGCCACCGTCATCCTGTCCCCCTCTCGTCTGGATCCCTGTCAGCGGTGATCCTCTCCTAGCCGGCGGCGCGAGTCAAGGTGGCGAGAGGCGCCGACCGGAATCGAACCGGTGTACAGGGCTTTGCAGGCCCTTGCCTAACCACTCGGCCACGGCGCCGGAGGGCGCGGCAAGCGTAGCGCCGGGACCCGGACCGATCGGCCGCGATCGCCGCGGCGATGGGGCTAAAGATTCATGCCGGAGAGGCCGAATCCAGGGCTATACTCGCGCCCTCGCGCGGATGTAGCTCAGTTGGCTAGAGCGTCGCCTTGCCATGGCGAAGGTCGTGGGTTCGAATCCCATCATCCGCTCCTCTCGAGGCCCGCTTTGGCGGGCCTCCTGCGTTCTACGACGCCGCCCGGTCGAGCTCCTCGTTGACCAGCTCGTCGGCGCGCACGTTGTCCTCGCGCCGCACGCTCCGGACCGACCAGCGGTCGAAGCCCCGCAGCTCGCGCATCGTCTCGATGAAGAGCGGCTTCAGCCCCGCGCTCTTCACCTTGTACTCGCCGCCGATCTGGCGGGCGACCAGCTCCGAGTCGTTGATCACCTCGACCTCGCGGGCGCCGAGCGATCGCGCCAGCTCCAGCCCGAGGAGCACGGCGCGGTACTCAGCCACGTTGTTCGTCACCTCCCCGAGGTAGGCGCTCGACTCGGCGAGCTCCTCACCCTCCGGCGTAGTAGCGACCGCGGCGGCGGCGGCCGGGCCCGGGTTGCCGCGAGCGCCGCCGTCGACGTGCACGACCACGCTGTGAAGGTCGCCGGCCAGCGGGCTGCCGCTCGTCAGTCGCCGGAGTGCAGCGGCGGGAAGGTCCCGGGGATGCGGCGGTGGCGGCGGTCGCGCACCTGGCGGCGCTCGTCCGGACCGGTGTTCCCCTGCTCGCGCCGGCGGTCGGCGCCCTCACGCCGGTCGACGATCACCTTCACATTCGGATCGTCCCTGTAGTACTCGGTGAGCTTCTCGTAGAGCTCGTCGGCGAGCGCCTGCGGGATGACGCAGTAGATCACTGACCGGAGCGTACCCCGAGCGCAAGCCGGCCATCGGCGTCCGCGCTCGCGTTCCACTCGCGCGCCCAGTCGGCGAGCTCGTCGAGCTCCTCGCCCTTGCCGGCGAGCGTGACGGGGTCGTGCTCGTCGCCGAGATCGACGCGGAAGTGGTACCAGGAGAGCTCCCAGGCGACGACCACGGAGACCTCGCTGGGCAGGTTGGTGTCCGGGGTCGCACTCACCCACGGCTCGCCGAGGCTGCGCGCGATCCCGGCGATCGTGCGCGGGTGCTCGGACAAATTGAAGACGTCGACCGCCCGCTCGACCTTGACCTGCGCGTTGGTCGGCACGGCGCGGACGTGGCGGGGGTCCTTGAGCTGATAGCCGGCGCCATCGCGATGCTGGTCGGCGGAAACCACCTGGTGGTCTGGGACCTCCCCGTTCGACCCCTCGCCGAGTTCCTCCTGAACGGCGGGCTCCTCGGGGAGCGTCATCACCTCGGCGGGCGCGCGATGCACGGGCCGGCGCCGGAGCCTGCTCAGCAGCGAGCGGCGCGGCTCGGGGCGGCGACTCGAGGCGGGGAGCTCGTCGTGCGCGGACTCGCGGATCCAGCCCGCCGCGTAGGCGCGGTCAGTGCAGAGCTCGCACACGAGCATGCGCTGACCGCCGCCCACGAGGTACGGCTCGGCGCGCTCGCCCTTGAGCATCGTCCGTCCGCAGACGTCGCAGACGATCTCCTCGTGCCCCGGTCTGAGCTCCTTGTTCATCCCGAGCGATGCTAGCGCCGCGGAGGCCGGAGTTAGCGCACGTTTACCCCGCTATTTGCGCTTTTGCGGGGGAACGACCGTCAGCGGCCCGGTTGGCCGGGGCGGCTACGCCTTGACCGCCTCGGCCTCCTCCTTGGCCGCCGCGATCACCTTCTGCGCCAGGTGCGCGGGGACCTCCTCGTAGCGCGCGAACTCCATCGAGTAGTCGCCCTGGCCGCCGGTGATCGAGCGCAGGTCGGGCGCGTAGCTCAGCATCTCGGCCATCGGGACCTCGGCCTTCACCTCGGTCATCGCCCCCTTCGGCTCCATCCCCAGCGGGCGGCCGCGGCGGCCGTTGAGATCGCCGATCACGTCGCCCACCGACGCCTCCGGCACGGTCACCGTGACGGTCATGATCGGCTCGAGCAGCGTGGGCGACGCGTGCTCGGCGGCCTGCTTGAAGGCCATCGAGCCGGCGATCTTGAACGCCATCTCGGAGGAGTCGACGGAGTGGTACGAGCCGTCGTACAGCCTCACCCGGAGGTCCTTCATCGGATAGCCGGCCACGACTCCGTCAGCCATCGCCTCGCGGATCCCCTTCTCGACCGCGGGGATGAAGCCGGACGGGATCACCCCGCCCTTGATGGCGTTCTCGAACTGGAACCCCTCGCCCTGCGGCAGCGGCTCGATCTCGATGCGGCAGTCGCCGAACTGGCCGCGCCCGCCGGTCTGCTTCTTGTAGCGGCCCTGCGCCTTCGCCGGGCCCTTGATCGTCTCCTGATAGGGGACGCGCGGCGGCTTGAGGTTGACCTCCGCGCCGAAGCGCTCCTTCATGCGATCGACGATCACCTCGACATGCACCTGCGAGAGGCCGGCCACGATCTGCTCGCCGGTCTGGGCGTCGCGGTGCAGGTCGACCGTCGGGTCCTCCTCCTGGAGTCGCCTGAGCGCCGTGAAGACCTTGTCCTCGTCGCCCTTGGTCTTGGGCTCGATCGCAAACGCCATCACCGGCGAGGGCAGCGGCGGCACGGAGAGGCCGTAGTCGCCGTCCTCGCCTGCCAGCACGTCGCCGGCGTGTGTCTCCTTGAGCTTCGCGACCGCGCCGATGTCGCCCGGCCCGAACTCGTCGGTCTGGCCCATCTCCTTGCCCTGCGGGACGAGCAGCTGGCCGACCCTCTCCTTCGAGTGGGCGCGGGTGTTGAAGACCTGCGTGTCGTGGTTGATCGTCCCCTGGTAGACGCGGAAGAGGTTGATCCGTCCCGCGAACGGGTCGGCGAGCGTCTTGAAGACGAAGGCGACGGCCGGCTTGTCCGGGTCGGGCCCGAGCGTCACCTCGCCCGCCTGCACCGCGCCGCGCATGACCGGCGACGGGAGGTCCTCGACGAACGCGTCCAGCAGCCGATTCGTGGCGAGGTTCTTGGTGGCAACTCCGCACGTGACCGGGAAGAGGTGTCCCTCGGTGACGCCCTTCTTCAGCGTCGTGACCAGCTCCTCGTGCGAGATCTCCTCGCCCTCGAGGTAGCGCTCCATGAGCTCGTCGGAGTTCTCGGCGACCTCGTCCATCAGCTTCTCGCGGTACTCCTGCGCCCGGTCCTGGAGCTCCGCGGGGATCTCGATCTCCTTGGAGTTGTCCCGCTCGGTCCCGTCGTACTCGTAGGCCTTCATGTCGATCAGGTCGATCACGCCGCGGACCTCGTGCTCAGAGCCGATCGGGATCTCCGTGGCAACGGCGTGCGCGCCGAACGCGGACTTCAGCGAGTCGAGCGCGCGGAAGAAGTCGGCGCGCTCGCGGTCGAGCATGTTCACGAACACCAGGCGCGCGAGGCCGAGCTCGGCCGCCCGCTGCCAGAGGCGATCGGTGTTCACCTCCACCCCCATCACCGCGTTCACCACGAACACGGCCCCCTCGCTCACGCTGAGGGCGGCGAGCGCGTCGGCCACGAAGCTCGGCTCGCCGGGGGTATCCATCAGGTTGATCTTGCGGTCCTGCCAGTCGAACGAGGCGAGGCTCGAGGAGATCGACATCTCGCGCGTCTTCTCGTCCGGCGCCGCATCCGAGACGGTCGTTCCGTCCGCCACCGAGCCAAGGCGGTTGATCGCGCCCGCCTGAAACAGGATCGCCTCGTTCAGCGAGGTCTTCCCGCTGCCCCGGTGGCCCACTAGGGCAACGTTGCGAATCTTGTCGGCCTCCGTCCTCGGCATGCGCGCTCTCCTCTCTCGCTCGGAGGCTGGACGATAAAGGTCCGAGGGTCAGGCCGCCAGAAATCCCGTTGGTGGACCAGTTACGTATTCGATGGGATACCCAACTGGTCCAACATCGAAGGCCTGGCGCGTTGGCGCTCGTCGCGGCCCCAGCGTTCGGGGCGGGGCCGATCCCTCTCCCTATCGCTGCCGTTCGCCGGTACCGCCGCCGCGGCCGGAGGAGACCGCCTACTCCTCGGCCTCCGCCTGCAGCGCCGATTTCAGCCGCAGCACCGCCTTAGTGTGGAGCTGCGACACACGCGACTCCGTGACCCCCAGGACCTCGCCGATCTCGCGGAGGGTCAGGTTCTCGTAGTAGTAGAGCGCGACGACCAGCTTCTCGCGCTCGGGCAGCCTGGCGATCGCGTCCGCCAGACGGTCCTTCGTCTCCGTCACGTCCATCGCGTGCGCGGGATCGACCGCCTCGGGGTCCTGGATCGTGTCGAGTAGCGAGACCTGGTCGCCCGAGGCGTCGGAGAGCGTCCACAGCTCGTCGAGCGCGACCACGGATGAGTTCGAGATGCGGGTGAGCGCGTCCTGGAATTCGTCGATCGACAAGTCCAGCTCGGCGGCGACCTCGGCGTCGGTCGGCGCGCGATGCAGCTGGTGCTCGAGCTTGGCGCTCGCCTTCTCGATCTCGCGCGCCTTCGCCCGCACCGACCGCGGCACCCAGTCGAGCGAGCGCAGCTCGTCGATGATCGAGCCCTTGATGCGGGTCATCGCGAAGGTCTCGAACTTGATCTCGCGGCTCGGGTCGAAGCGCTCGATGGCAGAGATCAGGCCGAGCAACCCGTACGAGATGAGGTCCGATTCCTCCACGTGCGCCGGCAGGCCGGTGGACATGCGGCCCGCCACGTACTTCACGAGCGGGGAGAAGGCGAGGACGAGCTGCTCGCGCGCGTTGGGATCGCCCGACTCCTTGTAGCGCCGCCAGAGCTCCTTCAGCTCAACGGACTTGACGTTCGTCTCCAGTGCCATGGATCCCTGTCTAAGCGCGCGGATGGGCCTTCGCGTACGCCCTCCGGAGCCGTCCCGACTCTACCCGAGTGTAGGTCTGAGTCGTACTGATGCTGGCGTGCCCCAGCAGCTCCTGGATCGCGCGCAGGTCCGCGCCGCCCTCGAGCAGGTGCGTCGCGTACGAGTGGCGGAGGGTGTGCGGGGAGATGCCGGCCCCCGAAATCGCCAGCTCCGCCGACGCGCGCAGGCGGCGCCTGACGTCCGAGGTCGACAGCCGCCGCCCGCGGCGCGAGAGGAAGAGCGCCGGCTCGGGGCTGTCGTTCGAGGCCGCCGCGGCAAGTCCGGGCCAGGCGTCGGACAGGTAGCGGTCGAGCGCGCGCCACGCGGCCTCGCCGGCGGGGATGACGCGCGTCTTCCCACCTTTGCCGGTCACGCGCAGCTCCTCGGCGTCCGGATCGAGATCCGACACGTCGAGGTTCACAATCTCCTCGGCTCGGAGGCCGGCGGCGTAGGCGAGCTCGAACATCGCGCGATCGCGGAGGGTAAGCGGCTCGCCCGTCGGTATCGAGTCGAGCAGCCCGGACACCTCGTCGGGCCGGAGGACGCGCGGCAGGTAGGCGTCGCGCTTCGGCGTGGCGACGAGGTCCGCCGGACTCGCCTCGATCTCGCCGCGCTCGAGCAGGTGGCGGTAGAAGCTGCGGATCGACGCGAGCTTGCGCGCGATCGTCGAGCGCGACAGCCCGCGCTCGGACAGCACGCCCGCGAACCGCCTGAGCGTGCGCGGATCGAGCTCCCGCGGCCCGAGCTCCTGGCGCCCGGCCCAGTCGGCGAGCTGCCCGATGTCCAGCCCGTACGCGCGGCGCGTCCGCTCGGCCATCCCCCGCGCGCGCAGCGACGCGTCGAAGCTCGCGAGCTCGCGGCTCCACCTACCCTGGCCGCCCGTGGGGGTGTTCTTCATCGACACAAGCACCGGACGCGTCGCCACACAGCGTCAGCTCGCCGAGGCGGGCGTGATGGACGAGGATGATCTCCCCCCGCCGCCCTGGCACCGGATCCAGGGGCCGAGCGACGCGTCGACCATGTGGTACGCGGTGATGCGAAAGCGCACGCGCGGGGTGTTCATCGGCACCCTCTGCATTCGACACACGGAGCGCCAGGCCTCTCTGGCAGCGGAGGGCTGGGACGAGGTGCCGGTCCCCGAGATCGGCGTCGAATAGCCGGGGCCACGTCGCATCCGGTCCGACGGCTAGGCGCCGCCTACTCCACGAAGATCTTGCTGCCGTACGGCGTCTGGTTGTAGAGCACAATCACGTCGGGGATCGACATGCGGATGCAGCCGTGCGACGCCGCGCTGCCGAGCGACCCGATGTCCTCCGTCCCGTGGATGCCCGAGCCATCGGTGATGCCGATCCAGCGCGCCTTGAGCGGGTCCTGAGGACCCGGCGGGATTATCTGGCCGGCCAGGCTGCCCGCCCACGAGCTGTTGGGCACGTGCCAGGAGGGGTTGATCTCCTTGTCCTGCACCGTGTACTCGCCGGCCGGCGTCTCGAGTCCCTGCCGGCCGACCGCGATCGTGTACGTGTGAGCTACCTGGAGATGCTTGTAGAGCCTGAGCGTGAAGCCGCTGCGGTAGATGGTGATCACATTCGGGTAGCGGGAGGCGAGCTGCGAGCTCGTGACCTTCGGGTGGGTGACGTCGATCGGGACCGTCACCTCCCGGTTCTGGCGGGTTTTCGTCAGCGCCGATTCGACCTTCCCGCGCAGGTCGTTCTCACGAACGACGCGGCCGTCCTGCGAGTCGACCTTGTGGAGCTGGCCGAGCGAGACGCCGATCGTGGCGTCCCGCGGCGACCGGTTCACCCCGCCCGCGACCTGCTTGACGAACGCGTCGACCGCCGCGTGGTCGTAGCTCACGGACGCCGGGACGTGCGCGCGGACTGTGCCGCCGAAGAGCCCCCTCAATGTGCGCGAGATGATGTTGCCGCCGCGGCTCTTCTCGAGCGCGTTGTTCACCATCGCCTTCACGTTGACGCGCAGGCGCGCGCGCCCCGGGTCGAGGTCGAAGCGCTGACCCTGGTAGGCGGCGGTGAGCGTGCGGACGAGCCTGGGGCCGAGTTTGGCCCTGAGCTTCCGCTGCGCGGCCTTGGTGCTGAGGCCGCCGATGTTCACGCCGCCGGCCTTCACCCCCTTGGCGATCTGCTGGTCGTGCGCGGAGTCGTAGGCCCATGCCCCAACCGCACCGAAGATGAGCGCGGCGACCATCGCCGCGGATATGACGAACGAGCGCTGCCGCATGGCGGCGCGAGTGAGTTTAGGACCGCTCAGGTACATGGGGTAGCAGCATTTTCGCGCGGCACGGGTCCGTTCCTGCGGGAGGCCAGCCGGTCAGAGTAGCCAGCTGGCTAGGTCCTCGGTGCCGCCTCCCGCTGCGCCAGCACTCCGTCGATCGCAGCCAGAACCCGCGGCCGCCTAAGCCGCGCCCGCTCGTGATCGCGCAGCGCCAGGAGGTCCGCGCTCTCGAGCGAGCCGAGCAGGGAGACGACGTCCTCGGGGTCCAGGTCGTCGTAGCGCTCGACGGGCGCCGGCGTCTCGGTCCCGCCCGCCGCGCGGGCCAGCGCCTCGGCCTGCGCCAGCGCCGTCCCGGCCTGCGGTGCCCCGACGCGCTCTCCGTAGGACTCGTGCAGGCGCCTCAGCTCGACCGTCTCCTCCGGGGAGAGCCCCGTACGGCTGCGGTATGCCGGGTTGCTCACGTGCGGGCTCCAGCGGAGGAAGTCCTCGACCTCGCGCTCGTACCGGTAGGGCTCGCGCACGCCCCTCAAGATCGGATGGAGGCGCAGGTGCTCGGCCAGCGCCAGCACGGTCTCGCGCGTGGTGTAGCGGTACTCGAAGCCGGTGGCCTTCAGGTTGCGGTTGTCGAGCCCGCGGCCGAAGCGGAGCTGCCCGAGCATCTCGGGCGGGATGCGCAGGCCGAGGCGCCGCAGGACGCTCGCGGCCGCGCCGGTGCCCCAGGGAGGCAGGAGCGGCGCCCACCGCCTGCCGAGCAGGTCGATCACCTCGGTGAGCGCGAGGACCCCGTCGGCGGCGACGTTGTAGATGCCCGGCAGCCCCTCCTGGACCGTGTGGGCGAGCGCCACGACGACGTCGTCCTCGTGGACGAACTGGTAGCGCGGGTCGAAGCCCAGGATCGTCGGCACGACGGGCAGCGAGAACAGCGTGGTGTGCGAAGTGCGCACGTCCGGGCCGAGGACGTTCGCGAAGCGCATGATCGTCGTCGTCACCTGGGGGTTCTTCTCGGCGAAGTCGCGAACGCTCGCCTCCGCCTCGACGATGTCCTTCTCGATCGGCGTGCTCGGCGAGTGCGGCCGGGGCATCGACTCCGTGAAGAACGCCGGGTCGTCCTGCGCCGTGCCGTAGTAGTGCGCGGAGGACTTGAACACGAAGCGCCGTACGGTGGAGTGGCTGGACGCGGCGAGGATGTTCATCGTCCCGATCACGTTGTTCTCGTGCGCGCGGCGGGCGCTGGTGGTCACGGAGTCGACAACCAGCCGGCTGTCCACGACGGTGTCGATCTCAGCGGCCTCGACGATCCTCCGCAGCAGCGCGTGCTGGGTGCCGACGCGGACGAACTCGGTGCGATCGAGCTCGCGCGTCGGATCGCGGTTGTCGACGCCGATGATCGCCTCCACCCGCTCGTCCTGCTCGAGCGCCTGGGCGAGCCGCCCGCCCCAGTAGGTCGAGAGCCCGGTGATCAGTACGCGGCGTGTGGGCATCCGGCGTTGCCCTAACCGAACCACACGGACTTCCGGGACTTGACCATGTCCCACACGTTCTCCTGGATCCGCGCCCGGACCTCGTGCGCCACGGTCTGCACGAGCGCCTTGTCCTCGTCCAACCGCTCCGACTCGAAGTGGAAGGGCTCGAGGAAGCGGATCTTGAACTTCG
>VAXR01000115.1 GCA_005885165.1 Actinomycetota bacterium
GTCCGTGACGGCAGTCGCGCCCGCCGACAAAGCGGCCTCTGCCGCGTCGCGGTTCAGCGTCGTCATCACCGCCACCGCAGCCGCCTCCACCCCGTCGCCCCCAACACCGCGCTTGACGGCGGTGGACGCCACACCCCCACCGACCGGCTTCGTCAAGAACAACGCGTCCTCTGCCCGCCCAGTCGAGTTCCGCAGCACCCGATCGGGGTTCACGAGCCCTGTCACGGCCAGCCCGTACTTGGGCTCGGGGTCGTCGATCGAGTGCCCGCCGACCACCATCGCACCGGCCGCGCGAACCACGTCGCCGCCGCCGCGGAGGATCTCCCGCAGCGGATCGGAACCGAGCGCCTCGGTCGGGTAGGCCACGAGATTCAAAGCCGTCACCGGCCGCCCGCCCATCGCGTAGACGTCGGAGAGCGCGTTGGTGGCGGCGACCCGGCCGAAGTCGTACGGGTCGTCGACGATCGGGGTGAAGAAGTCGACGGTCGTGACCAGCGCCAGCTCGTCCGAGACCCGGTACACCGCGGCGTCGTCGATGGTCTCGTGCCCGACGAGCAGGTCCGGATCGGACGCCCGCGGCAGCGACATGACCAGCTCGTGCACGAGCCCGGGCGGCAGCTTGCAAGCGCAGCCGGCGCCGTGCGACAACTGCGTCAGGCGGGGGAGGGCGGCGGCGTCCACCCCCTTATTATCCGCGCGTGTCAGAGCGCCAGCCGAGCGACGCCGATCTGGAGGCGGCGGTCGAGGCGCTGAGCGACCCCGAGCGCTTCAACCGCGCGGAAGCGCGCGTCGCACGCGTCGCCCCCCAGCTGCAGCGCATCCTCAATGAGACGCTGCGGTCGGGCGGCTACTTCGACGAAGCCCACGACGCCGAGGTGCTCAAGGCCGTGACCACACCAGACCAGGACGAGCGCCTGCGCGCCGTCCGGACGCTGCTCGCGGAGGAGACGCGGATCGGGATGCTGGTTGGCGTCGCGGTGGGCTGGGAACTGGCACTGGAGCTGGACAACACCACAGAACCGGAGGACTGACGACCATGGACATTCGATTCCTCGGGCACGCCTGCTTCGAGCTGACCGAAGGCGACACCCGCGTGCTCATCGATCCATTCCTGACAGGCAACCCGAAGGCCGCGGTCGGCGCCGACGAGGTTGATCCGACGCACATCTTCCTCACGCACGGCCACGTGGACCACTGGGGGGACATCGAGGACATCGCCAAGCGCACGAACGCCCAGTGCGTGGCGATCGTCGAGCTGGCGCAGGAGCTCCAGGGCAAGGGGATCGAGAACGCGGTCGACCCGAACCTCGGCGGGACGGTGGAGTTCGACGGCGGGTGGGTCCGCCTCGTCCCCGCGTGGCACACCTCGACGACGCCGGGCGGCACCGTGAACACGCCCGCCGGCCTCGTGATCAACCTGGGCGGCACGACCGTCTACCACCTCGGGGACACGGCGCTCTTCTCCGACCTGACGCTCCCCGGCAAGCGCGACCAGATCGACGTCGCGCTCATGTGCATCGGGGGCCACTACACGATGGACCGCCACGACGCGGTGACGGCGGCGGAGCTCGTGGGCGCCAAGCAGGTCATCCCCTGCCACTACGACACGTTCCCGCCGATCGAGACCGACGCCGAGGCGTTCAAGAGCGACGTGAGCGCCTCGGAGGTGGTCGTCCTGCAGCCGGGCGACACGCACTCCGCGTAGCTAACAGCGCACAAACGGCCCAAAGTTGGCCAGCCAGCCAGGCGGTCCGCTAGGCTGCGAGCACGCGACCCCGCACCCCGGAGGAGAGCCGACCGTGAGCGAGACCGTCACCCACCGCACCGACCGCGAGGACTTCCAGGCCACGCGCGACCCGGCGGTAATGGAGTCCGCGGACACCGGGCAGGTGAACCTGCTCACGTACCAGCAGCTCTACAAGCTCTGGGAGCGCCAGCAGTGGGCGACACAGGACATCGACTTCACGCAGGACCGCATCGACTGGCACGAGCGGATTCCCGAGGACGAGCGTTACCAGCGCATGTACGGGCTCTCGTCGTTCTTCATCGGGGAGCAGCGGGTGACCGACGAGCTCGGGCCGATCATGCGGGCCGCGCCGCAGGAGGAGGTCCGCATCTTCCTCTCGACCCAGATCGCCGACGAGGCGAGGCACGTGGCGTTCTTCAACCGGTTCTACGAGGAGGTCGGCGTGCTCGAGTCCGACTCCCTGAACGCCCGGCTCGCCGAAACCAGCGAGCACCTGAGTCCAAACTTCCACATCCTCTTCGACGAGATGCTCCACTCGCGCGTGGACAAGCTCGCCCGCGAGCCGGAGGACACCGAGACGCTCGTCGAGGCGATCACGCTCTACCACATGGTGATCGAGGGGATGCTGGCGCTAACCGGCCAGCACTTCATCATCAGCTACAACGAGGACCAGGGCACGCTGCCGGGGTTCGTGGAGGGCTTCAACAACGTCGCGCGCGACGAGCATCGACACGTGGCGTTCGGCGCCCGCTTCCTGCGCGAGATGGCCGAGTCCGACGAGCGCTACCGAGAGGCGATCCAGCGGACGCTGGTCGAGTGCGGGCCCGCCGCGGACGGGGTGCTCGCGCCGCCCTGGTACGAGCAGGGCATGGAGCTCTTCGGCGTGACGCTCGAGGAGACGCGCGAGTTCGCGATGAAGGCGCTCGAGCGCCGGCTCAAGGTGATCGGGCTGGCGCCCGTCGCCTGACCGGACTAGCTAGGGCGACGCCGGCCCGATTGGCGGCGGCGACTCGCCCGCGGGCGGCGCCGGCGGAGCCGGCGGCGCCGGTGACGGTTCGCCTGCCGGCGAGCTCGGCGGCGGCTGCTGCGATTGCGAGTTACCGCCACCTCCGCTCGCGCTGCCGTCGCTAGCACTGCCGCTGCCGCCGCTGCCGCCGCCGGACCCGGTGGACGAGCTGTCCGGCGCGAGCGTGACCGTCGAGGAGTCCTGCTGGCTCTGGCCCGCCTGCTGCGGCTGGTTGGAGGAGGATGAAGGGGAGGACGAGGGCGAGTTCGAGGGCTGGCCGGCCGGGGTCGTGGACGCAGCGGGCTGCGGCGTCGGGGAGGAGGACTTGGTCGTTGCCGCCTGATGGGACGGCGGCGTGGAGGCGGCCGTGTTCTGGTTCTGCTGCTGCGACGGCGTCTGGTTCTGCTGGGACGCCGCCTTCGCCTTCTGCGCGGCGCCGTCGTGCGGGCGAGTCACGCCGTGCGGAACGGGGAGCGCGGCGATCTGCGGAGTCGCGGCAACCGACAGCCGGCGCGGGTTCGAGGCGACCGTGCTCGAGTGACCCGACGCGGCCGGGTAGCTCGGGGTGGTGACCTGACGCACTTCCGCGGCACCCGCGGTGACGAGGGCAGCCGCGGCGAGGCCGGTCGCCGCCTTGGTGGCGAGGCCGGCCGCCCCAGCGCCGAGGAACCCGCCGGTCGTCGTGGCGCCCGCGGTGGCGCCCGCGACGCCCGCGCTGCCGGCGCCTGCAACGCCCGCGCTGCCAGCGCCCGCGCCGCCGGCCGCGCCCGCGCCCGCGCCGGACCCGCTGGTGGCGCCGCTGCCACCCGCCGCACCGCCGAGGAGCTTCGAGAACAGCACCTTGAGTGCCACGATCGGCCCGACCGGGTAGACCGCCGCAAGCGCCCGGTTGGCCCGCCGGAGCTCGGTGCGGAACATCCGGCAGCGCTCGCAGCCCTTGAGGTGGCGGCGCACGGGCGGCGAGGTGCGCGTGAGGCCCTCGGCCACCTCGCCGAGCTCAATCCGCACCTCCTCGCACGAGAGCAGCCGCGCCTCCGCGGCCTCGGCGAGCGATACGCGCGCGCGCACGAGCAGCGACTTGACGCTCGGCACGGTGGTGTCCATCGCCTCGGCGATCTGGTCGTAGGAGAGCGCGTCGATCTCGCGCAGGAGAAGGGCGCTGCGCTGCGTCTCCGGGAGGTCCTGGACGTCGCGGACGATCTGCCGGAACTCCTCGCGCTTGTGAACGGTGTCGGCGGTCGTGGTCCCGCCGTCGCGCTCGAACACGTCCATCGAGTCCTGACCGGCCGCGACCGGCCGGCGGAGGTGGTTCAGGCAGCGGTTCCGTGCGATCCGGTAGAGCCACGGGCGGACGTTGATTGCGCGGTCGTCGGCGAGGACCGCGTTGAACGACGCCGCGAACACCTCCTGAAGGATGTCCTCCGCGTCCTCGGTCGAGCCGAGCATGTGGCGGCAGAACGCGAGCAGGCGCGACTGGTAGCGCTGGACGAGCGCCTCGAATGCGTACGCATTGCCGCGCCGGGTGAGCGCGATCAGGCGCTCATCGCTCTGAAGCCGGAGTAGGGGCGATCTGCCCGGCAGCGCGGGCAGGCGCGACGCGTGCTGGAGAACGCTTGCTTCCAAGATCTTGGACCGGCCGAAGCCCTTTGCTGATGACAGCCTAGCGCCGCGAAAGTTGCGCGGCGACGGGCGCGTCTCCGCTCATAAGCGGTATCGGCCTCCCAGCGACTTTACCCAGCGAGCCCCCGGATTTACCGACAGACGGACGGCGTCGTAAAGCGCCGGCGCGCCCCTAGACTCCGCCTGGCCCGCCCGGGTGATGGAACGGTAGACAGCGGGGCCTTAAAAGCCCCTGCCCCTCTTGGGGCGTGTGGGTTCGAATCCCACCCCGGGCATGACCCCCTCTCGCGGCCGGATCGCCCGCGGCTCACTCCGCCGGCTCGCGCGGCGGCAGCTGGATCTCGTCGTGTGCCGGGAGTCCGGCCTCGAGCTCCCGCTGGCGCTCGAGCTCGGAGTCGAACTCGGCGCCGATCAGGAGCGCCAGGTTGGTGAGCCAGAGCCAGATCAGGAAGGTGATGACGCTGGCCAGCGCTCCGTAGGTCTTGTTGTACGAGCCGTAGTTGGCCACGTACACGCCGAAGCCGGCCGACGCCGCCACCCAGATCAGCACGCCGAGCACGCCGCCGGGGGTGATCAATCGCAGCTTCGGCTGCTTTACGTTCGGCGCCACGTAGTAGAGGAGCGCAAAGACGGTCATCACGACGAGGAGCATCACCGGCCACTTCGCCACCTCCCAGACGTGCACCGCGCCGCGGCCGGCGCCGATCGCGTCGCCGACGGCGGTCGCGAGCGAGCCCGTCACAACCAGCGCCACGGCGACCAGCGCGCAGAGGAGCACCATCAGCAGCGTGATCGCGACCTGGAACGGACGGCGCTTCCAGAACGGCCGGCCCTCCTTCACGTCGTAGATCGCGTTCGACGCCCGCATGAACGCACCGATGTAGCCGGAGGCCGACCACAGCGCGCCGACCAGGGCGAACCCGAGCAGCGCCCCCGCGCCGCCCTTGTTGCGGACCACGTCGTGCAGCGGTCCGTCGATGCTGTTCGCGATCCCCTTGAGTCGGGCCCGCGACAGCGACGCGATCAGCGTGTCGATGGTGCTTCCCTGGCCGATGATCCCGAGGAGCGCGACGAGCACGATCAGCATCGGGAAGAGCGACAGCACCGAGTAGTAGGTGAGCGCTGCCGCCCAGTCGGTGAGGTTGTCCTCCTGGAACTCGTCGAACGTGCGCTTGAAGACCGCCCGCCAGTCGCGCCGCACGGCTCTGCAGTTACCCGGATCACGTCGGGTGTACGTTTCCGCACGTGAAGCTCCTCTTCATTCCATTCAGCATCGTCGGCGGGCTGATCGCCGGCTTCCTCGGCAAGAGGCTGTTCGAGGGGGCGTGGGGGCTGGTCGACGACCGCGAGCCCCCGCAGGCCGAGCACCGTTACGTCTCGTTCGGGAAGGTCCTGCTCGCCGCCGCGCTCGAGGGAGCGATCTTCAGGGCCGTCCGCGCCGGCGTCGACCACCAGTCGCGCAGGGTGTTCGCCGGCCTGACCGGCAGCTGGCCGGGCGAGGAGGAACCCGAGCCCGACTGAGGTTCTTCGGGGCTTTCAGACCCTTCATATTCGCTTAACACGGCTTTGCGGTCGCGCAACTGAAAGCTCCGCAAAAAAACGCATATTTCCTGTAGATTCCCGCGCGCGGAAGCCCCGGACCACGCGCCATGAAAGGCCGGTCCCTGCGGCTTGCGGGAGGAGACCAGGGCACGGGATGCGATCAGTAAGCGTTGCGGGGCGGGTCGCGGCGATCGGCGCGGTCGTTGCAGCGATCGTCGTTGTGGCGATCCTGCTGTTCGGGGGCGGCGGGGGCTACCACGTCAAGGGTTACTTCGAGAACGCCGGCCAGCTCGTCTCCGGCGACCAGGTCGAGATCGGCGGCACGTCCGCTGGAACGGTGGACGGCTTCAGCCTGACCGACA
>VAXR01000025.1 GCA_005885165.1 Actinomycetota bacterium
GAGCGCGTCGTGGACGGCGCGGGCATCGAGGGCGAGGTGCGGATCCGCGCCGACGCGTGCGTGATCGGCACCGGCGCCGGCGGCGCGCCCGTGGCGAAGGAGCTCGCCGAGGGCGGGATGAACGTGGTGATGCTCGAGGAGGGCAAGCGCTTCACCACCGACGACTTCAACGCCCGCCCGCGCGACATGATGAGCCGGCTCTACCGCGACGCCGGCCAGGTGGCGACGGTCGGCAACGTCCCGATCCCGCTGCCGCTCGGCGAGTCGGTCGGGGGGTCGACGCTCATCAACTCGGGCACCTGCTTCCGCACGCCCGAGAGCGTCCTCGCCATGTGGGGCGAGCGATTCGGGCTGGACGCCATGGGCGCCGGGGAGCTCGATCCGTTCTTCCGGCGGGTCGAGCGGATCCAGAATGTGATCCAGGTCCCGCCTGAGCTTGCAGGCCAGAACGCGCTCGTCGTGAAGCGGGGCGCGGACGCGCTCGGCTGGTCGGGCGACTTCATCTACCGCAACGTGCGCGGGTGCATCGGCTCCGGGATCTGCACGTTCGGCTGCCCGACATCGGCGAAGCAGCACGTGGGCCTGACGTACGTTCCGCTCGCCTGGGACGCGGGCGCCACGACCTACACCGCCTGCCGCGCCCGCCGGATCCACACGCAGGGAGGGCGCGTGAAGGCGGTGGAGGCGTCGACCGCCGGCGGCGGGCGCGTGCGCGTCGAGTGCGACATCGCGGTCGTCGCCTGCGGGGCGATCGGCACGCCGATCTTCCTGCGCCGGCAGGAGCTCGGCCTCGACTCCGGCGAGCTGGGCCGCAACCTCACGATCCACCCCGCGACAGGAGTCCGCGCCCTGTTCGACGAGGAGATCGACATGGCGAAGGGCGTGCCGCAGTCGTACTACATCGACGAGTTTGCGGACGAGCGGATCATGTTCGAGGGGGCGGCGGGCCCGCCGGACTATGCGGCGATGTCGTTTCCGTTCTCGGGCGAGTCCCACCGCGAGCTGATGCTCCAGTACCCCGGCATCTCGCAGTTCGGCCTGATGGTCTCCGACCTCTCGCGCGGATCGGTTCACGAGCACGCGGGGCTCACCCAGATCCGGTACTTCCTGAACAAGGACGACGTCGCCACCTTCAAGCGCGGCATCGAGCTCCTGTGCGAGCTCTACTGGGCGGCAGGGGCGAAGGTCGTGTACCCGCCGATCGAGGGCATCGGAGAGCTGCACGACGGGGACCTCCAGGCCGTACGCGAGTGGGAACCCCGTCCCAAGGCGCTCACGGTGCTGGCCTTCCACCCGCTCGGCACCGCTCGCGCGGACGCGCGTCCCGGCCACGGCGTGGTGGACGGCGACCTGAAGGTCCACGGCGTCGACGGCCTGTACGTGAGCGACGGGAGCGTCGTGCCGAGCTCCCTCGGGGTGAACCCGCAGATCACGATCATGACGCTGGCGACGCGGCTCGGCTTCCACCTGCTCGGGACGGCGCCGCCCGAGGACGAGCCCGAGCCCGAGGCGATCGCGCGGCCGCGCATCACGCAAGCGCACGCGCTCGCCGCTTGAGGCACGCGCTCACAGCCTGAGGGGACGCTGCTCAGGCCGGGGCGCGTGGCGGCCGGTTAGTTCTCGGTGCAGGAGGCGACACCGTCGCCCCAATGGCGGGTGCCGTCCGTGTACGTGATTGCGACCTCGTAGTGCCAGCCGCCGGAGCAGATCTTCGGGTTGGTGATGAGCGACACGCGCTTCACGTGCCCGTTCCGCTCGACCTTGTGCGTCGAGCCGATGTCCGCGCGGATCCGCTCGAGGCGGCCGCCGGTCGCCTTGTCGAGCCGGTCGATGCGGAGCGAGTACGAGTAGACCCAGTCGTGGATGTGCGCGAGGCGCCCGGTGGTCGCCCTCCGGTGGCCGCCGGCGCGCACGTTGGCGGCGACGGGTCCATGAGTCGCGCGCTTCGCGGTGCCGAGGTAGAGCTTCAGCTTGCCGCTTGCCTGCCGGGCGCCGTTCTGGACCGCGGCGACGAGCGAGGCCGATCCGATCTGGCTGTCAGACGGGCAGCTGAAGGCCTGGGCCTGGCCTGAGTCCCAGCGAGCGGGAATCGCGCCGCGGTCGATGTTGAACCCGCGCGCGAAACGGAACTCGATCGAGCGGGGGATCCGGCCGTTCCGGTTTGTGTCCTCGTTGGGATTGGCCCAGAAGATCACGTGCGACTGCCGCCCGGCATCGGGGGGCTTCACGGCGGCATAGATCGCGCGCGAGATGTCCTTCTGCGACGGGGCCGCGAGGGCCATCGTGGCGGGCAGCACGACGAGCGCGAGGAGAAGGAGAAGCTGAATCCGCCGCCGTGACTTGCCCACGCCTCCGTCATGCCCGCTGAAACGGGTTCAATAAGTGACCTGGCTCACACTGAAGCCGGTTCAATAAGTGAGCTGCCGGACTTCCCTGCTTCTTGGTCGTCCTGCGACCAAAATCCAGCACGGCCCGAGAGGTTCCGCAGGCTCCTACTGGTGCGTGTATCCGCGCGCCGCGTACGACCAGCGCCGCCGCTGGTTCGACCAGCGTCGCGCGATCGAGCCCCCCGAGAGCCGGTTGGCGGCGTCGAGGTGCTCGATCGCGTACGAGTAGTCGCCCCAGGCCGCGTCGAGCTCAGCAAGCGTCAGCGCGACGTCGATCACCGCGCGCCGCTCGAAGTTCTTGCGGCGCTCCACCGTGGTTGCTCGCGTGGGGGACATGGAGGGGAACTTCGGCTCGGCGGGGCCTCCGGAGTGTCCTGCGCGCCCGCCGGCCTTCAAGCTGCTTGCAGCATCGATGTGACCTTCGGCTCGGAAGGTGCACGCCGGATGCAGGTTTCCTCCCATCGCCGCGGCGGTCCGCGGGCGCGCGCCCACGCGGGGCGGGCCCCTAACGTATGGAAGTCGTGATCGCACGCGACGACGCCCTCGCCGCCTTCGAGGCCGAGCAGTTCGACGTCGTGGTCGTGGGCGGCGGGATCACCGGCGCCGGGGTGGCGCTCGACGCCGCCTCGCGCGGCTACAGCGTCGCCCTCGTGGAGCGCGAGGACTACGCGTCAGGCACCTCGAGCCGCTCGTCGAAGCTCGTGCACGGCGGCCTCCGCTACCTCCAGAACTTCGACCTCGGCCTTGTCCGGGAGGCTCTGCTCGAGCGCGCCCTGCTCGTGAACCTCGCCCCGCACCTGGTGCGGCCGCTCGAGCTCCTCATACCCGCCTTCGAGGGCAACCGCCCCGACCGCTTGACGGGCGTGGGGCTGAACATGTACGACGTGATGGCCACCGAGCGCGTGCGGCTGCCGAGCCTGCGGCGCCGCGGCGACGCGCCCGCGCTCGAGGAGTGGAGCCCCGACCGCCACCACGTGATCGAGGGCGAGGAGGTCAAGCGCCTCCTGCCCGCGCTCGCCTCGCGCGAGCCGACGTCCGCCTATCTCTTCTACGACTGCCAGACCGACGACGCCCGCCTCGTGCTGACCGTCCTCGGCGAGGCCGAGCGGTTCGGCACGGTGATGGCGAACCGCTGCGAGGTGGTCGGCCTGGTGCAGGACGGCGCGCGCGCGGCTGGCGTGCGCTGCGTGGACCGCGTGTCCGGCGGCAGCTTCCAGGTTCGGGCGTCGAACGTCGTGAACGCGACCGGCGTATGGGCGGACCGGATCAGCTCCGAGGAGATCTACGCGGAGGAGGAGATGCCGCGGATCCGACCCAGCCGGGGGACGCACGTGACGCTCCCGTACGAGGCGCTGCCGCTGGTTGCGGGCGCGATCGTGCCCGTCGGGGACAAGCGGACGATCTTCACGCTCCCGTGGCTCGGCCGGACGCTGGTCGGGACCACCGACTACGACTACGAGGGGGAGCTCGAGCACGTCCCGCCGTCGTCCGACGACATCGACTACCTGCTCGACGCCTGCAACCGCTTCTTCGACCTGTCGCTCGATCGCTCCGACCTGGCCGGTGCCTACGCGGGCGTGCGTCCGCTCATCTCCACCGGGGACACGAAGAAGTCGGTGGACATCTCGCGCCGGGCCGAGCTGTTCGAGACGAGCTCCGGGCTCGTGACGATCACCGGCGGCAAGCTCACCACCTGGCGGCGGATGGCCAAGCTCGCCGTGGACCGGATCGTGGAGCGGGAGGGGCGCGAGGCCCCGTGCCGCACGCACGAGATCCCGCTCGGCCAGCCCGCCGAGCCCGAGGACCTGGCTGGCGCCGCCGGGGTCGACGACGAGTCGCTCGACCTGCTCGCCCACCGCTACGGGTTCGCGGCGCGCGACGTCCTGGCCTCGGTCGAGGCCGATCCGGAGCTCGCCCCGCGGATCGTGCCGGATCTGCCCGACCTCCTCGCGGAGGCCGCCTTCGCCGTCACGCACGAGCAGGCCACGACGCTCGCCGATGTGCTGCTTCGCCGCACGCGGCTCGGCATCCTCGACGCTCCTCGGCTGGTCGCCGACGGCAGCGCGGAGGCGCGCGCCGCGGCCGAGGCGATGGGGCGGGTGCTCGGGTGGGACGGCGCGCGCGTGGCGCGCGAGCTCGACGACTGGAGGGAAGTGGCCCGTGCCGAGGGCCTGCTGGGTGAAGCACCCGGCTCGGCGTCCCCCGCGGACGAGCGGGAGCCGAGAAGCGCCACCGCAGCGGGCGCGTGAGCCGGTCCGAGCTCACCCCGCCGCTGTTCCTGCGCGGCCGCGAGCTGCGGCCGACGCCCGCGCGCCCGCTCGTGATGGGCATAGTGAACGCGAGCCCCGAGTCGTTCTTCGACGGCCACGAGGTCGGCTCGGCCGAGGATCAGATCGCGCGCGCCCTCGCGATGCACGACGACGGCGCGGACCTGATCGACGTCGGGGGAGAGTCAGGCGTCACAGACCTGCCGGCGGTGACCGCGCAGGAGGAGCTCGAGCGCGTCCTGCCTATCGTAGAGCGGCTCGCCGCGGAGGACGCGATCGTCTCCATCGACACGTGGAAGCCGGAGGTCGCACGTGGCGCGCTCGAGGCCGGCGCGGCGATGGTGAACGACGTGAGCGGCCTCGCCGATCCCGGGGTGGCGGAGGCCTGCGCCGAGACGGGCGCCGGGCTGATCCTCACGCACACGCGAGCGGCGCCGAAGCAGAAGTCCTTCCCGAGCTACCCGGACGTGGTCGAGGACGTGGTCGAGCGGCTCCGCGAGCGGATGGAGGCCGCGCGCGCACTCGGCATGCACGCCGAGCAGCTGGTGCTCGACCCCGGCCCCGACTTGGCGAAGACGCCGGCGGACACGATCACGGTGCTTCGTGCGCTGCCGCGGCTGGCCGGCCTGGGCCGGCCCGTGCTCCTCGCCGCCTCGCGTAAGGACTTCGTAGGCGCGTTGACGGGCCGCAGCCCGCGCGACCGGCTGGCGGGAACGCTG
This sequence comes from Actinomycetota bacterium, assembly GCA_005885165.1. GTDB lineage: Bacteria > Actinomycetota > Thermoleophilia > Solirubrobacterales > Thermoleophilaceae > AC-37. Next base: position 5,374 of record VAXR01000025.1, read on the forward strand.
GCCGCCATCGGCGTGGGGCTCGATCTCGGCGCATCGATCCTCCGCGTCCACGACGTGCCGGCCACGCTCGACTACCTCGCTGTCCGCGCGGCGCTGCGCGGCGAGCGCGACGTCGACCCCGACCTTCGCCTGGATCCGGGCTTGCGCCGGGTGGTGTGACATCCTGCCGCGCGACATGACTCGCGTCCTCGATCCGTCATGCCCATCCTGGACAGGCAGCAGCTAGAGGAGAGCCCGCTCGCCGATCTCCACGCGATCGCGTCGGAGCTCGGGATCGAGGGGTTTCGCCGCCTCCGGCGGGAGGAGCTGATCGAGACGCTCCTCGCGGCCGAGGGTGGCGAGGGGGCGTCGGGCGAGGGTGAAGCCAAGGCTGAGGCCGCGGTGGAGGAAGCCGACGAGGAGGCCGAGGCCGAGGAAGCCCAGGCCGAGGAGGAGGCCGAGCCCGCCAGGGGCGGGGAGGAGGAGCCCGCGCCCGAACCGGAGCCCGAGGAGGAAGAGGAGGACGTGCGCTCCGGCGTGCTCGACGTCCTGCCGAACGGCAGCGGGTTCATGCGGCCGGACCCGTTCGCGCACTCGCGCGACGACGTCTACGTGTCGCCGGCCCAGGTCCGCCGCTGCGAGCTGCGCCCCGGAGACGTGCTCGCCGGGCCGGTCCGATCCCCGCGCCGGTCCGAGCGCTACCCGTCGCTCGTACACGTCGAGACGATCAACGGCGAGCCGGCCGATCCGCCGCCCGAGCGCCCGCACTTCGACGATCTCACGCCCGTCTTCGCCAGCGAGCGGCTGACCGCGCCGGACGGCCTCGACGCGGTGCCGTTCGGAAGGGGCTCGCGGGTTGCCGTCGGGGGGCCGCCCGGCTCCGGCACGACCACTCTCCTGCGGCGGATCGCGCTCACGCTGGTCCGCTCCCATCCCGACCTCGAGCTGACTGTGGTGCTCGCCGGCGTGCGCCCGGAGGAGGTCACGGAGTGGAAGGCCGAGTCCGAGCTGGCCGTGGCCGGGGGAGGATTCGACCGCTCGGTCGAGGAGCAGACGCAGGTAGCCGAGATCGCGTTCGAGCGCGCGAAGCGCGTGGCCGAGCGCGGCGGTCACGCGGCGATCGTCCTCGACTCGCTCGATGCCCTGCATCCGGCCGCCGCGCGGCGGCTCTTCGGTGCGGCGCGCGCACTCGAGGAGGGCGGCTCGCTGACGGTGATCGCCTCGACGGGCCTCGCCGGGGAGCCGCAGCGGCTTGCCACGACGCGCATCGTGCTCGAGGGCACCGCGCAGGACGGCACGGCGACGCTCGCACCCGCGTCCGGCACGCTCCGCGCCGAGCGCCTGACCTAGAGCTCCGGCGGCAGGCGCGGGGTCAGCGCCGGTAGGCGACCTGCGCCCAGGAGGGCTCGGGCGAGAGCTCGATCACCTCGTTGTCGCGATCGGGCTGGGCGTAGCCGAAGCCGTTCGAGCTCTCGTCGAAGACGATCTCGAGCTCGCCCTCCTTCACGCGCTGGTCGAGCCAGGCGCCGCGGAAGACGAGCCGGCGCAGCCAGTGGACGAGCGAACGGTCGGCCGTCGCGTTGAGCTCGGGCCAGCACGCGTTGATGTGCTCGCCGAGGGCGGACGCCGGTTCGGTCACCTCCCCATTCACCGTGAGGTTCACGAGGTCCTCGCGCTCGGCTCCCTCGAGCGGCCCGGGGACGAATCCGAGCTTCACCGCCGCCTGCTCGACGCGCTCGGTGAAATCGCGCTCGTTGAACGTGAAGCGGAGCTCGCCGTACTCGAGGACATAGTCCGCTCCGGACTCGTAATTTCGGCGAGTGGCGTCCATGTCTCCGTTCTGCCTCGGGCTGCCTCCCGCAGCCCGGGCGCGTCGGGATCGTAACCCCGATTCCTCCTCCGGCGCGCCCTATGCAACGGCAATTGCACCCGGGCGCGGGCGCCAAGAGGGCGCCGGTAGGCCCTAGGCGGGCGCCCGCTCGCGCCGGCGGCGGTGACGCCTGATGCCGGCGTCCTCGGGCAGCCCTGCGGCGATGTTCGGCCCCTCGAAGAGCATCATCACGACGGTCGAGCGCCAGTGCTCGCGGTGGGGGTCGTCGGCGACGCGCTCGGCCGCCTCCTCGCCGATCTGCTCGATCCGCTCGAGCGTCGAGGCCAGCTCCTTCGCGATCTCCTTCCAGGCGTCGTCGTCGAGCGTTAGGGCGCTGCGGCTGATGTGCATCTCGTCGCGGTCGAAGCCCCCCTCGGCGGCCGCGGCGGAGACGTGCGCGCCGACCTGCTGGAGCCAGCCCGTAACGACGTTGCCCTTGACGATGTCGGGAACGTTCGCCCACGTGTCGTCGGTGATCTTCGGGCGGATCTTCGCCGTGTAGTGATGCTCGACGGCACCGCGGCGCGGCGTCGTCTTCACGAGCTTAATCAGGCCCAGGCCGGCGAGCTGGCGGACGTGATAGCTGACGTGGGTGAGCGGGGCGCCGAGCTCGTTTGCGATCTCGCTGGGGCTCGCAACGCGGTCGTCGAGCATCCCGAGGATGTGGATGCGCAGTGGATGCGCATACGCCTTCGCGATCTTGGGATCGGTGATGTCGACGGGAACAGTCAAGGGCCCGATGGAACGGTCAAGGCGCCTACTCCGCTTTGGGGACTTTATCTTGAAACGTGGACAGGCGGAAAGTTGCGGACGGCTGTCGTAGATGGGCGCTGAAATCAAGCGGCGAGCTCGCCCGCGCGCACCCGCAACCTGGCGCGTACGCGGTGCAGGCGCACCTTCACCGTCCCCTCCGGCACCCCCATGACCTCGGCGACCTGACCCTGCGTCAGGTCGTGTACGTAACGCAGCCGGATGAGCCGCCGCTCGTCCGGGGCTAGCGCGTCCAACGCCTGCTCGGTGGCGACGGCAGTGAGCGTCTGCTCGATCTGGCTCTCGACGGCGGGCTCCCAGGCTGCCCCCTCGCGCTCGGGCTGAGGGACCTCGGCCAGCTCGCGCCTGCGCCGGCGCGCCGCAAGGCGCATCGACTCGTTGCGCGTGATCTGAAGAAGCCAGGGGAGCGGCGCAGACGGAGTACGGCACGCCGCGCGCTTGCGCCAGGCCCGCGCCATCGCCTCCTGGACGGCCTCCTCGGCGTCGTCGCGGTTGCGCAGGATCCGGCGCGCCTCTCTGAGGCATCGCTGACGTGCCGCCGCCCACTGCCAGGGCGGATGCTCATCGGCTCCGCGCATCAGCACGCGGACGCAGGACATCGGCGGAAGATAACTCGCTGAAACTACCTCTACCACTCAAGGGGTCTTTAAGGGTGTGGGAGCTCTCGCCGCAGCTCCGGAGCTCGGCGCCGAACGAACCGATGTCACCCAAACGGGTGATGTCGCCTCGGCTTACGACGCGTTCGCGCCCTTCTACGACGCCTTCACGGCGGACTACAACCACGACTCCTGGATGGCCGACGTCGAGCGCTGGGCGCTCGAGTCCGGACTGACTGGCCGCCGCGTGCTCGACGTCGCGTGCGGCACCGGGGCGAGCTTCGTCCCGATGCTGCGGCGCGGCTACGACGTCACCGCCTGTGACATCTCACCAGCGATGGTCACGCGCGCGCGCGAGAAGATCGGGCCGGGGGGCGAGGTCGTGGTCGCGGACATGCGCCGTCTTCCCTGGCGTAGTCGGTTCGACCTCGTCACGTGCGTCGACGACTCGATGAATTACCTGCTCTCCCCCGCCGAGGTGAGGGCGGCCCTGACGAGCATTCGCGACGCCCTTCGCCCGGGAGGCATGGTCGTCTTCGATACGAACTCGCTCGCCACGTACCGAACGGCCTTCGCGCGTCGTTTCACGGTGGAGGCCGGCCCAAACCGCTTCCGGTGGCGCGGCGAGGGCAGCGAGTTCATGCCGCCGGGTGAGATCGCCTCGGTCTCGATCGAGCTCGTGACCGAGCACGGCCCGGTGCCGATCGGGCGCCACGTCCAGCGCCATCACCCGATCCGGACGCTCGAAGAGGCCTGCGACGAGGCGGGCCTCGACTGCCTGGGCTTCAGGGGGGAGCTGCCCGAGGGTGGGCAGACCACAGAACCCGACGAGGAAACCAACACGAAGATCGTGTGCCTGGCGGCGCGGCCGCCGGCGTGCTGAGAGGGGGTGCGAACGTGCTCGTCAAGCTCCGCTAGCCGCTGACCACAATCGATAACCGGGCGGGGGCGAGAACCGCGCCGTACGCGTCTTAGACGCGCATGGACCCGCGGCCGGAATCGCTCCTTCTCGTCGAGGACGACGAGGCCACACGGACCTTCCTGGCCGACAACCTGGCGGCCGACGGCTTCCAGGTTGCGAGCGCGACTGCGCCCGACGAGGCGATTCGCGCGATCGAGGTTCGGCAGCCGGACCTCGTCGTCCTCGACCTCATCCTCGAGGGCGGGAGCGGCCTCGGGGTGCTCGACCGCGTGCGCGCCGCGGAGCCCGGCGCCACCCGGATCGACCCCGACCTGCCGATCGTCGTGCTGAGCGCGCGCGCCTCCGAGGTCGACCGGCTCCGCGGATTCGCGCGGGGCGCGGACGACTACGTCGTAAAGCCTTTCAGCTACGCCGAGCTCGTGGCCAGGGTCCGGTCGGTGCTCCGGCGGTCGTCGGCGCGCCCGCTGCGCGGGCTCGTGCGGGTGGGTGAGCTGACGATCGATCCCGTCACGCGAGCCGTGCGCCTCGGCGGGCGCTCCGTCCACCTCTCGGCGAAGGAGTTCGCGCTTCTCAGCGCCCTCGCCGCCGAGCCCGCCCGCGTCTTCACCAAGGCCGAGCTGCTGCGCGACGTCTGGGGATACGCGTCGGTCGGCGCCACGCGCACGATCGACGCGCACGCCTGCCGCCTGCGGCGGAAGCTGGGCGGCGCCGGCCGGCCGCTCGTGCTGAACGTACGCGGCGTCGGCTACCGACTTGCGGAGCCCGCGTGACGGCGAGCTTCGCGATCGCGGGGTGGATCGCGGCCGCCGTGCTCGCGCTTAGGGCCCGCGCGCTTGCGGGGCGGCTGCGCGCCGTCGGCGACGCCGAGCACGAGCTGCGCGGGCCGCTTGCGGCGGTGGCGCTCGCCGTGGAGAGCGCACGCCGCCGGCCGGCGCTCCGCGGGCTGGCCGACTCGCTCGAGAGCGAGCTCGTCCGGGCCCGCGCGGGCCTAGCCGATCTCACCGCGGCGCGGTCGGGGAGGCCGGGATCCGCCGTCGCGGCGCGTCCCGAGCTCGAGCCCGCGGGGTTCGAGCGCCTGGTTCGCTCCGCCGCCCAGGCCTGGGGACGAACACGGCGGGTCAGCGTCGATTGGCGGGCCGGCTCGGTTCCGCTCCGGCGGGACGCCGGCGCCCTGGCGAAGGCCCTCGGCAACGTCCTCTCGAACGCCGCCGAGCACGGCGCCGGGCCGATCGAGCTGCGCGCGAGCCGCCGGTCGGGGGACGTTCTGATCGAGGTCACGAATCCGGTCTCGCCGGCCGCCCGGAAATCGGTCCGGGGCCTCAGGCGAGAGCGCGGGCGCGGCCTCGGCATCGCCCGGCGGTCCGCGGCGGCGCTGGGGGGCGAGCTCGAGTTCGAGGCCGAGCGGGCGCGGGTGCGCACCGCACTCGTCGTGCCAGTCGACGGATGAGCGCGTCCCGGCGCCGCCGTGGAGTGGTGATGCTCGGGCTCGCGCTCGCCTGCGGCGGGCTAGCGGCGTCGGAGGTGGAGCAGAAGGCGCGCAGCGCCGACGAGCGCGTCGGCCCGCTCGTACCGGTCGCGGTCGCTCGGGCGGACCTGCGTGAGGGCACCCGCCTGACCCCGGCGGCTGCGGCCCGCGCGTTCGCCGTCCGCCAGGCGCCCGCACGGTTCGTGCCCCCCGACACGTTCCCGTCGGCGAGTGAGGCGGTCGGCGGCACCCTGGCGGTGCCGCTCAGGTCCGGGAGCTACCTGACCGCCGCGGCGCTGGCCCGGCGACCGGCGCCCGGTGGCGGGCCAGGGTCGACCCCGCGCGAAGGCGAGCGCACCGTCGAGCTCTACGTGGCGGCGGGCCCCGACGTGCTGGCGGCCGGGCCCGGCGCGCGTGCCGACGTGCTCGTGACGACCGGTGGCGACAGCGGGCGCGGCCGCAGCTACGTGGCGCTGGAGGACGTCGAGCTGGCGGCCGTCCGGGCGGGTTCGGCCGACTCGAGCGGCCACGGCGGGGCCGGCGACGGGGCGGCGTCGCGCGCGAACGCGATCGCGACGCTGCACGTTACGTTGCACGAGGCCGTGTTCCTGACCGCCGCGGAGACGTTTGCGAGGGAGGTGCGGCTACTCTTACGGCCGCAAGGAGAGAAACACTCCGGACGGGCTATCGCGGTCACGGATTCTGCGCTCTAGGGCGCGGTCCGAAGGGTTTGGGGGAGTTGTTAAGCGCTGGCCCCCCGTTGCCGACAAAGAGTCGAGTGGCAGAACCCTCCCGCCCCGATTTCGCTGCATTCCATATAGACAGCTTCGACCTCGTCCCCGGAGGTCGCGAGCTGGCGCTGCTGCGCCTCGAGGGCCGCTACCGGTCGCGGCTCGCGCGACCGCTGTTCGAGGCCGTTCTGCTGCTGGACGACGGGCTGGCAATCCACCGCCACGAGCCGCTTCCGGAGTCGGTGGACGTGACGCTCGGAGAGGGTGACGAGGACTGGGCGTGGAGGGCCGCCTTCGCCGTCTCGCTCGCGGCCCTCGAGGACCCCGAGACCGCGTTCGCGCTCGAGACGGGCCCGGGCGTGCACGTCGACCTTGGCCGCCCGCAAACGTGGCAGCCGCCGAGGGCTCCCCGCAGGCGCAGGCCGCGGGCCGTCGGCCGCCGTGCGGCCGCGGCGGCGATGCTGGTCGCGCTGCTCGCCGCCCCCGTGGCGAGCCTGGCCGAGGGAGCCGGCATCGTGATCCAGGCGAGCGCGATCAAGGCCGCCGCGAGCCACCCGCTCTACGCGGAGACCTGCCATCCGATCGATCCCCACCAGCCGATCGACCCGCGGCTGCACTGCCCGCCGAAGGCGCCGGCGCAGACGACGCAGCCTTCCGCACCCGCCCAGACCAACACCGCCGCGAAGGGCGGAAGCAGCACGAACTCGCAGAGCCAGTCGAGCCGCGACGCCGGGACCCGCCACACGAGCTCCACGACCAAGGGCAAGCCGCACCACAAGAAGCACAAGAAGCACAAGAAGCCCGCGAGCCCGAGTCCGGCTCCCGGGCCGTCCGCGCCTCCCGCCAACTTCGGTCCGCCCGCCGCCCCGCGCAACGTGCCGCTGCGCAACCGCGACGGTTCCCCGGCGTCCTCGAACCCAACGCTCTTCAACGCGCCGGCGCCGCAGTCCGGGAGCGTGCCGAACTTCATCATCGACCACTTCCGTGTGCCGATCTTCCTGCTGCCGATCTACCAGTCGGCGGGGACCCAGTACGGGATCCCGTGGCAGGTGCTCGCCGGGATCAACGAGATCGAGACCGACTACGGCCGCAACCTCAGCGTCTCCACGGCGGGGGCGGTCGGCTGGATGCAGTTCATGCCGGCCACCTGGGCGCGCTGGGGCGTCGACGCCAACGGCGACGGCAAGAAGGACCCGTACAACCCGGTCGACGCGATCTACGCGGCCGCCCGCTACCTGAAGGCCGCCGGCGGCCAGCACGACATCAGGAAGGCGATCTTCGCCTACAACCACGCGGGCTGGTACGTCGACTCGGTGATGATGCGGGCCAAGCTCCTCGGCGGGATGCCGGGCGGCGTGGTCGACTCGCTCACCGGCCTCACGGAGGGCCGCTTCCCGGTTGACGCCCCCGCCCGCTACGCCGACGACCCGGTGGAGAAGGGCGCAGCCTCGAAGAAGGCCGCGTCGCACGTGGTCCAGACCGATCCGACGCGCCAGGCGGTGGGCATCTACGCGGACTCCGGCTCGCCGGTGATCGCCACGACCGACGGCGAGATCAGGCGGATCGGGCACGACAGCAAGCTCGGCAACTACGTCGTCCTCGAGGACGTCTACGGCAACCGCTTCACGTACGCTGGGCTCGGCTCGATCGCGAGCGTGTACCCGGTCCCCAAGAAGAGCCCGTCCGGGACGGAGGCGCACGCCGTCGCGGGCCACGGGCCGCACCCGCAGGTCATCACGCGCCGCCGGGTCTTCGCCCATCCCGCGCGCCCCGCGAACCGCGACGTCGGCGGCCTCGAGCAGGTATTCGACGAGGGCTCGACGCTCAAGGGCTTCGCGACCTACGCGAACCTGTTCACGCCGGGCCTCGGGCTCAACTCGAGCAACTCGACGCTGCGGCCGCTGAAGAAGGGCGCCCGCGTGATCGCCGGGACCGTGCTCGGGCGCGTCGGCACGCCGGTGCCGCACAAGGCCGCCCATATGAGCTTCATGATCCGCCCGGCCGGCAAGGGCGCGCCGTACATCGACCCGAAGCCGATCCTCGACGGCTGGAAGCTGCTCGAGTCGACCGCGGTCTACCGCGCCAAGGGCAAGAACATCCTGAAGAACCCGAACGTGTCGATCGGGCAGATCCTGATGATGCCCAAGGCCCAGCTCGAGAAGAAGGTGCTGAGCGACAAGCGGATCAAGATCTACGGCGCCGGCCGCAACGACATCAGGACGGGCCAGATCAACCGGCGCGTGCTCGCTGCCCTCGAGTTCCTGGCGATGTCCGGACTCGAGCCCACGGTGAGCTGCCTGAGGTCCGGGCACAGCGAGTTCACCTCGTCGGGGAACGTGTCCGAGCACGCCTCCGGCAACGCCGTCGACATCTCCGCCATCAACGGCATCTCGATGCTCGGCCACGAGCAGAAGGGCAGCATCACCGCGCAGACGGTCCGCAAGCTCATGACGCTCCAGGGCGTGATGCGGCCGCACCAGATCATCTCGCTGCTCGACCTCGGCGGCAACACGGTGGCGCTGCCCGACCACTACAACCACATCCACGTCGGCTTCCGGCCGATGCCCGGCGACTTGAAGAAGCTCGGTAAGGAGACGCTGGCGGTGCTGAAGCCCGGCCAGTGGACCGATCTGATCGCGCGGCTCCGCCAGATCCAGAATCCCAAGGTCCCGACGACGCCTTCACCTTGGGCGCTTCCGGCAGGGCACGGCCAATAACGACAAGCCAGCCCGCGGCCGATAAGGACAATCGATGGAGGCGAGCGTCAAGCAGAAGCGCCGATGGCTGATCGAGTTCGGGCTCGTCAGCCTGGTGCCGGTCCTCCTGGTGGGGCTGTTCCTCGGGCAGGCGATCCGCTCGAGCATCTCCGGCAGCGTCGTTGACGCCGCGAGCGACCGCGCGCAGGCGGTCGCCGATCTCGAGGTCCAGCGCGCGCTCGGGGCCCACCCGGACCCCGGTGGCGGCATCGCCCAGAGCCAGCAGGACGCGCTCGACCGCTACTTCCAGGCCGCGCGGGCGCGCGGTGACGTCGCGCACGTGGTGCTGCGGAGCCGCGCGGGCACGATCGCCTACGCCGACAACCACTCCGTGATCGGCGATGGCAGCACGGCGCCGAGCGAGGCGCACGACGCGCTCGCCGGTGCGGTCGCCTCCCAGGTGACCGACTCGAACGGCGACGCCGGCGGCGCCGCCCGGGGCCGCGTGCTTCGGGTCTTCGCGCCGCTGCGGACGAAGCCCTCCGACCGCCCGAACGGCTCACTCGAGCTCTGGGTTCCCTACGAGCCGATCGCGGCGAGGATCACGAGCAGGACGCACGGGCTCTACTGGCTGCTCGGCGGCGGCCTGTTCTCGCTGTGGCTGCTGGTGGTCGGCGTGGTGGCCGGCGCGTCACAGCGCCTGCGCCGCCAGGCGGCCGAGAAGGAGGAGCAGGCGCTCTCCGACGGGCTCACCGGCCTTCCCAACCGCACGATGTTCCAGACGCTCATCGAGCGCGCGATGGCCGGCGTCGGCCGGCGCAAGGAGATGGGCGTGGTGATGCTGATGGACCTCGACCGCTTCAAGGACGTGAACGACACGCTCGGCCACCACAACGGCGACCTTCTGCTGCAGCGGATCGGCTCGCGCCTGCACAGCGTGCTCCGCGACGCCGAGACAGTGGCGCGGCTTGGCGGCGACGAGTTCGCGATCCTGCTTCCCGAGGTCCCCGACCGCCAGTCCGTCGTGCCGGTCGTGCGGCGGGTCCTGAAGGTGCTCGAAGAGCCGGTCGTGGTCGGCGGGCTCGCCCTGCAGTGCGAGGGATCGATCGGCATCGCGATCTTCCCCGAGCACGGGACGACGGTCGAGTCGGTCATGCGCGCCGCGGACGTCGCGATGTACATGGCGAAGGAGAACCGGTCGGGCTACGAGTTTTATGACGCGCGCCGCCACGAGCATCGCCACGACGCCGGCCGCCTCGCGCTGATCGGCGAGCTGCGCCGCGCGATGGACGAGACCGAGCTCGTCCTCTACTACCAGCCGAAGGTCGACCTCGAGACCGGGCTGGCGCAGGGCGTCGAGGCGCTGGCCCGCTGGCACCACCCCGAGCGCGGCCTCCTGTCGCCCGACGAGTTCATCCCGCTCGCCGAGCGCTCGAACCTGCTGCGCCCGATGACGCTCTATCTGCTCGACTCCGCGCTCAGGCAGTGCAACGCCTGGCGGGTATGCGGGCTCGAGGTGAGCGTGGCGGTGAACCTGTCGATGCAGAACCTGATCGACCTCCGCCTCCCGAACGACCTCGCTCGCCTGCTCACGAGCTGGCGGCTCCCGCCGGGCTCGCTCGAGCTCGAGATCACGGAGTCGACGATCATGGCCGACCACCGCCGCGCGATGACGATCCTCACTCGTCTGAACAAGATGGGCGTAACGCTGACCGTCGACGACTTCGGCACCGGCTACTCGTCGCTCGCCTACCTCCAGAGCCTGCCGGTCTCATCGATCAAGATCGACAAGTCGTTCGTGCTCAGCATGGCCGAGGATCCCGGCAACGCCACGATCGTCCAGTCGACGATCGACCTGGGCCACAACCTCGGCCTACGCGTGGTCGCCGAGGGGGTCGAGAACGAGGAGACCTACAACAAGCTCGCCGCGCTCGGCTGCGACTACGCGCAGGGCTACTTCCTCAGCCGTCCGCTCTCACCTGACAAGGCAACCGCGTGGCTTGCGGCGTTCTCGGGGGTCAACGAGATCGAGGCCGAGCCCGTGCCTGAGCTGGAGGGCGCCGAGGACATCAACCTCGGCGAGTGGGTCCTGAAGACCCCCACGGACGCGCCGACCGCGTAGAGCGCGATCGCATCCCGCTCCCGGCGGGGAGAGGAAACCGGGGGCATAGAGGAAACCTTTAGGTTCCCCGCTAGCCTGGGCGCCCGCAGAGATGCGCGAAGCTGTCTCTACCACGGCGGAGACGCCGCTCGTCGCGCGTCCGCGGCCGCTTGCCGGTGTCCGCGGATGGCGGCTCACGATCCCCCGCGCCGCGGTGGACCGGGAGGTCCTGCTCCGCGCTCTGGCGCTGTTCGCGCTGTGGGTCGAGGTGGGCCTGATGATCGGGCTCGTGCTGGTCGTGGCGCGCCGGCGCACCCCGCTCGCGCCCGTGATGAACCGCGGCGGCGAGCACGGCTGGCTGACCGGGCCGCTCCACGACATCGCGCCGTTCGTCCCGCAGCACGGCTTCGACCTAGCCGCGATCTTCAGCGGCACGCTCGCCGCCACCATCGTCTGCTACGTGGTGGTCGTGAGGCTCGCCCGGCGGATACCGCCGCGGGCCGGGCTCGGGGCGATCGGGCTGCTGCACATCCTCTTCCTGCTCGCCCCGGTCTTCATCCTCACCGACATCTTCAACTACATCGACTTCGCGCGGCTCGGGCTGCTGCATGGCATCAACCCGTACACCCACGGAGCGGCGGCGGCCCCGCACGATCCGGCTTTCCCGCTCACCACCTGGCACCACATGCCGACTCCCTACGGGCCGCTGTTCACCGTCGGGACCTACGCGCTCGTGCCGCTCGGCAACATCGGCGCCTACTGGGCCCTCAAGGTCCTGACGGTGGGGGCCAGCCTCGGCTGCCTGTGGCTCGTGTGGCGCTGCGCGCAAGCTCGCGGTTACGACCCGCTGCGCGCCGTGATGTTCGTGGGCCTCAACCCGCTGCTCCTCGTCTACGGGCTCGGCGGAGTGCACAACGACTTCTTCATGCTGCTTCCGGTCCTCGGGGCGATGCTGCTTGTGCTGCGCGGACGCGAGCTGCGTGCGGGCGTGGCCGCTGCCGTGGGCCCCGCCCTGAAGTTCTCAGCGGGAGTGTTCGCACCGTTCATCCTGCTCGGCTCGCGCCGCCGCGGCCCGCTGCTCGCGGGCGCACTCGTCAGCGGGGCGGTCCTGTTTGCGCTCGGCGCGGTGCTGTTCGGAACCAGCTACCGGGGGCTGCACGACCAGGCGTCGGTGATCGTCGGGCCGTACAGCGTGCCGAGCGAGATCGGCGCGCTCTTCGGGCTCGGGATCGGCCCCGGGCTACGGCTGATCACAGGCGTCTGCGTGGCGCTGATCCTCGCCCTTCTTGTCGTGCGCACCTGGCGCGGAGCCGACTGGGTGGCGGGCGCCGGCTGGGCGGGCGTGGTGCTGGCGGCCGGGCTGTTCCAGCCTATGCCGTGGTACGTGATGTGGGCACTGCCGTTCGCCGCGCTGGCGCGGAGCCGGCCGCTGCGGGTGGCGACGTTCGCGCTCATGCTCGCGATGTTCATCAACTGCACCCCTCAGCAGAACCTGATCCTCACGCACACGCTGCACCTGCACGGGATCGGCCCGCAGGCGGGCCGCGCAACCCGCGCGCTCCTTCGCTGAGCGCAGGTCGCCTGTCGTCGACGAAGTAGGCTCACCGCGCAATGGCCGGGCGGATCGTCCTCTTCGGCGCGACGGGATACACAGGCCGCCTGACGGCGGAGGCGATGGTGCAGCGCGGCCTGCGCCCGGTGCTCGCGGCGCGCAACGTCGAGCGGCTGAGGACGATGGGCGACGAACTCGGGGGGCTCGAGATCGCGGTGGCCGACGTGTCGAGCCCGGACTCCGTGCAGTCGCTCGTGGAGCGAGGCGATGTGCTCCTCTCGACCGTCGGCCCGTTCGCCCGCTACGGCGAACCCGCGGCCGAGGCCTCGGTGCTCGCGGGCGCGCACTACCTCGACTCGACCGGCGAGCCTGCGTTCATCAGGCGGGTGTTCGAGGAGTACGGCCCGCGCGCCGAGTCCGCGGGCTGCGGCATGGTCACGGCGTTCGGGTACGACTGGGTGCCTGGCAACCTGGCGGGCGCGCTCGCGCTGCGGGAGGCCGGCGACGAGGCCACGCGCGTGGCGATCGGCTACTTCTTCACGGGCGACCCGGGGGGCGGGGCGAGCGGGGGCACGAGCGCCTCCTCCGCGGGCGCGATGCTCGAGCCGATGTTCGCGTGGCGCGACGGTGCGCTCCGGATCGAGCGCGGGGCGAAGCGGATCGCGAGCTTCGACGTCGGAGGGCGTCGCCGGCAGGGCATCTCGATCGGCGCGTCGGAGCACTTCGCTCTTCCGCGCCTGTATCCGTCGCTGCGGGACGTCGATGTCTATCTCGGCTGGTTCGGGCCGCTGTCGCGCCCGTTCCAGGCCATGTCCGCCGGAATGGCGGTCGCCACGCTGGTGCCGGGTGTCAAGGCGGGCTTCGAAGCGGTGGCCTCACGGTTGGTGAAGGGATCGACGGGCGGTCCGGACGCCGCGACAAGGGCGAAGAGCGGATCTCACATCGTCGCCGTGGCGTGCGACTCGAACGGGCGGCGGCTGGCGGAGGTCCGCGTGGCCGGCGCGAACGGCTACGACTTCACGGGCGCAATCCTCGCGTGGGGAGCCGAGACGGCGGCCGCCGGCGGGATGCGCGGGGCGGGCGCGCTCGGTCCGGCGGAGGCGTTCGGGCTCGACGAGCTCGAGGCAGGCTGCCGGGAGGCGGGGATCGAGCGGCTGCCGGCCGCCGGTTAGCCGCCTCCGCGGAGCAGGACGTCGACCTGGCCGTCGTCGCGGCCGAGCAGCGCCTCGTCGGCCAGGTCGAGGAAGAGCCCGTGCTCAACGACGCCGACGGTCGCCTTGATGGCCTCGCCGAGGCGGCGCAGGTCGCCCTCTGGGGGAACCCCGCAGTCGAGCAGGTGGTGGCCCTCGTCGGTCACGACCGGCGAGCCGTCGTCCTCGCTGCGTAGATCGGCGCCGGCCACCAGCTCGAGGAGGCGCCGCTGCGTGTCGGGCCAGGCGAACCGGACCACCTCCACGGGCAGCTTGAAGCCCGATCCCAGCCGGTCGACCCGCTTGCGGGCTTCCGCGACCACCAGGAACCGGTCGGCCGCGGACACGACGAGCTTCTCCCGCAGCAGCGCGGCGCCGCCGCCCTTGATGAGGCCGAGATCTGGCTCGACCTCGTCGGCGCCGTCGATCGCGAGGTCGAGCCGCGTGCGCCCGTCGAGCTCGACGGGCTCGATGCCGACCCGCCGGCCGAGCTCAGCCGTCCGGTCCGACGCGAACGCCGCGCGGAGCCGTGGACGGCCGGACGGGATCTCGCCGATTAGCTCCATCAACCGCCACACGGCGCGTCCCGAGCCGAGGCCGAGCGTCATCCCGTCCTCGATGCGATCGAGGGCGGCGGCCGCGGCCGCCTCGCGCGCTGGGTCCGCGGCCTCGCCCATCGCGCGCAGGATGTCAGGCTTCGCGCGGTGACGACCGGGACCGGCAGGCCGCGCGCCGGGTGGCCGAAGCCGTGACGAACGGACCGGCGGCCCTCGAGCACGTCGTGCGGCCGGGCGCCGGCGAGCCCGAGGGTGCGCTCGTGATGCTGCACGGCCGCGGCACGGATCAGTACGACCTCGAGCCGCTGATCGGCGTGCTCGATCCGCGGCGGCGCCTGGTGGGGGTGACACCGCGCGCCCCGCTCACCCTCCCGCCGGGCGGCGCTCACTGGTACATCTCGCGGGGCGTCGGGTTCCCCGACCCGGACACGTTTCGCTCGACGCTTGCCGTCACGTCCGGCTGGCTCGACGCGTTCCTCGCGGAGCACGGGCTGTCGCACGACCGGCTGATCCTCGGCGGGTTCTCGCAGGGGACCGTGATGTCGTACGCGCTGGGTCTCGGGGCCAGGCGCCCCCGGCCGGCCGCCATCGTCGCGTTGAGCGGCTTCATCCCCACGGTCGAGGGCTTCTCGCTCGACCTCGACGGACTCGACGGCTATCCCGTCGCCATCGGCCACGGCACCCACGACCCGGTGATCGGGGTGGAGTGGGGGAGGCAGGCGCGGGACCTGCTCGAGGGCGCGGGCGCCGCCGTGAGGTACGACGAGTACCCGACGGCGCACGGCGTTGACCCGCGTCACCTGGCGGAGCTCGCCGGCTGGGTCGAGTCGGTTCTCCCGTAACCTGCGGCGCCCCGAAGAGAGGAGCCCGATGGCCCGCCTGCCCTACGCGGACCCCGAAGCGCTTCCGGAGCGGGTGCGCGAGACACTCGAAGCGCTGCCGCCGCTGAACGTCTTCCGCATGGTCGCGAACGCCGAGACGGCGTTCCGCCCCTGGCTCGCGCTCGGCGGCGCACTCCTCTCGTCGCTCGAGCTCGATCCACGCCTGCGCGAGCTGGCGATCCTGCGTGTCGGCCGTCTCGAGCGGGCGGAGTACGAGTGGGTGCAGCACGTGCCGATCGCGCGCGCGGTCGGGGCGAGCGACGAGGAGATCGCGGCGATCGAGCGCGGCGACCTCGACGACGGCGCGCTCGACGAGCAGACCCGCGCCGTTCTCGCGTTCACGACCGAGGCGGTGCAGGAGGTGCGCGCTTCGGACGGGGCGCTGTCCGCGCTGCTCGACCATGGCCTCTCGCCCCGCGAGGTCGTCGAGCTGCTCCTCGTGATCTCCTACTACATGGGCGTGGCGCGCATCGCGGAGACTGCCGGGATCGAGCTGGACGCGCCGCTCGGGGACGACGTCGCGGCCTCGGCGCTGCGCGGCCCGCCCGAGAAGTAGGCGTTTCCCGCGGCCGCCCGCGGGGAACGACAGTCGCACCGGAGGGGCCGGAGGTGCGTCAACGTAAACGGACTCGGTGGGCGGCAACGGCCGCCGCGCTCTGCATCGCCGTGTCGGGCACGGCCCTGGCGCCGAGCCCGGCGGCCGCTGCCGGGGCCGGTCTGCCTTATGGCGTGAGCCAGCCCGTGCAGCACGCGGTCCGGATGTCGGACGGCACTCGCCTCGCCGTCGACGTCTACTACCCGACGAACCTCCGCACCGGCGCCCCGGCGAGCGGCCGCTTCCCGGTGCTGCTCTCGATGACGCCCTACGGCAAGCGCTCGAGCGTGACGACGCAGGCGACCGGCGGCTCGACCTACGGGGGCGACGGCTTCTATCCGTGGCTCGTCCGCCACGGGTACGTCGACGTCGTGGCGGACGTCCGCGGCACGGGCTCCTCGGACGGCGACTTCCAGCTCTTCGGCCCGCGCGAGCTGCGCGACGGTGTCGAGCTCGTGAGGTGGGCGGCGCGCCTTCGGCGCTCGACGGGCCGCGTAGGAATGGCCGGATCGTCATACGTCGGCCTGAACCAGATCTACACGGCCGGGCTGATCGGCAGGCACTCCCCGCTGCGCGCGATCGCGCCAGAGGCGGCGGGCATCGACCTCTACCGCGACCTGGCGTTCGGCGGCGGGATACCGAACGTCGAGTTCGCGGCGGTCTGGGACACGCTGCGGACCACGATGACGCTCGCCGCGCCCGACGAGCCGGCGGCCGATCCGAGCGCGCTGGTCCGCCACCCCGCGACGCGGGCGCAGCGCCTCGCCCAGCTCGACGCGACGATGGACGCCGAGGTGGACACCGGCGGCCCGCGCGCGTTCGACGGGCCATTCTGGGAGCAGCGCGCGCCGCGTAACTTCCTCGCCGGCGTGGTCCGCGACAGCGTGCCTGCGCTGCTCGTGAGCGGGTGGAACGACGTCTACCAGCGGGGCGTGGTGCTCGACTACGCGGCGCTCCAGAATCTCTACGCGCGCGCGCACGGCCGGCGCGGCGGGCACGTGGCGGCGCCCTTCGGCCCGATGCTGGCCGGCGAACGGCCGACCGCCCGCTACCAGGCGGTTATCGGGCCCGCCTACCACAACGCAGTCGTGCTCGGCCGCCCGCTGCAGAACCTCCTGCTCCGCTGGTTCGACACCTGGCTCAAGGGCAGGCGGCCCGGGATGGCGAGCACGCGCTCGCCGCTGCACGCCTACGAGCTAGGCGCCGGGCGCTGGGTCGACGCCGGCCGCTACCCGTTCGCGAGCGCCCGCGTCCGCCGCCTCTGGCTCGCCGGGGGCAGGACCGGCACCGCCGCTTCGTTGAACGACGGCTCGCTCGCGGCGACGGCCCCGCGTGGCTCGGGATCGGACCGCATCGCCTGGTCCGACGCCACGAGCCCGTGCAGCAACCAGGCCGACCAGTGGAACACGGGATTCGTGGGCTACGTGACGGCCCTCGCGGGCCTGCCGAACACCCCATGCGCGAAGGACGACCGGACGACGCAGGCGAACGCGCTCACCTACACGACGCCCCCGATGCGCCGCGCGGTGACCGTGGCCGGGCCGATCGACCCCGGAGGGGCCTCGCGGCCGCTCACCACCGGCGCGCTGCTCGCGTCCAACCGTGCGGTCGACCGGGCGATGAGCTGGCGGCTGCCCGGCGGCACAGTGCTCCCGTATCACCCGTACACGCGGGCGGCCGCGCGGCCCCTGCAACCGGGCGCGGCGACGCCGGTCGAGGTGGAGGTCTATGCGACGCTCGCCAGGATCGCGGCGGGGCACCGGCTGCGCGTGACTGTCGCCACAGCGGCCACGCATCTGCATCCCTCGCCCGCCCAGCTCGCCGGGCTCGTGGGCGCCGTCTACGAGCTCCAGCGCGGCGGCCCGAGCGGCTCCTACGTCGACATCCCGATGACGGGTCCGGGCTCACTCCGGAAGAGCCCACTCGTGTGGAGCGACTGTGGGGGCGGGTGTTGAGGGCGTCCGGCCGCATCGGCGTCTGCCTCGCGGCGGCGGCCACGCTTGCGCTCCTTTGCGCGGGGTCGGCGTCGGCGGCAAATCAGCGCGAACCCGCGCTAAGGACCCGAGCGAGGGCACTGCAGCGGGCGCTGCAGTGCCCTCGCAGGCTCCACCGCGGCGGGCGCCGCAACGCGGTGGACACCTGGAGCTGGAGCTACGAGCGCGCCCTGCCGGCCGCCGGCTTCACGGTGTGCACCGTGCGCCTCCCCGATGACGCGCTCGGCGACATCCAGACCGCGAGCGAGTACGTCGTGTACGCGGTTCGCCGTATGGCCAGCCTGACCGGTCGGAAGGTCGACGTGATCGGCCACAGCCAGGGCACGCTCGAGCCGCGCTGGGCGATCCGCTGGTGGCCGCGAAGCGTACGGCCGCGCGTTGACGACTACATCTCACTCGCCGGCCCGCACCACGGCGTGGTCGGCGCCGACGCATGCGTGGCGAGCGGTAACTGCTGGCCGGCCGTCTGGCAGATGGCTTCGCACTCGCACTTCCTCGCGGCGCTGAACTCCGTTGACGAGACGCCGGGGGCGATCTCGTACACGAGCATCTTCAGCGACACCGACGAGCTCGTGCAGCCGTCGGAGCCCGTGCCGACGGCCGCCCTGCGCGGCGCCTCGAACGTCCGCGTCCAGGACGTCTGTCCCGGGCGACCCGTGCACCACGTCGGCGAGCTCGACGACGGCGTGGTGTGGGCGGTGGTGATCGACGCGCTGACGCATCCGGGGCCGGCGAAGGTCTCCCGGCTGCCGGGGGACGTGTGCACCCGCCAGCTGGTCCCCGGCGAGACCTATCAGAGCGCCTTCAACGGCAACTTTGCGCTCTACTCCCACGCCGCCGAGGCCTTCGAGCGCCACCCGGGCGTTCGGTCGGAGCCGCCGCTCAGGCCCTACGCCCGCGGGCACGGCTGAGCCCGGCTCGCGACCCTCGGCTCCGGAACCCGATCTGCCACCCTGGGCGGGGTGCACGTTCTCGTCGGAGCCCTGGGCGCGGCGCTGATCCTGCTGAACCTCGCGGAGTTCTTCGTCGTGCTCGTGCTTCCGCGGCGCGTGAAGCGCGGCGTCCGGCTCGCGCGGCGGGTGTTCGCGATGACGTGGATCCCCGGACGGGCGCTGGCGCGCCGGCTCCCGGGGAGCGCCGGGGACAGCTTCCTCGGGATCCTCGGCCCGCTCGGCCTGTTCGGGATCGTGATCCTCTGGGCGTTAGGAGTGGTGGTCGGCTTCGCCGCGCTGCAATGGGCCGGCGGCTCGCACGTCGTGTCGCATGGCAGCGGCAGCTTCCTCGACGACCTCTACTTCAGCGGGGGCGCGTTCCTCAGCGCCTCGAGCGGGGTTGCGCCTCACACCGCGTTCTCCAAGGTCGTAATGCTCGGCGAGGCCGCGACCGGCCTGATGATCCTCTTCATCGTGATCGGCTACCTGCCGGCTCTCTACGACTCCTTTTCGCGCCGGGAGGTCGTGGTGTCGCAGCTCGACCCGCGCGCCGGATCGCCGCCGAGCGCCGGCGCCATCCTGATGCGCTCCGCCGACCGCGGCGGCTGGGAGGAGATCGCGACATACCTCGGCGAGTGGGACAACTGGGCGGCCGAGCTGATGGAGACGCATCTCTCCTACCCGATCCTCGGGTACTACCGCTCGCAGCACCTCAATCAGAGCTGGCTGGCCGCGTTGACAACCGTCGTCGACACCTCCGCGTTCGCGATGGCCACCGCGCCCGCTCCCGCCGCGCACGCGGGCGAGCTCACGTTCGCCATCGGCCGCCACGCGCTGGCCGACCTGGCCTACACCTTCCGGGTCACCCCACACTCGCCCGCGGATGACCGCCTGCCCGATGCCGTCCTGCACGAGCTGTGCAGCGAGCTCGCGGAGCGAGACCTCGAGCTGACCGACGAGGAGTCGGCGCGCATGCGGCTCACCGAGCTGCGCCGCACGTACGAGCCGTACGCGAATGCGCTCGCCGAGCACCTGGCCGTGAACCTGCCGTCGTGGATGCCGGCAGGCGATGCCCAGCGCAACTGGGAGGCGGCGCTGTGGCAGTCGCGGCGCGCGGTCAGGTCGCTGCCGTGACCTGAGCCGGCTCGGCGGCCTCGACCTCCGCCGGCGAGAGCGGCTCGCGGCCCAGGATCAGGTCGGCGGCGCGCTCGGCGATCATGATCGTCGGCGCGTTGGTGTTGCCGCTCGTGATGCGCGGCATCGACGAGGCGTCGACGACGCGCAGCGCCTCGACGCCGCGCACGCGCAGCTCCGGGTCGAGCACGCCGCCGTCCTCGTCCCCCATCCGGCAGGTGCACGAGGGGTGGTAGGTGTGCTGGAGCTCCGCGCGCAGCCAGGCCTCCACCTGCTCGTCGCTGCGCACGCCCGGCCCCGGATCGAGGTTGCGGACGGCGGCCTTGGCCAGCGGCCCGGTCTCCGCGATCTCGCGCGCGAGCCGCACCGCCGCGACCATCGCGCGCATCTCCGCCGGATCCTGGAACCAGCCGAGGTGGATGGCGGGCGGGTCGTGCGGGTCGGGCGAGCGCAGGCGGACTTCCCCCTCGCTCACCGGACGGACGAACGACGGCCCCAGCGTGAACGCGTGCCCGGGGTAGGCGCGGAAGCCGTTGTCGAAGTAGTACGCCGCGCCGAAGAGGAGCTGGAAGTCGGGCCACGGGGCGTCGTCTGCGACGCGCACGTGCGCGCCCGCCTCGGCCACGTTCGAGCTGAGCTTGCCGCGCCCGCGACCGACGATGTACTGGACGAGGTACTTGGGGTTGGTCGCGTCGAAGAGCGTGACCGTGTCGCGGCACTCGTAGGTGGTGGTCGCGAGCGGGTGGTCCTGGAGGTGCGACCCGACGTGCGCGTTGTCCACGATCGGCTCGACGCCGACCTCGCGCAGGTGATCTGCCGGGCCGACGCCGGACAGCATGAGGAGCTGCGGCGAGTTGTATGCGCCCGCGGAGACGATCACCTCGCGGTCGGCCCGCGCCGTGCGAGCCGATCCCTCGACCTCGTACTCGACCCCGGTCGCGCGCCCAGAGTCGATAAGCACGCGGCGGACGGTCGCCCCGGTCTGGAGCTCGAGGCGTGGACGGTCCTTGACCGGGTGGAGGAACGCATCCGCCGCGCTCCAGCGCCGGCCGCGCTTCTGCGTGAGCTGCATCATCCCGGCGCCGTCCTGGGAGGCGCCGTTGAAGTCGTCGGTCGCGCGGATGCCGACCTCGCCTGCCGACTCGACGAAGAGCGGCGCTAGCGTGCTGCTCCAGACCGGATCGGCCACGTTCAGCTCGCCGCCCTGGGAGTGGTACGCGTTCTGGATGCGCTCGTTGTGCTCGGAGCGCTTGAAGTACGGCAGGACCTCGCGGTAGCTCCATCCGGGCGCGCTGTTCGCGGCCCAGCCGTCGAAGTCGCCGCGGTTTCCGCGGATGTAGATCATGGCGTTCATCGAGCTCGAGCCGCCGAGCGAGCGCCCGCGCGGCAGGTACATCGAGCGGCCGATGAGGCTCTCCTCGGGCTCCGACGTGTAGTTCCAGTCGAGGTCCGTCCGGAACTGCTTGGCGAATCCGACCGGTATCCGGATGTTCATCTTGCGGTCGGAGCCGCCGGCCTCCAGCAGGAGCACCCGGACTCCCGGCTCGGCGCTGAGGCGGTTGGCGAGCACGCAGCCGGCGGAGCCGGCGCCGACGATCACGTAGTCGTAGCTCTCCATCCTCGGTGCGGACGCTACACCCTTGGATCCTCAGATCTCAAGCCGCGACTCCTCGAGATCGAGCTCGCGTATCACGCGGTTCATCACCTCGTTCGAGATCTCGCGCTCGTCTCGCAGGCGCACGAGCGAATCGCGCTGCGCCGCCAGCACGCTCTGCACCATCTGCTGGTAGGCGAGCGAGCGGTCCTCGTAGCCGTCGTCCTCGATCTTCCCGGCGCGCGCAGCCAAGCGCCGCTTGCGGTACTCGTAGGCGCGGCGCATCCGGTCGACGCTGTCGTCGCGCGTCCACTCCTCCTCCGCCAGCGCGTCGATCTGGGCGAGCGCGGCCTTGGTCGCTATGAGGCGCGCGCGCAGCTCCTCGTCCGACTCGCTCTCGTCGGCCGTCACGCCTAGGGCGCGGATGACGGCCGGAAGGGTCAAGCCCTGGAGGATGAGCGTGGCGAAGATGACGGCGAAGGTGAGGAAGATCAGCAGGTTGCGGTCGCGGAACGGTGCGCCCGCGTGCGTGTGCAGCGGCAGCGCCAGCGCGGCGGCAAGCGACACCGCCCCGCGCATGCCGCTCCAGGCGACGACGAATCGCGGACGCGCCCCGACGCGGCGCTGGCGCTGGCTCTCGCGCCGGTCGATCGCGCGGATCAGATACGGGACGGTGAAGAACCAAACCAGCCGTATCACGATCACGACGGCGCTGACGGCGGCTGCGTACCCCGCGAGCGTCGCGGCGGACGTGCCGCCGAGCCCGTTCACGACCTGGCGCAGCTGCAGGCCCACGAGGACGAACAGCGCGGCGTTCAGCAGGAAGTCGAGGATGTCCCAGACCATGAAGCCCTGCAGGCGCGTGCGGGGCGCGATGATGCTCGGGCCCTTGATGCCCATGTAGATGCCGGCGGTCACGGCGGCGAGGACCCCGGAGAGGCCGAGGGCGTCGGCGGGGATGAATGCCGCGTAGCCGCTGAGGAGTGAGATCGTGATGCTCACCTGGGCGTCGCTCGTCCGCTCGCGGATCCAGGCGATGGTCCAAGCGACCGCGAGCCCGATGGCGATGCCGCCCGCCGCCCCGGCCACGAACTTGAGGCCGGCGTGCACCAGCGAGAAGCTGCTGCCGACCGCGGCGCCGACCGCAAGCCGGTAGGCGACCAGCGCGGTGGCGTCGTTGAAGAGGCCCTCGCCCTCGGCTGCGCTGATCAGGCGCCGCGGCACGTCGAGGCGCCGCATGATCGTGGCGGCCGCGAGGGGGTCGGTCGGGGATACGACGGCCCCCAACGCGAAGGCCGCCGCCCACGACAGGCCGCCGATCAGCGCGTGCGCGACGAGCGCGACCACGACCATCGTCGCGAGCACCAGCCCGACGGAGCTCAGCGTGATCCCGCGCAGGTTGGCGCGGATGTCGTTCAGGTTCGCGAAGAACGCTGCGCCGTAGAGGAGGGGCGGCAGGAAGACGACGAGCACGACGTTCGGATTGAGCTTCACCTCGGGGAGCCCCGGCACGAAGCCGAACAGGGCCCCACCGACGACCAGGACCATCGGGTAGGGGATCGCGAGCCGGCGCGCGAGCGCGCTGAGGCCGGCCACGGCGACCAGCAGTCCGGCGATTAGAAGCTCTGCCTGTCCCATTGCTGTTGAAAGTGTGGCGCGCCACGGTCCGGGGCGAACCTCGGGCGTCCCGGCACTTCTCGCTTCGTGGACCCGCTCGAGCAGCTCGCCGAGGCGCTCCGGCGCCGGCTGATCGAGCGCGCGCGGGACGGCGCGGCGGCGGGCGCCGGCTCGGGTGGATCGCTGGTCGACGACGTCCGCGAGCTGGTCGACAGCGAGGCGCCGGCGCTTCCCGTCGACGAGCGCGAGGCGCTCACTGCGCGCGTCGTTCGGCTCGCCACCGGGCTGGGACCGCTCGAGCCGCTGCTGGCCGATCCCGCGGTCGACGAGGTGATGGTCAACGGACCGGGCGATGTCTACGTCGAGCGGTCGGGCCGCATCGAGCGCACCGGGCTGTCGTTTGGCGCGGAGGCCGAGCTCATGCACTCGATCGAGCGCGTGCTCGCGCCGCTCGGCCGCCGGGTGGACGAGGCCTCGCCGCTGTGCGACGCGCGGCTGCCGGACGGCTCCCGGGTCAACGTCGTGATCCCGCCGCTCGCGCTCGACGGTCCCTGCCTGACGATCAGGAAGTTCCGGACCATGGGGTTCTCGCTCGACGATCTCGTTGGGAACGGCACCCTGCCGCGCGGGTTGGCCGACTTCCTCGCGAGCTGCGTGGCCGCGCGTGCGGCGGTGCTCGTGAGCGGAGGCACCGGCTCGGGGAAGACGACCACGCTCGGCGCGCTGTCCGGCG
This sequence comes from Actinomycetota bacterium, assembly GCA_005885165.1. GTDB lineage: Bacteria > Actinomycetota > Thermoleophilia > Solirubrobacterales > Thermoleophilaceae > AC-37. The sequence continues at coordinate 29,284 of VAXR01000025.1, forward strand.
CCATCCCCGACGGCGAGCGCATCGTGACCATCGAGGACGCCGCCGAGCTGCGGCTCCGCCAGCGGCACGTCGTGCGGCTCGAGTCGCGGCCGGCGAACGTGGAGGGGAGGGGGGAGGTGACGATCAGGCAGCTCGTGCGCAACGCGCTGCGGATGCGGCCCGACCGGATCGTGGTCGGCGAGGTGCGCGGCGCCGAGGCGCTCGACATGCTGATGGCCCTCAACACGGGCCACGAGGGCTCGCTGACCACCGTGCACGCGAATTCGCCCGAGGACGCGCTTCGGCGTGTCGAGACGCTGGCGCTGATGGCGGGCCTCGGTTTGCCACACCGGGCGGTGCGCGAGCAGGTCGCGGGCGCCCTGGACCTCGTGATCCATCAGGCCCGCGCGGCCGACGGCTCGCGGCGGGTCGAGTCGGTGGCGGAAGTCGTTCGAGCGCCCGGCGGCGCCGGGACGCGCGAGCTCTACCGGCTGCGGCGGGGGAGGCCGTTGTGGCGCCCGCCGGGAGGAGGCGAGCTGGCGGCGCGGCTCGAGCTCGTCGGGGCGGCGGCGTGACGCGGCTGCTTGTGCTCGGGTTTGCGGCCGGCGCGCTGGGCGCGGTTGGCGGCGTGCGTCTCGCCGGCGAGGCCGCCGCGGTCGTCCGCAGCCGCGCTCCGCGGCTCGCCGCGGGAGCCGCCGCGCTCGTCGACATCGTCCTGCGAGCCGGGCGCGAGGGGCGGGACCCCGGCGCCAGGGAGCGCCGCAGGCTGCTGGCGGCTGGCGCGCTGGCGGCCTTCGTCGCGGGCTGGCTGGTCCTTGGTCTCGTGCCGGCGATCGGCGTCGGGGCCGTGGGGCCGCTCGCGGTCTCCAGGGTCCTGCGCTCGGGACGGGAGCGGTACAGGCATGCGGTCGACCGCGGAGCGGCCTCGATGGCCGGCGCCCTCGCCGACGCGCTGACGGGCGGCCATTCGCTGCGTGGGGCGATCGTGGCAGCCGCGAGCGGTCTCGACGGCGAAGCGGGGGTCGAGCTCAGACGCGTCGCGAGCGAGCTTGCGCTCGGAGCGCGCACTGAGGACGCGCTCGAGGCGATGTGCGCGAGGGTGCGCTCGCACGGCGTCGACACCATCGTTGCCGCGAGCCTGCTGCAGCGTGGCGCGGGCGGCGACCTGGCCGGGCTGCTGCGGGAATGCGCGCGGGCGCTCGAGGATCACGCACGGCTGGAGCACGATGCTCGGGCCGCGACAGCGCAGGCCCGTTTCACGGGCGTGATCGTCGTCCTGCTGCCGCTCGGCGGCGCGCTGCTGGCCGAGCTCGCGAGCCCCGGTTACCTCGCGCATCTGGCCGGGTCCTTCCTTACCGCGTGGCTCGGTGGCCTGGCGCTCGTGATGCAGCTGGTCGCGGCGGTGCTGATACGCCGTCTCGGGCGGGTGCGGGTGTGACCGGCGCGGCAGCGCTGGCGGGAATCGCAGGCGCTCTCGCGGTCGGCGGGCTTGGCACGTTGCGGGGTCCGCCCCAGCCGCGGGGCGACCGCGGTCCGCTCGCGATTCGGTTGATGGCGGCGGCTGGGCACCGGCTGCGGCCACTGGTGCGAGCTCGTGCGCCCGCCGGCCTCGCAGCGCGGATCGCAGCCGCTGGCGCGCCCGGGCGACTCGCGGTGCGCGAGGTGATGGCGGCGAAGCTCGGCGGGGCGCTCGCCGGCGCGCTGATCGCGGCGCTCCTCTCCGCGCCAGCTCCGGGGAGGCTCGGCATCTTGATCTCGCTTGCAGGCCCGGTAGCGGGCTTCCTCGCTCCCGACTGGTGGCTCGCCCGCCGAGCGCGCGAGCGAGCGCGCCGCGTGCGGCGGGACCTCCCCGCGCTGCTCGACCTCCTGCGCGTGTCGATCGAGGCCGGCCTTTCGCCGGTCGCGGCGCTCGCCGCGGTCGGGGAACGTGCCGCGGGCCCGCTCGCGGACGAGTGGCGCGGGGTGGGGCGGGAGGTGGAGCTGGGCGTCGTCCTCGAGGACGCGCTTGGCAGGACCGCGCACCGGTTGCCGCTACCGGAGGTGAGTGCGCTCCACGCGGCGCTCATGCGCGCGGCACGGCACGGCGCACCGCTGTCGGCGACGCTTGCGGCACAGGCGCGCGACGCCCGCCTGGCCCGCCGGCGAGCGATCGAGGAGGAGGCGGCGCGTGCTGGACCCAAGATCCAGCTGGTGGTCGCGCTGCTTCTGGTGCCGTCGGTCTTGCTTGTGGTCGCCGCGGCGCTGGCGGCCGCGTTCCTGGGGGGTGGGGGGTTGCCGGTGGGCTAGGGCTCGTCCCCAGACCCACGTTTCCGCGGAAACGCCGCAGGGTCGTGACCCCGTAAGGGATCACCCCTTTTGTCGCCCAACAGGAGACGCGACGCTCGGATCGGCGGACCCGAGCGGACTCCCATGGCCGCCCGTCTAAGCGCAATTTGGCTGTCAGGCGGCCGAGCTGCAACGGATCGCCCCGCGGAGCGGGCGACGGAAGACGAGCCGGGGAGTCCCCGCAATCGCGCTCCACGACCGGCCTCCGGCGAAAGAACGAGCCTGCGCTCGACCGCGCCCACCCCGCCACCCAAGATCCCTCTCAGGGCACCGAGTGGTGAAAGGTGTTGCAGAGTGGGGGAGAGTGGGTTATAGTGGCGCGGCCTTAACAGGACCGGGGTGGCGGGGCTCCTCCCACTCCGCCACTCCGGTCCGCAACACCGCCCCCGCACATGACGAGGGAAACCGGAGAGATTGGCGTTCCGCGGGCACTTCGATCACTCGCTCGACGCGAAGAACAGGCTCAACGTCCCCGCCAAGTTCCGCGCCGCGTTCTCCGACGGACTTGTTCTGGTCAGGTGGCTCGACCCCTGCATCGCGGTCTGGACGCCCGAGGCCTTCACGAGCTTCACGAATCGCGTGGTGGGGGAGCTCAACCCGATCAGCCCACGCGCGCGCAAGGTGATCGGGTTCTTCGCCGGCGGAGCCTTCGACGCGGAGCTCGACTCCGCGGGCAGGGTCACCCTGAACCAGTCGCTGCTCGACCACTCGGGGATCGACAAGGAGGTCGTCGTGGTGGGCCATCAGGACCACGTCGAGATCTGGGATCGGGCCCGCTGGGCGGGCGCCCAGCAGGACGTGACGCGGGAGATCGAGCAGATCGCCGAGAGCCTTGACCATCCTTCTTGACATGACACGCACCCACGTCCCGGTCCTGGCCGGCGAGCTGATCGAACTCCTCGATCCGCACGTGGGCGAGACCGCGATCGACTGCACCTTCGGCGACGGCGGGCACGCACGGCTCGTGGCCGGGCGGATCGGTCCGGCGGGGATGCTCGTATGCGTAGATCGCGATCCCGCCGCGGAGGAGCGGTTCGAGGCCTTCGCGCGCGAGGTCGAGTGCGACACCCGATTCATGCGCATGGACTATGCGGACGCGCTCGAGCGGCTGCTGGAAGAGGGGATCGAGGCCGACATGGTCTACCTCGACCTCGGGATCTCCTCGATGCAGATCGACGCGTGGGAGCGCGGCTTTTCGTACTCCTACGACGCGCCCCTCGACATGCGGATGGATCCGGGCCAGGAGCTCGACGCCCGCCAGGTGGTGAACGAGTGGGACGAGCGGCGGCTCGCACAGCTGTTCTCGAGCTACGGCGAGGAGCGCTTCGCGCGGCAGATCGCGCGGGCGATTGCACGCCGCCGGGCCAAGGCGCCGATTGAGACCACGAACGAGCTGGTCGACACGATCAAGCGCGCGGTCCCCGCGCCGGCCCGTTTCGGAGGCGGCCACCCCGCCAAGCGCGTTTTCCAGGCCATCCGCATCGCGGTGAACGACGAGCTGGCGTCCCTCGACCACGTCCTGCCGGCGGCCTGGGCGGTCCTGCGACCCGGTGGACGCTTCGCCGCGATCTCCTTCCACTCCCTGGAGGACCGGCGCGTGAAGCGCTTCCTAGCGGCGCGCGCCCGCGGCTGCATCTGCCCGCCCGACCTTCCGGTGTGCGCGTGCAGCCGGAGCCCCGAGGCCGAGCTACGCACCCAGCGAGCCGTGGCCCCCACGCCCGGCGAGGTGGCCGACAACCCGCGCGCGGGCTCCGGTCGCCTCCGCGTGGCCCGCAAGCTCGCCGTGGAGAGCGGCTGATGGCAAGGGCGGCGACGGCGGCCGCAACACACGCGGCCCCCGCACCGCGGCGCGCGAGGCCGGCTCCGGCACGCCCCGAGCGCGCTCGCCCGCGTACCCGTCCTGCGCAGCAGCCGGGCTCCCCGGCGTCGCGCTCGGCGCTTCGGTTCGTGGAGCGGCGCGCGGGCGTCCTGCTCGACCGCCTCCTCCGCGGCCGCCTGTGGGTCGGGTGCATCGGGCTCCTGCTCGCGGGCATCGTCTTCCTCAACGTCAGCCTGCTCGAGCTCAACCAGGAGATCGCCCACACGGGCGCCCGCGCGGGCGCGCTCGACCGCCAGAACTCGGCCCTGCGCATGCGCGTGGCGTCGCTCGACTCGAGCGAACGCGTACTGCGGATCGCCGCGCGGCGCGGGATGGTGTTCCCGCCGGCGGGCGCCTACCGCTACCTCAGCGAGCGGCCCTGGCTCGACGGTCTGCTCGCGGCCCGCCGCGCCGCCGCGCCCCAGTCCGCCGGCGCCGCCTCCGCCACCTCCGCCGCGAGCGGCACCGCGACCACACCCCGGCAGCAGGGCACCGCCGCCGCGACTCCGAGCGCGCGCAGCACGTACGCGCCGCCCACCGCCGCTTCCTCGCCCGGAGCCGGCCAGCGCTCGGCCACTCCCGCCTCGCCGCCAACCGCCGCCGCTGCGCCGCATCCCTAGATGACTGATCCCAAACCCCCGCACCCGGATTCGGAATCAATCATCTAAATGGTCAAGGTCGACCGCCGCATCGGCCTGCTGTTCACCGCCTTCCTGCTGCTTCTCGTGCTGGCGGGGACGAGGGCGATCTGGCTCGTCGGCGTGCAGGGCTCGAGCCTCCGCAGCAAGGCTGCGGCGCAGCAGGTGCAGATCCTCCACGTGCCGGCACGCCGGGGGACGATCACCGACCGAAACGGCGTCGAGCTCGCCGTCTCCGAGGACTCCGCCACCGTCTTCGCCAATCCTCACCTCGTCCACGACCCCGGGGCCGCGGCCAGCCGGATAGCGCCGGTGATCGGACGGCCCGTGCCCGAGGTCCTGCGCGCGCTGACGCAGTCGGGCCGCGGGTTCGTCTACCTCGCCCGTCAGATCGACACGAGCAGGGGCGACGCCGTGCGGAAGCTGAAGATCCCCGGCGTCGACGTGACCACCGAGCCGCGGCGGCACTACCCGCACAGGGAGCTCGCGTCGCAGCTGGTCGGTGCGGTCGGCACCGACGGGTACGGCCTGGCCGGCATCGAGCAATCGCGCGAGCGCAAGCTGCACGGCGCCGACGGGAGGCGCCGCGTGGTCAGCGACGCGATCGGCCAGCCGGTGAGCATCGTCGACGTCAAGCCGTCGACCCCGGGCCACGACATCCGCCTCACGATCGACAGCGCGATCCAGGAGCGAGCGGAGGCCGTGCTCCACAGCGTGGGGCAGACCTACCAGCCGAAGGGCGCGACCGCCATGGTCCTGAATCCGCGGAACGGCGACATCCTGGCGCTGGCAAACTGGCCTCCGGTCGACGCACAGCACTTCGGAGACGCGCCCGCCTACGCGCGGCAGGACCGGGCGGTGGGTGCGAGCTACGAGCCGGGCTCCACGTTCAAGGCGATCACGGTCTCGGGAGCGCTCGAGGAGCGGCTCGCGACCCCTGGCACCGTGTTCTCGGTGCCGCCCTCGCTGCGGGTCGCGGACCGAGTGATCCACGACGCCGAGGGCCACGGCTACGAGAGCCTCACCGTCGCCCGGATCCTCGCGCAGTCGTCGAACGTCGGCACCGACGAGATCGGCCTCCGCCTCGGCCGAGACAACTTCGACAAGTGGGTGCGCCGCTTCGGCTTCGGGCGCGCGACCGGCGTCGAGATCCCAGGCGAGGCGGCCGGGATCGTGCCTCGGCCGTCCCAGTACTCGGGCTCCTCGATGGGCAACCTTCCGATCGGGCAGGGGCTCGCCGTCACGCCGGTGCAGATGGCCGCCGCCTACGAGGCGATCGCCGACGGCGGGATCGCGCACCAGCCGCACGTGATCGCCGGCGACTCGGCGAGAGGACGGCGCGTCGTCGACGCCGACACCGCGCGGAAGGTGGCGCGGATGCTCGAGGGCGTGCTTGGCCCCGGGGGCACCGCGCCCGAGGCGCAGATCCCCGGCTACATCCTCGCCGGCAAGACCGGCACCGCCCAGAAGCCGGAACCGGGCGGCTACTCGAGCACCAGGTTCGTGGCCTCGTTCATCGGCTTCGCGCCGGCACGCGATCCGCGGCTGCTCGTCGCCGTGATGGTCGACGAGCCGCAGGGCTCGATCTACGGCGGCATGGTGGCCGCGCCCGCGTTCCAGAAGATCGCCTCGTTCGCGCTCCCGTACCTGCGGATCCCGCCCGGGTAGATCTCTCGCGCTGATTACACTCGCCCGGCCGTGACCCTTCGTGAGTTGATGGGCGAGGGCGCGCCCGCGGTGGATGTCTCCGGGCTCGCCTACTCGTCGCTGTCCGTCGAGCCGGGAGACGTGTTCTTCTGCGTGCGCGGCTTCCGTGCCGACGGCCACGATTTCGCCGCCGACGCCGTCGCCCGCGGTGCGGTGGCGCTCGTCTGCGAGCGACCGCTCGGGCTGGGCGTGCCTGAGGTGCTGGTCCCGGATGCGCGCGCTGCCATGGCGGCCGCGGCGGCTCGGTTCTTCGGCGACCCGACCCGGACCCTCGACGTCGTGGGCATCACCGGGACCAACGGGAAGACCACCACCGCGTTCCTCACGCGCGCGATCCTGGGGAAGGCCGGCCGCCCCACTGGGCTGCTCGGGACCGTGACCTCGATAGTCGGCGGCCGGGAGGAGCCGGTGGAGCGCACCACCCCCGAGGCGATCGACCTCCAGCGCACCTTCCGGCGCATGCTCGACGCGGGCGACTCCGCCTGCGCGATGGAGGTCTCCTCCCACGCGCTCGAGCTGAGGCGGACGGACGGGATCCGCTTCGCCTGCCGCGTGTTCACGAACCTCACGCAGGACCATCTCGACTTCCATCCGTCGATGGAGGCCTACTTCCGGGCCAAGCGCACGCTCTTCGGCGGGCCCGGTGCGTCGGTCGTGAACGTCGACGACGACTACGGGGTGCGGCTGGTCGACGAGCTTCCCGACGCCGTCACGTACGCCATCCACGCCGAGGCCGGCTACCGGGCAGTCGACGTCGAGTTCGACGCCGCCGGGGCCGCGTTCACCTGCGCGACGCCCGACGGGGAGATCGCGATGACCACGCGCCTGCCCGGCCTCTTCAACGTCTCGAACGCCCTGGCCGCCACCGCCACGGCGCGCGCGCTCGACGTCCCACTCGAGACGATCGCGGCGGCGCTCGCCGAGGCGGACCGCGTGCCCGGGCGCTTCGAGCCCGTCGACGAGGGGCAGCCGTTCGCGGTGCTGGTCGACTACGCGCACACCCCGGATTCGCTGCGGAACGTGCTCCGCGCCGCCCGCGAGGTCACGCGCGGCCGGCTGCACGTCGTGTTCGGGGCGGGCGGCGACCGCGACCAGGGCAAGCGCCCGCTGATGGGGGCGGTCGCCTCCGAGCTCGCCGACCGCGTGATCGTGACCTCCGACAACCCGCGCTCGGAGGATCCGGAGGCGATCGTCGACCAGGTGCTCGCCGGCGCGGGCCCCGATGCGGAGCGCGAGGTGGACCGGCGCCGCGCGATTCACCACGCGATCGAGACGGCCGAGGCCGGCGACGTCGTGGTGATCGCGGGCAAGGGGCACGAGCAGGGTCAGGAGTTCGCCGGAGGCCGGAAGGAGCCGTTCGACGACGTGACCGTGGCGCGCGAGGCGCTCCACTCGGCACTCGGAGCGCGCGGGTGAGGGACCGCACGGCCGAATGGATCGCGGAGGCGGCCGGGGGTCGCCTCGTGGCTGGCGATCCCGCCGAGCCCGGTCCGGTGCGTGCCTCGATCGACTCCCGCGAGATCGAGCCAGGTGAGCTGTTCGCCGGCCTGCGCAGCGGCGCGGACGGCGGCCAGTTCGCCGGCGCAGCTCTGGAGGCCGGCGCCTGGGGCGTACTCGTAGGCCCGGAGCACGCGGAGGCCCTGGCAGCGGCCGGCCGACCGGTCATCGCCGCGACCGACCCGCTCGGCGCTCTACAGGTGCTCGCGCGCGCCTGGCGCCACGAGCTCGGCCGCCGCGTGGTGGGGATCACGGGCTCCACCGGCAAGACGTCGACCAAGGACATCCTCACCGCGCTGCTGAGCGGCGCCGGGACGAGCGTCCACGCGAACCGCGAGAACCTGAACACCGAGATCGGGCTGCCGCTGACGATCCTCGAGGCCGACCGCGGCGTCGAGGCGCTCGTCCTCGAGATGGCGATGCGCGGCGCCGGCCAGATCGCCGAGCTGACGGCGATCGCGGACCCCGACGTGGGCCTGATCGTGAACGTCGGCCCGGTTCACCTCGAGCTGCTCGGCACGGTGGAGCGCGTGGCCGCGGCGAAGGCGGAGCTGATCCGCGACCTGCGCGCCGGCGGTGCGTGCGTCGTGCCCGCGGAGGAGCCGCTGCTCGAGCCCCACCTGCGCGACGACCTCGAGACGATCACCTTCGGCCCGGGCGGCGACGTCCGGCTCGAGTCGTTCGAGGGCGGGGTCGCGCGCATCGACGCGCGCGGACAGCCGATCGAGCTCGAGCTGTCCTATTCGGAGCCCCACAACGTGCTGAACACGGTCGCCGCCGTGGCGGCCGCAACGGCGCTCGGCGTGACCCCGGGCGGGCGCGTCGAGGTCGGCTTCTCGTCGCTCCGCGGGCAGGTCGTGGAGCTCGACGGAGGGGTAACGGTCGTCAACGACTGCTACAACGCCAACCCGATGTCGATGCGCGCGGCGCTGGAGCACCTCGCGGAGACCCCGGCCGAGCGCCGGATAGCCGTGCTCGGGACGATGGCGGAGCTCGGCCCAGACGG